>CANLQR010000668.1 GCA_947492135.1 Deltaproteobacteria bacterium | reverse complement strand
CCCTGGACGCCCACCAGCAAGCAACCACGGGCAGGGCCGATGCCCGCCGCGGCCGCGGCCGGGGTGAAGGTCAGCTTGCGCAGGGCCAGCCAGGCCTTGAGTCGTTCCAGGCCACCGAGTCGTTGGGCTGCCCAGGCTGCGATCGGCTCGAGCAGGCCGTCTCGACCGAGCAGCTGAGGCTTGCTGGCGCGGATGTATCCGACGATCGCCTCGACCTCGAGTCCACAGGCGAGCACAGCCTCGGCGAGGATGCGCTCGTACGCATAGGCAGGCAGGCCCGCCGCAGCGCCGACGATCGCGGCGGCGCCGCGGTCCAGGCGATCCGCTGCGTGTTGCCAACCACCGGTCTGCAACGTGTCCGCGATGGATAGCAGGCGCTCGGTGAGTTCGGCGGCGTCGGGTGGTGGCAGCGTCAGGTAGACGAGCTCGGGAATCCGCGTGAGCGCGCTGGCGATCGCGGCCGAGCGCTCGAGCAGGACGATCGCGGGTCCGTGGACACGCTGGGCGAGCTCTCGGCATCGGCGCAGCGCGGTCAGATCGAGCAGACCTCCGGTGTCGAGCAGCACCCACACTGCCTCGTCGCGATTTCCGCGGAGTCGTTCGAGGAGCTCCGTCACGGGGCGTGCCACGCCTTCGCCGTCGGTACCCGCCGCGGCGCTCCAGGTGTGGACCGGCCATCCCAGCTCGCGGCCGACGTCGTCGATCACGGCCAGTGCGCGGGCCTCATCGTCGGTGGCGAGCCACAGACCGCGGGCCCCGGCGCGCAGGAGTCGGGCCAACTCGGTGCGGAACTCGGCGGCAGACGTCATGGCGCCGTGGCCACCTGGCGAGCGGCCCAGCTCAGCCAGGCGCGGACGAAGTGGACCTGCACCGCGGGGCGCACGACGCTGTGCTCATCGAAACACCAACCGTTGACCCACGTCCGGGTGCTGCGCAGCTTGCCGAGCCGCCCGTGTAGCCACTGGACGTCCTGCGCGACCGCAGCTGCGCGTCCGGCTAGCGTGCCGCGGCCGGCCTCGAGCGCGAAGCGATAGTGAATGTGGCCGTCGACCTCGAGCTGTTCGAGCGCGTCTCCGAACACCTGACGCGCGCGGCCGAGGGCGTCTTCGAAGCTGGCTGAGCGCGAGCGTCGAAAATCGAGCGCCAACATCGGGACCACCGGGCGGCCGTCGACGCGGGCGCGAACGACTCCACGCGCGAAGCCGCCGTACCGGGCCTCGACCCAGCCGGGGACCCCCGCGGGCAGTGCCAGCAGCGCGTCGACGGCCGCACCGTCGCGCTGGCACGAGAGCACGCCCACGGCCGTGCGCAGCAATCCCGGGACCAGACCCAAAGCGTCGACGAGTTCCATGCACTCGCCACTGCCAAGCGCGCGTCGCTTCGCGGTGTCCAGCCACATCGACGCGGTGTGAAGGGCCTGCTGGCGCGGGTCATTCATCGCCGATCCCGAAACGCGCGATCCATCTCGCGCTTGCTCTCGCGTTCTTTGACCTGCTCGCGCTTGTCGTGGACCTGTTTGCCGCGGCACAAGCCGATCTCGAGCTTGATCTTGGGGCCCTTGAGATAGACCCGCAGTGGGATCAACGTCAGTCCGCCACGGGCAACCGCCTGGGCGAGCTTGTCGATCTCGCGGCGATGCATCAGGAGTTTGCGGCGACGCATCGGCTCGTGGTTTCGCCGATGGGCGAGCACGTACTCGGCGATGTGCGCACCGAGCAACCACATCTCGCCGCGCTCGACCTGGGCGTAGGCCTCGGTCAGGCTGACCCGTCCGTCGCGAATGGACTTCACCTCGCTGCCGGTCAGCACGACGCCGGTCTCGAACCGCTCGATGATCTCGTAGTCGAAACCAGCGCGGCGATTGAGCGCCAGCGTCGCATCGGGCGCCGTGCGTTCGGCCTTGGCGTTGGCGCGGCCCACGGGGGGGCTTTGTACGCCGCGGGCGCCAGATCGGGCAAGCGGCGATGTCCTTGCCCTCGGCGCTGGCGCTCATGTCGGCAGCGTGCGCATCAGCGCGAGTGCGGACGCGACGGCTCCCGCCGCCCGCAGGACCGCGATCGCTTCGCGGAGCGTGGCGCCGGTGGTGGTCACGTCGTCGACCACGAGAACCCGCGCCCCGGCCAGCGGTGGCGCGGCTCGGGCCACCGCAAACGCCCCCGCCAGGTTCTGGCGCCGCGTCGTTGCGGGCAGTGAAGCCTGGGGCAGGTCGTTGCGCACGCGCACGAGCAGTCCGGGGCACACTTTGGCACGGGGTACGGCGCGGTGGGCATGACTCAGCATGAGTGCGGCGTGATCGAAGCCGCGGCGGATTCGCCGCCAGGTGTGCATGGGAACGCACGCGACGAGGTCCCAGGCCTGGCCATCGGGCGCGGCCGACCACATCGGGTCGTCGGTCAGCGCGCGGCCCAGTGGTCCAGCGAGTGCAGCATCTGCGCCGTACTTGCAGCGGGTCATCGCCGCAGCCAATGCCCCGTCGTAGGCGAAACGGGCGGTGATCCCGTCGACGCACCGCCACGGGCTGGGCAGCGCCACGGTGTCTGCGGCACAACGTGCGCATAGCTCGAGCACCGCGGCGTGTCGGAGCAGGAGCGAGCAACCCAGACAACAGCGGGGCAGCAAGGCGTCCAGGAGCATCGACCGCGGAGGTCGACGGTCGGGGGCCCGCCGTTGCAGGCAAGAGTTCAGCCGTGGTGGTAGGGGTGGCCCACGAGGATCGTCCCAGCCCGATAGAGCTGCTCACAAAGCAGCAGCTGCGCAAGACGATGGGGCAGCGTCAGCCGCGAGAGCGAGAAGAGTTCGTCGGCTCGCGCGCGCTCGGTGTCGTCGAACCCGTCGGCGCCTCCGATGAGGCAAGCGACGTGACGGCAGCCGGCGTCTCGCCAGCCACCGAGGCGGCCGGCGAGCTCGGGGCTGCTCCAGGGCGCTCCGCGCTCGTCGAGTACGACGATCGGGCCGCCGAACGCATGCGCACGCTCCCACTGGCTGCGCGCCGTGCAGCCTGCGACGAGCTCGAACGCGATCAGTGAGTGTGAGCGACGAACGTAGTCATCGCACAACCCCGCCATCGTCCGGTCGAGCTTGCGGCCCTGGGCAAGGATCGTGATGCGCATGGCTGTGCACGCGGCGCGAGCGGAGTCGCCCGCGCCCCCAGAGCGATCACGAGGGATCGCGGCGAGGCTTCACGGCCACCGTCGGCGCGCCGTGGGGAGTCGAGTCGGCCGCCGGGTAGTCCCCGAAGTCGTCGTCGGCCAGCGCGTCGTCGTCGGCCAGCGCGTCGTCGTCGGCCGGCGCGTCGTCGTCGGCCAGTGCATCGTCGTCGGCCGGCGCGTCGTCGTCGGCCAGCGCGTCGTCGTCCTCGTCGTCGGGGAGGTCGTCGCCGGCGTCGTCGAAGTCGTCGTCATGACCGAGGGCAAGCGGTTCGCCCATGAGCGAATCCTCGGGCGTGACGCTGACGGCGCGGCGCGGACGGGGGCGCGGCGGAAGCCGTGGTCGCGTCGCCGTCCGCGGCGGTGGGTCGCCGAACTCGTCGTCGAATCCGCCGAAGGTCGCGTCGCCGTGGTACGCGGGCAGGTCGTCAGGAAGAGCGAGCGTCTCGAGCTCGCTGGTGTCGGTGACGTCCGGCGGGAGGTTGAGGGCGACTCGCGGAGCGTCGCTCCACATGCTCTCCAGATCGTAGTGCGTGCGCACGGGATGGAAGAACACGTGCACCATGAAATCGTCGAAGTCGATCAGATCCCAGAGGTGCTCTCCAGTGCCTTCCACGCCGAGCTGCAGGGCGCCAGCGGCCCGCGCTGCGATGCTGACGGCTTGCGCGATCGCAGCGACCTGTCGCTCGTTGCGGGCAGAAACGATCAAGACCCAATCGGTGTAGCCCGCGATCTCGGTGACCTGC
>CANLQR010000667.1 GCA_947492135.1 Deltaproteobacteria bacterium | reverse complement strand
CGGCCGCGCGGCGATCATCGACGACGCCGTGCATGCGGATCGCGCGCTGGCGTTCGGCACGGTGATCGACGTGCTGTACACGGCCTCGCGTGCGGGCCGACTCAAGCTGAGGTTCGCGGTGGCCGGAGAGCCGGCCGTCGAGGGGTTTCGTATTTCACCCGCATGGACCTGGGACCCCACCGCTGGCAAGCAGGTCCACCCACCGTGCGGCGTCGATGCAGTATTCGACGGCGCGCAGGTCAGCGTGTCGCTGTGTGGCGCTCCCACGAGCTTGATCGCGCTCGACGATCTGGCAGCGATGCGCCGCGTCGCGAGCGAGTCGTTCGCGGCAGGCCACGATCCGGTCGTGCGGTTTCGCGGGCCGGCCGCGACTCCGTGGGAGACCGTGGTCACCATCATCGACGCGTTGGGCGGCCCGGAGTGCGTGCCCCAGGACCATCCGGTGCCGCCGCGCAACTGCGGGTCGCTGCGAGCGATCGTCGATCTGGATCCTCCGCTGCCACGAGCCCCCGGAAACTGGGCGGCGCTGAAAGTGTCATTCGGCTCGGTGATGCTGATGGCGTCCGCTCGTCGCCCGCAGTCCGAGGCCGAGCTCCGCGAGCGGGTGACCGCGGCAGTCCCCGCACTCGAGAGCTGTCTGCGAGCCTCGAACGTCATGCAGCAGGGCATGCCCGAGAGTGTCACGGTCGTGCTCGGGACCGATGAGAAGGGGCGCGAGGTGAGCCGCCTCCAGGACGAACTCGTGCCCTCGTGCGTCGCCGAGTCGTTCGCGCCCAGTGCCACCGATTACCGGGACGTGATCACCGGCGACGCCCATCTGACGCTGCGGATCACCTTCCCCGACCACTGAAACGACGCAACAGCGCGAGCAGCAGCAGCGCGGGCGCGGCGAACCCCACGTTGAGTCCATCGGAGGTGACCGCACAGTTGTCACCCGAGCAATCGCCCGCACACTGTCAGTCGCGCCTCACCTCGACCCCTGCGCAGGCGGCCGCGCACGCGTTGTCGTACGTCGTGCCGTTCTTGCCGCAAACCGGAGCATAGTTCTGCGGGCACACGCAGCCGAGATCGGAGCCCGTGTCCGTGGACGCCGGGGCCGAAGTCACTGCGACACCGGAGGTCGTCACGCCGGTGCTGTCCGCCGAGGAACCGACCGTCGACGTGCTGGAATCGTCGTCCACGTCGACTACGATAGCACGGTCGGTTTCACCGCTTCGTGAAGGCCACGAAGGTCTCGAGCGCGCTCACCAGCGCCGCGCGCTGTTCGACCTTGAACACCTCGTCGGGACCCATGCCGTCGATCTGCGAGTCGAAGCAAGAGATCATCGCCTGCGAAATGGGCGCCGGGTCGAAGCCCTCGCGACGATACGGCCGCGAAGGCGTCACTCGCATGACCTCGTTCAAGAGTTCGATCGCAGCGAACGCCGGATCGAAGGTCTCGTCGATCTCGGGAGAGGCGACAAACGCGTCGACGGGCTTCATCAGGAAATCGATGACGGAGCCGACGTAGTCGAGCGCACCATCGTTGGCGAAAGGTCCGGCACCCCAAGTTCCCATGCGGCTAGCGTGCGCCGCTGGCGATCGCGTGTGCAACGACAAAGTCCGGCGGGCCTGCGGGGGCCGCCCGCGCGCGATCCGACGGATCTGCGAAGGCTCGCGCAGGGTGCGACGACGCGGGGTCGCGCCTGCCCGAGCTGCGCTGTGGTGGGCCGCGGCGCGCTTGGGCACGGCTGACATGATCGCGCCGGTGCGCCGACCCGCGTGGACGACGACGACGATGACGGCGACGAGGTCTGATGACTCCCGCCGGCCGTGCCCTCCTGGTCGCGACGCGGAGACGGTCAATGCCACAGCGCCTGTGTCACGATCGTCAAATGCTGGCTGGCCACAGAGAACCCGCGAAGTATGCTGTGCTGGTGGCGAGCCCTCGCACCCTCATGATCCTGTGCTGCGCAGCCTGTGGAGCCGCCGCCTCCGACGGTGGTGCGGAGTCCACGACGACCGTGGCGGAGTCCGGTGACACGTCCGTCGACGACGCGCTGCCGGCGGGCTGCGCGGCCCAGATCTCGCCGTTTCTCGAGTCCGACTGCCTCGTGGGCCTCGCATCGGCCTGCCAAGCCCACGCGCTCGAGCCCGAGTGCGCCGCGGCACCGCCTTTCTCGTTCGACGGCTACAGCGTGCGCTGCCGGTGGGTAGAGGTCGTGACGATCGCGGACGTCGCGTCGTGCACAGTCGAGTCGGTCGCGAGCCGATGCGAGGCGAGCCTCGACCAAGAGTGCCCCTACGAGTGCTCGGCGATCCCCAGTGACGGTGAGATCCTGCGGCTGTGTGGCGGCCCCTTGGGCCCGTGGTCCGCGGTGGGCAGCGGTGACACCGACCACGTCGGCGCCTGCGCGCCCAACGTGTCGCCGCCCGCGCCGGCGTTGTGCGACTGCGCGCCGGTCGAGTGCGCCGTCGAGTGAAAGGCACCACGCCCGCCGCTCGCGACCAGCAAAGCCTCACCGCGTGCCCACAACCGCGAACGTCCGCGGGTGCGATTGCCGGTAGTGCTCGGCCGCGCTCGTCTCGATCATCTGCTGCGACCAATCGAGCATGCCGTGGACCTCGGCCACCACGTTGCGGGCCTGGCCACCGAGCGCCGCGGCGAACCGCTCGTCGCCGTAGCCGAGCATGAGCTGCTCCAGATTCGCGGCGTGGATCTCCGCGCCGGCGCCATCGAGCACCAGCGCGAGCAGCTTACCGAGCGCCTTGCTGTCACCTCGCGTGGCCGCGAGCATGAGTCGCTTGTAGTCCTGCTTGTGCCAGGCACGCGTCTGCTGGATCTCGTAGGCATCCTCACCCTTGGGATCGGCGTGCTCGTAAGCCGCGTGCAGTGCCTCGAGCCTCGCGGGATCGGCGTCGGGTGAGGCTGGTGTTGCGGCAATCGCTGGCGCCTCGCTCGGCACCGCGACTGGCGTGGGTGGGGCGACCGGCGGTGATGCGACCGCGGGCCCGGTGCCCGGTGACGGATCAACCATCGAGCGGTGCGCAAGCTCGGCTCGCGGCCCACCTCCGCGCGCAGCGGGCGGTACGGTCGGCGCCGACGATCCACATGCGAGGCTCAGCACAAGCGTAGCGAGCGCCATCGAACTCCGGCTTTGCATCTCCACCCGACGCCCACCCGCCCACACATTGTTCCCCATCGTCGACGGTCGTCGCGGCGGTCCGGGTTCGCCGGCTACTCGATCGTGATCTGTCCCGCGGTACTCGCACCGGCGGTGACGAGCACGCCGCCGTCGTCGATGGGAATCACGCGGATGTCCGCCCTCCGCATCCACAGGCCCGCTTCGGTCGGCAGCGGTAGCAGCTGCGCGAGCTCGACGGGGATCCGGAACTCGCCGTCGTCCGCGACGCGACAAAACAGCCTGATAGCCCAGTCGCCCGAGACGCTCACGTTCAGGCTGATCTCGAGGGGAACACCCTGAGTGGATGGTTCCCAGGATACGTCGATGCTCGAGTGATCGACGACGGCCGAGCCATCGAGTGCTGGCGCGTGGAGATCGATGAGTTCCGGAAGTACGACGACGCCCCCGAGATCCATCGGTGGCGTGGTATCGCCGGTCGCGAGCATGCCGTGGGGAGCCAGGTGCGCGGGCGTAACGCCGAGATCTCCGGGGTTCGCGTCGTAGCCGATCACCGACACCGGATCGCCGTACTCGACACCGGGAACCGCGACATCGCCGAGGACGAACGTCACGTCGCCGGCATCCTCCCACAGCACTTCCTCGCTCTTGCCGGTGCCCCAGTTGTCGTAGCGCCGGAATCCGCAGTCATCGAGCGTGCCGTCGAACGCGTCCAAGATCTCCTCTTGCCACTCGAGGTCGGCCTCCACCATCACCGTGTAGAACTGCGCGTACGC
>CANLQR010000666.1 GCA_947492135.1 Deltaproteobacteria bacterium | reverse complement strand
GGCCGGGCGTCTCGCTTTGCGGCTCGGGGTGACGCGCGCTACCAGCTTCAGGGCACCCGGGTCCCTGAGCGCGCCGCCCGTTCCGAGGCCTCACTGCGGGAGGCGCTCCACAACGTCGAGCAAGAAACGACGGGCCAGTTTATCCAGTGGTTGCAGTCGCTTGGGGCAAGATCCCTCGAGTCTCTCGTGAGGATCTGGCTGCGCCGCGAGGGCTACGGCCTGCAGGCGACGTTGCCGCCGGGCAGGGGGATCGGTCGGCTGGTCGTGGACGACCCCGAGTCCGAAGAGGAGGACGGACGGCTCTTCGTCGTGATCGTGCCGCGGCGGGCCGCGCTCGATCCCAAGGCCTGGGAAGGTGAACCCGAACGCAACGGATGCGCAGGCGTGCTCGCGTTCACCATGGCGGACGGTGCTGACGAGCTTCTGCCCGACGCCCGCGTGATCGGGGTCGGCGAGTTCGCTGGGTGGCTCCGTGAGCAGGGCATTGGCGTTCAGCGTCTGACGATCGAGGTCTTCGTCCTCGACCCGACGGTGATCGAGTCGGTCGCAGGCCTCGACAGCTGAGAAATGGCGGCGACTGCGCTTCGCGCCGTGTGGCTGGGGCGGCTGCGCTTTGCCACCGCGCTCGGCATGCAGCTTCGACTGCGCGACGCGGTGGTCGCCGGAACTCAGCCGGACACCCTGTTGCTGGTGGAGCATCCACCCACGCTGACCCTCGGCCGGCGTGGTCAGCGCGCCGACGTGCTGTGGAGCGATGCTCAGCTCGCGGACTTCGGCGTCGAGGTCTGCGAGAGCCCGCGGGGTGGTCAGGTGACTCTGCATGCACCGGGACAGCTCGTCGCCTACCCGGTTGTCCGGATCGGCGTCGAGGTGAGGCGCCACGTCACCCGGCTCGGTCACGCCGCAACCGCGTTGCTCGCGGCGCTCGGGGTCGAAGGGGCTCGGTTCACCACCGATCCGCTCGGCGTCTGGCACGACGCCGGGAAGCTGGGATCGATCGGCGTCCACGTGAGTCGCGGCGTCTCGGTTCAGGGAATCGCGATCAATCTTGCGGTCGACCCGAGGCTATTCACGGCGTTGGTGGCCTGTGGGATGCCATCGGCGAGGCTCGTGAACGCGGTGGCCCTGGCCCCGGAGATCCCGTCGGTCGAGCTCGCCGCGACCGCTTATGCGGACGCCTTCGCCACGCTGGGGGGCCAACACGCGGCGTTCGTCACAGCCTCGACATTGAGCACGGCGATCGGCTGATCGTCGTTTGGGTCAGTCCTGCTAGGATCATGGTCTGAGCATGCGGAGCGCGAGACTCGGATTGTGGGCGTTCGCCGGGGTCTTGGCGTGCGGGAGCGAGCCGGCGCCGGTGCGCAAGGGCTTCGAGCTGCGCATCGAGTCCGCGACGATTCACGCGGTGGATGGCGTGGTCGTCGACCAATCAGCGGTCCGCTCGATGCTCCGCGAGGCCACGCTGCTGTCCGAGTCTTTCGTCGACCCCGCCAACGGGCCGGTGCCCGTGCTGAGCACGCAAGTACGGCTTGGCGAGGTTGCGGGCGCCGATGGCGGTCGGGTCCTGCGGGTCGAGCTTGCCGCCGAGGTCCCCGCTGGACATCAGGCCGTGCTTGGCAAGGCTCTGGAGGCGACGATCGAGCTCGAGCGTCGCGACGGAACGCTGGTCGCTGAGCAGGACGTTCCCATCGCACTCGCGCGCGGGGTGTCGGTCCTCGATGCGAAGCTTCAGCTCGTGGCCGGGAGTGAAGCCGACGCGGTCCGGCTGCTGGGGGCAGCCGATCCCGAGATCGTCGTGATTGCCCTCGAGAAGGTCGCCAGGCAGCGGTGGCGGGCGGTTTCCACAAAGGTCGCCGAACTGCTGACCCACGAGGACGAGCGCGTCGTCGCGGCCGCCGTCGAGTGCCTGGGCACCGTCGGCGGCCCGGAGCACGCCGCAGCGCTCGTGCGTCACGTGCGGCTCGCCGACACCGATCAAGCCCGGCGGTTGTACGACACGCTCGCGTCTGTGGGTGGTGAGGAGGCCCGCGGTTTTCTCGAGTTTGCCGCCCGCAACGAGGATGATCCCGAGATGGCGGACGCGGCGAGGATGGCTCTGGGGCAGCTCGACCGCGGCGGACCCGTGGAGGTGGCCAGCGAGCCGGCGGTCGCGCTGCGGGGGCACCGACCGTGAGTATCGTTCACCTGCTGCTCCTGGGGTTTTTGGGACCGCGCGTGGTGTCCGCGACCGAAGCTGCGCCGCGCTCAGAGGCCGAACCCAGCGCCCAGTCTGGCACCGATGCCGTGGGTTCCGACGAAGCGCCGCTGCCTGCACCACCCGCGGCGCCCGGCGGCCGCCTGACCCGCGGCGTGTTCACGGGTGCTGGCTGGCTGGAGCTCGGCGTCATTCTTCCTTACGCGCCGCGGCTCCCGGGTGGGCGCCAGTTGTGGAGCGCGGGGCTCGCCGGAGCGCTGGGTCTGCGGCCTCATCGCCACTTCGGAGTGTTCACACAGCTCGCGACCTGGGTCGGGGACGTCGATCAACGCGAGGGCGTCGACGACGAAGGCGTGCCCGTGATCATCGACGCTCCGGTTGCGACCACCGCCTGGGACCTCCTGGGCGTCCGCGGTTTCCTGCCGGTGGGGAGGCGGCTGGAGCCCTCGGCCAGCCTGGCCACGTCGCTGGTGTTCGAGCGTCGTCCGTTCTCCGGCCGGCGGATGTGGGGCGGCCTGTGGGCGTCACTTGGGTTGGCGATTTGGGTTGCGCCGACGCTTTCGTTCCGCATCTCGGCCGACTACCGACTGCATGCCCGTCTGGGCAGTACGCGCCACTTTGTCGGTGGCGGCTTGGCCGTCGCTGTTCATTTCTAGGCAGGGGCAGTCGCTCGACTTTGGTTGGCAGTCAGCGTCGATCGTGCTCGCCGTTCCGCAACAACGGTGACATGGTATATCCCGAGCGCTGTCGTGCAGGATCCGATCGCCAACCTCGATGCCAATCCCGTAGGCGAATTGGAGTTGCGATACCCGCAGGCTGCACGGCTGGCCCATGGTGGCGAGGGCGGCACCTTCATCGCGCGGGAGCACGGCGGGACCCGGGTGGTTTGCAAGCCGGTCGACTCCGCAGCGATCGGGATCGTCCGCCAGGCGTTCGCGGTCCTGCGTCGGGTGTGTTCGCCACACCTGCCCGCGCCGCGCGAGCTTTGGGTGGCTCCCAGCGGACGCGTCTGGATGATCACGGATTGGGTCGAGGGGGCTCCGCTTGGGTTGGGACCGGCGGGTCTCGAGCAGGTGTTGGGCGAGGCCCTTGGGATTGCCCGCGCTCTGGCTGCGATCCACGCGGCAGGCACCCACCACGGTGACGTCAGCCTCGCGAACGTGATTCGCACGACGACCCACGGCTGCGTGCTCGTCGATCTCGCGGAACTCGGCCGCGTGGGGTCGGGGTCGCCCGGGTTCATCGCGCCCGAGGTCTTCTCCGGGGGTGGAGGGGCAGCCGCCGATCGTTTTGGGCTGGGTTGCCTGTTGGTCGCGCGGCTCACCGGGGAGTTGCCGTTCCGCCACCCGGAGCTGGTGCTTGCGCTCGACCATGCCCGGTTGCGCGAGCGACTCGCGGGACTGCCGGGCTGGTCCGCGGTGCCGGTCGATGTCCGCGAACTCATGAGTAGCCTGCTGGAGCCCGATCTCGCACGTCGACTGGCGGATGATCGCGTGCTTATCCATCGATTGGAGCAGCTGCATCTGTTCGCCCGCGGGCAAGGGGGGATGGCACCTCCGGCACCCTGGCGATTGCCCTCGCGGTGGCCCTACCGAGGCGCCTCGCTCGCAGAGTTGTTGCAGAGCTTTGCCGCCACGCGGCCACCCGCGCTCGTCGCGATCGTGGGCCCACCCCACAGTGGGCGCACCCGCTGCGTCGAGGAGATCGTGCAG
>CANLQR010000665.1 GCA_947492135.1 Deltaproteobacteria bacterium | reverse complement strand
GTGCGCCGGAGCTTCGGGGCGCTCGCGCAGCCGCACGAGCACATGAACCGCCGCCGCCGCGAGCAGCAGCGCCGGCAGGTACAGCGCGCCGCGCCAGCCAAAGTGCTCCACGGCGATACCAGAGATCAGGTAGGTCAGCGCCGCGGCCGCCTGATAGCCGGTACCGATGATCCCGATCGCTCGACCGCGGGCGGCGGGTTCCAGCCAGTTCGCGGCCACCCGCATCGTCGGTGTCCAGCCAAGCGCCTGGGCGTAGCCGTTGCACGCCCACACAAACAGCAACAGTTCGATGCCGGCGCCAAATCCGAACGCCACGTTGAGCGCAGCGGATCCGAGCATGCCCACGGCCAGCATGCGGCGGGCCGAAAACCGCTCGGCAAGCTGTCCGTTGATCAGCTGGCCGACACCGTACGCAAGCTTCGAAGCGCCGAGCACCAGCCCCATGTCGGCGTTGTCGAGCGCGAACTCGGCCTTGATGCCTGGCAGTGCCGCCGAGATGTTGGTCCGGCAGAAATAGAACGCGCCGTAGGTGATGGTCAGCACCCAGATCGTCTGCATTGGCAGTAGGGGCCGCGACACCAGCGACACTGTAGCCCAGGCGCAGCGGCCTGCCTCGCCGCGGCCGTCGGCGCGATCGCCCGACCTCGACCAATGGGCCGAGGTAACAACAGTTGCGACCAACCCAAGTGACACCGTACGATCTCCCACGTGCCGTCGGATCCCGATGATCCCGAGCTTGCGACGGTCGCAGCCGACGTCGCAGCCAACGAGACGATGGTGATGGCACGCGATGGCGAGCTCGCGACCTCGGCTCGCGAGGCGCTCGACGCCGCGGCTTCTCGCGCGGCCCAAGCGGAGCCCACGCAAATCGGACGATTCCGCATCGTACGCCGAATCGGTGCGGGTGGGATGGGCGTGGTCTACTCGGCCCACGACGACGAACTCGATCGCGATGTCGCAATCAAGCTGCTGCGCAGCAATCTCGCGGTCGACCTCTCAGGGCGCGAGCGACTGATGCGCGAGGCCCAAGCCATCGCGAGGCTGTCCCATCCAAATATCGTTCACGTGTACGAGGTCGGCGACGACGGTGAACGCGTCTACATGGCGATGGAGCTGATTCGGGGCTGCACCTTACGGGTGTTCTGCAAAGGCAAGCCGTGGCGCGCGATCGTCGAGGTGTTTCTGGGCGCTGGAGAGGGCCTCGCGTGCGCCCATCGCGAGTCGATCATCCATCGCGACTTCAAGCCCGACAACGTGATCGTCGACGACAGCGCACGCGCGCGCGTCGTCGACTTTGGCCTCGCCCGGGCTCCTGCAGGCGCCCCGGACCCGGAGTCTTTTCCGACCCAAGATCTGGGACCTGGAGTACCGACGCCAACCACAGGTCGTCGACCGCTTTCCGTTGATCTCACGGGCGCCGGCACGGTGCTCGGAACACCGGCCTACATGGCCCCCGAGCAGCTTGCCAGGGCCGACCCAGACGCGCGAACCGACCAGTTTGCGTTCTGCGTCTCGCTGTTCGAGATGCTGTACGACCGGCGCCCGTTCAAGGGTTCGACGTACACCGAAATCGCCCGAGCCGTCCTGACCGGCCTCGAAGTGGACTTGGACAATGGCCCACGCCGGATCCCCCGGGCCGTGCGCGCTGTGGTGTTGCGCGGCCTCGCGCGCGCCCCCGAGGCCCGATTCGCGACGATGGACGAATTGCTGACCGCGCTGCGCAAGACAATCGCACCGGCGCGGCTGCGGGTGTTGGGTTACACGGCGATGGCGGCGGCGGCGGGCGCGATGATGGTCAAGCTCGCCGGGCCTGCGACGACACCCGAGCTCGCCGCGCCCCCCGCGGAGATCGCTGTCGATCCCTGGGCGGACATCGTGGCTGCCACGGCGCTGCCCGAGCTGATCGCGACGCCCTCGCCCGACGATCCGACAGGGGTCACGGTCCACCGCTTGCGCAACGGCCTGACGATCTATGTCGCGCAGCGGCCCATGGAGCCGAAAGTCTCCATCACGCTGGCGATCCGGGCCGGCAGCGAGCACGAACGCGAGCGCGGACCTGGTCTCGCGTTCATGGTGCTGAACTCGGTGTACCGCGGCACTGCTCGACTCGGCGTGCGCGATGCCAACCTCGAACGCCCCTCGCTGGTGCTGCAGAACGCGCTCGTGGGCTCGTTGCCGTCGGTCGATGATCCCGCTGCTCGCGAGGCGATCTTGCTTGCCGCGCACGCGGCGGAGCAGAGCGCTGCCCCGTACGTTCTGCCAACCGACGTGTGGGACGCAACCGCGGCACTGGGCGGCAGCGTCCGCGCCTCGCGGACGGGCAGCGGCACGACGTTCAAACTCGAACTGGCGGCACACCGCGTCGATGGCGGGCTATCCCTGCTCGCCGAGGCCATCCAGTATCCGGCGTTCCGCAACATGCTGTCGCTCGTACGCGAGCAGCTCGACCTCTATGTCTCGCTGACCTCCAACGACCTCGCCTGGCAGACCGCGCAGCAAGAGATCGCTGCAGCGACGGGGCTACGCGAGGACTTCGCAGGTGCCGGTGCATTCGTGCGACAGATCCCGCTAGCGCAGGCCCAGGCATTCCATGCGGCGTACTACCGACCGAACAACACGGCGGTGGTGGTGGTCGGCGATATCACCCCAGAAGCGGCCGTGGCCCTGTGCGAGCGACACCTCGGGCAGTGGGAGCCGCAACCGATTCCCGTCCGAGCCCCGCTCGACGTTGCGCTACCCGGCGGCGTCGTTCGCCGGGAGATCGAAGATGGCGGTGCGCCCGCAGTGTTCATCTCGTGGGCGCTGCCGCCGACCGACGCCCCCGAGTACCCCGCGTTCGTGGCGCTGGCCGACGCGCTGAACCGCCAAGATGGTCTGGGCTCTGGCTTGCGCACCACGACGGCGACGGTGCAGTGGCAGCTCACGGCCTATCGGACCCTCGACGTGCGAGTGACGACGTTGCCGGGCCAGACTCTCGCGGACGCCGAAGCCCAGATCGATCGGGCGCTCGCGGCGATCGCAGACGACCTCGTGCCGACCCAGGCCTGGCAACCCGCGCTCGCGCGGGCCGAGCTTGCGCGCCTGGGTTGGGCTCGCGATCCCGAGAACCTCGCGGCAACAGTCGCAGCATCCTTCATCGACGGGCGCGCGTGGACGGCGGTCGTCAAGGACCTCGCAGGGACGCCGACCCGCGCAGAACTCGTGGGTGCCGCCAGGGCCTTGCGGGTGCGCTCACGGGCGGTGGTGCATCGACGGCCGGGCAAGACCTGGCACCTCCCGGTGATCGATCTGCCGGGCCAGCGCCTGCCCGAGCAACACGGCGAGCATTCGCCCTTCGCAAAGACCATCATCGACGCCCCGACCGTCCCACCCGAGCCGCGATTTCTGGTTGCCGGCAGCCACTACACGTCGCGCCCGCGTCCGAGCGCCGACGCTGACGCCCAGCCAGACCACCGCGCGCGCGTCATCGCCACCGAGCAAGCTGGCCCGCTTGCGCTCGCGTCGTGGGTGTATCCGATCGGCGTCGACGACGATGCTCTTGCCTGCGATGCGATCCGGGCGAGGGTCTGGGCGGTGCGAATCGCCGGGATGGACCTCGACGCGTTCTGTGCAAACGATTTCATCTGGGTCGACATCGCCGCCCCCGCCGCGCGATTCGAACGCGACGCGGCGCTGGTGTTCGATTGGCTCAACCACGGCATGCCCAGCGACAGCGAGCTCGAGGGCTACATCGAACGGACCCTGCGCGGGCGAGCCGCGCGACGCGACAGTGGCGCCTGGCGCGATCCTGCATTCCACACCTGGGCGCTTCGCGGGAAGCATGGCATCGGCGTGCAGATGCCCAGTGATTCCGAGCTTCGCCGCGGCGGCGCCCGTGCCCTCACCAGTGCGTTGCGCCGGGTGGACACGCGAGC
>CANLQR010000664.1 GCA_947492135.1 Deltaproteobacteria bacterium | reverse complement strand
CTGCGCAGCGATCGCGATCGGGTGCCACGGGGCGCCGGGCGGAGAGACCCAGTTGGGCGTCTCCGCACCCGTCACGGGATCGAGTGCCTTGTACGCCAAGAACTCCAACAGACCCCGGTCGTAGGAGAACCCGGTGTCGGAAAACTGCTTGAACTTCCCGCGGAACGTATAGCGCTTGTCCTTCTCGAGGAGGATCTGCGGCACGTCCTTCCACAACTTCGCTTCGTGCTCGGGGATCACGAACCGGTAGTTCACGACCATCATCGCCCGCTTCTTGCCCTGCTCGTTCTGGTTGTCGGTGAGCCAGATGTGGGGCTGCTTGGGCGGCGCACAGACCTCGCCTTCGGGGCAGGGCGGTGCGACATAGATCTCTTGCACCCAGCCCTTGATCTCGATTTCCTTGCCGGCCTCACCCGCTTTGACGTTCTCGTCGAGGTTGGTGCGGAGGCCGTAGATCGAGAACGAGCCGTCTTCCCATTGCTCCGGGGCCTTGCCCTCGTCGAAGTTGGGCGACGCGGGCAGCTGCACCTTGATGTCGGTGGCGGGCGCCTCTTTCTCGTCCGACTTGACCTCGACAACCTTGGGCTTTTCGCAGGCGGCGAGAAACAGGCACAGCAAAGGAGCGACTGCGTATCGGACGTGGGTCATGGCGCGGGGGCGGCCTTTGCTAGGGGACGTCGTGCTGGGACGGAATGGAAGAGGTGGGGACAGGCGTCCGCACACGGTCCCGTGGACTAGAGCCCTAGGTACCACGGGCGGCGCGCCGGTTTCAAGGCCCGGCCCTTTGGGGTAAGCGAGTGTCAGTCGTGCGCAGTTCCTCCCCAGCAGCTCCGGCGGCCGCCCGGCCGAGGCCGACCATCCCGACTCGGGGCGCGACTCGGGGCGCGACTGGGGGCGCGACTCGGGGCCCGACTCGGGGTGCCGGTTGGGTTTCCGGCGGGGGGGCGCGTCCGGGATTCGCGTGCGGATCAGTGTGGGGATCAGCGTGGGGTTCCGGGTGGAGTCTCGCGTGGGCCGTTGCCGCGGGCCTCACAGGGTTGGGCGCGGCGGGGTGTGGGCGGGCGCCACCGGGCGAGGACGCGGTCCAGGCACTGCGCGCGCAGGACCGAGACGAACAGCCGGAGGTCGCTTCCGCTGCCGTGGTGATTGCCGTCCGTCGGCTGCCCGCGACGCTCGATCCGCTGGCAGAGCTGGATCCGTGGGGCCAACGCATCGTCGACGATCTGGTGTTCGAGGGGCTCACCCGTCGTCATGGGGACGTTTGGCCGTTCGTCGAGTTTGCCCTCGCCGACGAGTGCGCACTGACGCCCGAGGCGGCGCCGAAGCACGCGTGGTGCCACCTTCGCGACGACCGTCGTTTTCACGATGGGTCGGCGGTCACCGCGGGCGACGTCGTCGATGCGCTCGCCGCTTGGCTCGATCCGCGGCGCGACGCGCTGCGGGCTCGCCATGGTCTGAGCGAACTCAAGCGGGTGGAACTCGTCGATGGACCGCCCGGTGGTTCCCGCGATCCGGGGCGATGGATCCACGTCGAGGTAGATCGGGCCGATCCATTGCTGCTCGAGCGGATCGCCGCGATGAAGGTCTGGCCCAAAGGCAAGCGCCGAGGTGTTGGGACCGGGTTCGGCCGCGCGCCGATCGGCACCGGACCGATGGCGGTCGCGAGCTTCGACGATGCGGTGCTCGAGCTCGAGCGTGCCGAGACCTCCGCGCGCCAACCGGCCACCGATCGCCTGCGCTTCGAGGTCGTCGCCGACGGTGCGCAGACGATGGTGCGGTTGCGTCGCGGCGACATCCACATCGCGTCGGAAGTCCCTGCGGCGTTCGTCCCCGACGAGCTGGCGAAACCGGGGATGGCCGCGCGTTTCTCAGCGTGGCAGTTGACGCCGCCGCGGTACGACCTGCTGCTCTACAACCTCCGGCGCGCGCCAACTGCGACGCGTGCATTGCGTGAGGCGCTGGACCTCGCGGTGCCCCGCGTCGCGATTGCGGCCGCCCGAGATCCCACACCAGCGGCGCTCGCGACTGTTCCGGTGGACCGCACCGCACCCGTTGCGATCGATCTCGACGGCCTCCACGCGGCCAAGGCTGCTGCAGCTTGGGGTGCCCACGGGCTTCCGCGAATGCCCGACCCGGATGCCGATGCCGCGGGGTTGGCGGGCGCCGCCGCGGGCCTCGACACGCAGGGCTGGAAGATCGAGCGTGGCGCTCGCCGACGCAAGGAAACCGCGCTGCGCTTGGTCTTGATGTGGGACGGGGCTGGCGGCCACAGTGCATTCGCGGCGGCTGCAGTCCGCTCCGCGTGGCAGAAGCTCCGCATGACCACGCCCCAGGCGACCGCCAGTTTTGGCTACCTGTTTGGGTTGATGCAGCGCGGCGAGTTCGACGTTGCGCTGGCGCGGTTGTCGACGACGAGCGATGCGGACCTCTACTCGTATTTTCACAGCAAGGGCCGGCTCAACGTCCCTGGTGTCGCTGATTCCGAGCTCGACGCGGCTCTCGAGCGCTACCGCCACGCGCGGACCCGCGACGCACGCGATGGAGCGCTCGTCGAGGTCGCGGCCCGGCTCGATGCGTTGCAAGTGGTGTCGGTGCTGTACGCTCCCACTGAACTCATGCTCACCAGCGTGCAGGTCCAAGATCTCGAGTTCGTCGATGACCTGCCGAGACTCGATCGGTTGTCGCTCAGCTCGCGTGTCCGCTGGCCACCCGAGCCCTAGAACTCGGCAGTTTTTTGCGAGGAGATCTCCTCGCGATCCATAGTGACCGCAGACCCGCCCACGAGGACTAGGATGCACGTCTGGATCGTATTGCTCTCCCTGCTCATGCCCACCCACGCCGCCCCCATCGACGAAGAGGGGATGACGGACGCCGGTCCGATGCGCTATCGCGGCATCGAACGCCTGCTCGCGAAGTTCGAGGCTCAAGAGCCCCCGAAGGCCGATCAGAAGCGGTAGGCGAGTCCCAGCGAGCCGACGAGCATGGTCGCGAAAGACGCGACCGGTGCACGTTGGTCCGCCGCACTCGCACCGTCGAGCAGTGCGCCCTTCGAGCGAACCCGATCGCGATCGGTGAGCACTCCGTGCGTACGGAAGGACAACACGATCGCGACGCGCTTGAGGAGGAACTCCGCCTCGACGCCGAGCCGAAAGACGGCTGAACCAAACGCCTGCCGACCGGTGGCCTGGTCGGCGTTGTAGCGAACCAGGGTGTACATCCCGCCCAGGCCTGCCGACACGGCAAACTGCGCGACGTCGCCGCGACCCAGGTACAGCGCAGTGCCAATATCGGCGAGGATCTGATCTTGCGAGGCGCCTACGTCAGCGTCCTTGCGGCGATAGCGGACGGAACCGGACTGGACCCCCAGATCGATCCCGACGATGGGCTTGGGCCGATAGCGCCCGAACACGCCCAGGCCACCAAACGCGGCGCTGCGCCCGACGTCCCGCGGATCGAGCGACACCACGCGCGGTCGCAACGGGGCGGCCTGCATCAGCACGCCACTGATGCCGATCATCATCCGCTGCGCGAGTGGATTCCCTTCGCGCGAGAAGGCTGCGAAACGCGCTCGTCGGCGACCCGCCGCCGGCGCCGTGTTGGGCGCGGGCTCTACCGCGGGGGTAGGCTCGACGGCGGGTGCCGACTTCGCGGCCCTTGCCGGCGCGGCGCGTCCGGTCGGCGAGGCGACGTCCGCACCGGCAGCCGCGACCACCGCGAGAGAGAGCACCAAGGGGAACGCCAGCACGTGTGGCGCGGAGGATACCAAAGCCACCGCGTCCCGGCGGGCCCGGCGGGGGTGATTCGCATTCGTGCGGCCAACGCCCCATGGCCGACGATTCTCCGCAGGACGTCCGTCCGCCCTCGGCGATGCGGCAGACTAAGGGGTCTCTCGCCTCCGCTATGCCCGTACGCAGCATGACC
>CANLQR010000663.1 GCA_947492135.1 Deltaproteobacteria bacterium | reverse complement strand
AGCTTGGCGCGGGCCTCGTGCAGCAGCGCCACGGGCTCGACTTTCTCGGGAGCCTGCCACCCGCCGTAGTCTGCGAGGTCGACCCAACGCCATTCGCCGCCCGAGAAAAATGCGCGATTCGCGACGTGCTTTATGTTTCCTACAGCGCCCGCGTGGCTCGGTTGGCGGCCGACCTCCGCCCTCGGATGACGCCGACGGTTCCTGTGCAGCGGCCTGGGTTATCGTTGGCCCACGCGCTCGCGCGGCAAGAGGCGACAAGGCGATGGCAAGCGTGATCTCCCCCGTGCAGTACCAGTTCGAGTGTGGCGACTTCGACTGGCGCGTGCGGTCGATCGTGCTCGAGGAGCGCCTGAGCCAGCCGTTGTGCGCGGAGCTGCGGGTGCTGGCGCCGGGCCTCGTGGTCGCGTCGGATCTCTTGGGTGTCGCTGCACGCGTGACGATCACGCGTGACGACGTGTCGCGCTCGTTCGTCGGCGAGGTGACCCGCGTCGAGACCTTCGCGACCGCCTCGGGAGAGACGCATGCGCGCGTCTGCTTCGAACCGCTGCTCGCACGCGCACGCCGGGCCCTCCGATATCGGATTTTTCAGGACATCAAGGTGGTCGACATCGTCTGCGACCTGTTGGGCGCTGTCGGCGAGTGCGAGTTCGAGGTCGTGCTGGAGCAGGAACGCGAGGTCCGCGATTACTGCGTGCAGTACGGCGAGAGCGACCTCGACTTCGCGATGCGTCTGCTCGAGGACGAAGGTATTGCGTGGTTCCTCGACTTTCGTGGGCCCCGGCCGGTGATGCACCTGGTCGAGTCCACGCGGGGGTTCGGGCAGATCGCGATCGATGACCCCGAGCTGCGGGTCGTCCCGGAGCACTTCGAGGAGGCCGAGGTCGAGAGCATCCAGGAGCTGACGATCGTTCGTCGGATCCCGGGTCCCGCGGTCGTCGAGCGCAACTGGAAGTGGATCATCGACGCAACGCTCTACGAGCAGACCTATCCCGCCGAGGCGACCGGTCCGCGCTCCGAGCGGGTGGATCCGCGTCGAGTGGGCAGCCCGATGGAGATCATGACCACGATGGAGACTGTGCAGGCCCTCGGGGCCTCGGTCCAGCGGGAGCAGCAGCGGCTCGCGGGCCGAGACGCTCTGGTGGCGGGGACCAGCAATGTATCGGCGCTCGCGGTCGGCTGCTACTTCTTGTTCGACTTTGGCAACGAGGCGGCCGAACCGCTGCTGGTGCTGTCGGTGCTTCACCGAGGTGACTGCCCCGAGGTCGAGTTGGGCGGCCGCCATCGCGCGGGCCCGAACTACACGAACAGCTTCGAATGTCAGCCGCTCGCGGTGCAGCACCGGCCCGAGCACACGATCCCGCGGCCGCGGATCCACAGCCTGCACACCGCGGTGGTCACGGGCCCAAAGGGCGAGGACATCCACGTCGACTACAACGGCCGCATCACCGTACGCATGCACTGGGATCGATCCGACGGCGCACCGGAGCTGTCGTCGTGCTGGCTACGGGTCGCGCAGATGTGGGGCGGTAACGGCTGGGGTTCGAACTTCATCCCGCGCGTCGGCATGGAGGTTCTCGTCGCCTTCATCGACGGCGATCCTGACCGGCCGATCTGCGTGGGCAGCGTCTACAACGCCGCCCATTCTCATCCGTACCCGCTGCCGGATGATCGTACCAAGAGCACGATCCGCACCCAGAGCACGCCGGGTGGAAACGGTTACAACGAGCTGACGTTCGAGGACGCGGCGGGAGCCGAGCAGATCTATGTACGCGCCCAGCGTGATCTGCGGACGCAGGTGCTGAGCAACGAGAGCCGCAGCGTCGGGGCCGATCAGACCCTCACGGTCGGGCACGACCGGTCGATCACCGTGGACGGGGACCAGCGCACGACGATCAAGGGCAACCAGACCCTCGCCGTCGACGGTGGTGGGACCGAAGGACTTGCGGGCGCGTCGGTGACGGTCAAGGGCGCCGTGGAGGTGCGGGTGACCGACATCGGCACCGTGCTCATCGATGCCGCCGAACGCATCGAGCTGCGGGTGGGCGCCAGTTCGATCGTGATGGACGGCATGACGATCCAGTTCCAGGCCGGGGCTGGCACGATGCAAAGACTCGATGAGACCGCCGTGGTGTTGGCCGGGCGCGGCTCGCTGATGCGGCTCGGTAGCTCGGTGATGGTCAATGCGGCTTCGGGCGCCACGCTGCAGATGGACGACAAGCAGACGTTTCTCGCCTCCAACGCCGGTAGTCACGTGATGTTGACCGACAGCGTGCTCACGACCGCGGGCCTTGGAGCGAGCATGGAGCTCACCGCGGATGCGGCTTTGAAGGCGGCGAGCATCGCGGCGACCGCCGGCCAAGGCGCCACGCTGACACTCGACGCGAACGCGGCGCTTGCCGGCATGGAGGCGTCGTGTACCGGCGCGGGCGGGTCGTTGACGGTCGGTCCCTCGGGTGCCGCGCTCGATGGCACGAAGGTCGATGTCACCGCGGCGGCGGTGGCGACGGTGGTGTCGGCGCTGGTCAAGATCAACTGATCTATGTCCGCGCGCAGCACCAGCATCGAGGACCTCGTCGCCATGCTCGCCGCATTCTTGCGGGACGCTGAGTGTCGGTTGTTGCAGGTCGTGGTGGATCCCGAGTTGCGCCGATCGATCGTCGGCCTCGTGATGGCACAGGAGTTTCGGCCGGCCAACCGCGCGCCGTTCGTGGCGTTCGAGCACGAGCACACCGCGATGCTGCCGGCCTGGGCGCAGCGCGCCGAGCATGCGCGGCGCCAGCACCAGCGGCGCCGCGAGGGCGCCGAGGCATCGATCCCTGCGCTGCCCCAAGCGCCGGTCGGCGGTGACGAGCGGTTGTTGTTTGGCCTGCAGCTCGGGCAGCTGTTGCTGGCTGCGCCACGCGACAGCGCAGGGTTGGTGGTGGTGTTGGCACCGGGGCACGTCGACGCGCCGGCGAAGTTCCGTGAGTCGGTCGAGCTGTTGCTGAGCCGGCGCGAGCTTGCCGCGGTGCGCTGGATCGTGATCGAGGCCGACGGTGATGCCACAGGGCCCCTGGTCGCGACTCTGGGCGCGCGTGCCCGACGGTTTGACGCCCGTCTGCCTGCCGCAGCAACCGACAGCGAACTCGAGGCGCTGGTCGGTGATCGGCCACCGGCGGGTCCGCGCGGGGTGACGCCACCGTTGCGGCCGGATGTGCCGGTGCGGAGCCCTGATCCCGACGGCGAGCGCCGCCGCGAGATCGGTCGGCTGTCGCTGGGCGCCGCGTTGGCGTCGAGTCGAGGGCGTGGCGCCGAAGCTGTGGCGGCGCAGCGTCGGGCCCGCGATGTCGCCTCCGAGGCGGGGTGGACGGGCGACGCCGTGACCCTCGAGCTCGCGCTGGGCGGCCACCTCGTCGCGGCGGGAGCGACACGCGAGGCCGAGCTCTCGTTCCTGCGCGCGATCGAGACCGCGAAGGCCGGCGGGATGCATGACAAGGCCGCGGCCGCCGGCTTCGGGCTAGCCGCGACGCGGACCGTCCGCGGCGAGCGACATACCGCGCTGGTCGCCTACGCCGACGCGGCGCTCGCCGCCGAGAAGAGCGGCAGTTCGATGCTCGCGATCGAGGGCAGTCGGCTTGCGGGGCAGGCTGCTCTCGAGCTGCGGATGGAGCCGCAGGCGATCACGTTTCTCGCGAAGGCCGTCGGGCTTGCCGAGGCCGCGCCGCTGGGTGTTGGCTTCTCGAGCGCTGCCGTGGCCGCGCGCACGCTCGCGGCGGTTTGCCGCAAGCGGGGTCTCGATCAGCGTGCCGCGGACCTCGAGGCTTCGGCCGCTCGTTTCGCCGAGCACGCGCCGCCCGAGGTGTCGACGGCCACGGTGCCGCCGGTCGCGTTGCCGCCCGCGCTCCAGCCCGTCGCTCCGCCGGTGGCCCCGAGTGTCGGTGCG
>CANLQR010000662.1 GCA_947492135.1 Deltaproteobacteria bacterium | reverse complement strand
GCTGGACGTGCAGGGCTTCGAGGCGCAAATCGACGGCAAGAGCGCCACCGTTCACGACCTGAGCTCGCTGGCCGACAAGTTCAAGCTCGTCAAGGACGAGGTCGTCGATGCGGCGACGTGGGATGCGGCGGTGAAGGTCGCGGGAGAACTGCTCGAGGTGAAGGGTCGGGCGGATCTGCCGTCGTCCCCGGAGCAGGCCAAGCTGGTGAAGGACGCCGCCGAAGCGGTCACGCGGGTCGAGGTGGCCGCGGGCGCGTACCTGACGGCGCTGACCAGCGTGGCGAAGTGGGCTGATGTGGCGCCCGAACGGTCGAAGCGCAGCCTCGCGGCGGGGCGGCTGAAGGCGTTCTGCGAAGGGTTCGGATCGTCCCTGGGGAACGCGGCGCGGGCACGCTGGCTGGCCAGCGCGGCGAAGGTCGCCGAGGGCGCGACCGAGGCGCCGAAGATCGAGCTGGTGCGGGTGCGGAAGGCGCTGGCGATCGAGACGGCGGCGCTGAGAGAGGCCACCCACCAGGAGACCGCGTTCGAGTTCGTGGCGGCGAACGGGACCGACGAGGACAAGACCGCCGTCGTGACGAGGCTGCGGAACCTGCTGACCGACGGCTTCGAGACCTCGAGCCTCGCGACGCAGTTGCCGGGGTGGCGAGCGGACGCGAACGCGGCGTTCAAGCGATTGGCGAAGACGACGCACACGACGACGCACACGACGACAACGCACACGACGGGCGCACCGACGACGCCGACCGCCGCGACGCCGACCGCCACGACGACGACAACGACCCCCACGGGTGTGCCGACGACACCGACCGCCGCGACGAGCGCACCGACGACACCGACCGCCACGACGAGCGCGCCGACGACACCGACCGCCGCGACGAGCGTGCCGACGACACCGACCGCCACGACGGCCGCGCCGACGACACCGACCGCCACGACGAGCGCGGCAGCGACACCAACCGCCACGACGAGCGCGGCAGCGACACCGACCGACACGACGACCGTGCTGACCGGCACCGCCGCCGAGATTCAGGCGCAGATCAGCGAAAGAACGTCTGTGTTGCTCAGCAAACAAAAGGGCACTCGGTTCCGGGTCGTCGTCACCGTCGAGGCGGACGAGTCGTGAAGACCCTCGGTGACCGCTGCATCGACGAGCTCGTTCGCCGTATCCGACTGCATGAGCCGCTCACGACCGATCTCGTGCTGGTGCGCGCGCATCCCGCGCTCGACGATTCGCCGCCGGTCGCTCTGATCAACGGGGACACCTGGCGCATCGCGAAGGTCACGGGCGAGCTGACCCTCCGGGATGCGCTGCCCGGGGCGGGCCGGGTCGTCGCCATCGTCCCGAAGGGGTTCGTGCCCGCGGCGGACGTGATGGGTCGATGCTGGCTGCGGCGCCCGCTCGATCTGCGCCCGGACGACCTCGTCGCGGGCCTCACGGGGCGACCGTGCGAAGCCATCGGAGACGAGGCCCTGGCGGCCACCATGATCGACGCCCTGGACCTTCTGCGGGCCCACGCCGACCGCTTCAGCCTGCATGGTCCGGTGACGGCGGCGGAGATTCGCGCCGTGCTCATCTCGGCCACGTTGGGCGCCGACACACGGCTCGACCGCGAGGCCGACTGGGTCCTGCTCTCCCGTTGGATTCACGAGGGACTGCCGAAGGCGCAGTTCCCGGACTTGCTCGGGCGCGCGCTCATCGAGGCCCACCCGCGAACCGGCAGGTTCCTGGCGTGGGCGGCCACCACGGGGAACGTGCCCGCCCTCGTCGCCGCGGGCGCGTTGGACGACACGCTGGCCGTGCAGGTCGCCGACGTGCCTTCTCCGCGGTCGACCCTCGAGCGCCAGGATCTGCGATCGCTCGTCGATCAGGCGGTGCGCGATGCCTTCCGGCTCGCGCCCGAGAGGGCCCGGGCCGCGCTCGCCGTCGCCGAACGTGTTGTCCACCAGGCGGGGCACGCCGACGCCGATCCCGCGCGGATGCCGCTGGTGCAGGGGGCGCTCGACCGGGCCATCCATGCCGCGGCGCAGCAATGCCTCTCGGGCAAACCGCCCGAGGATTCGATGCTGTCGGCCTTCGGCGCGAGCGTGCACGCAGGCGGCGCGGCGCGGACGATCGCGCAGCTTCGCGACGTGGCGAGGCTCGGTCGTGCGACCGCGTTGCTGGCACCGAGCGGCGCCGACGTGACGGCCTGGGGGCGGTTCGCGCGCGACCACGTCGCGTGGATCGATCTGGCCATTCGTCGGGTGCGGCGCGCGACAGAGGCCATGCCGGACATGGTGCAGCAGGCTTCGAGGGCCGCGATTTCCCAAGTGCTGGCACGGCGCGACGCCTGGAACCGAGCCTTCGCGCTCCGCCTCGCCGCAGATTGGCCGAAGGTCACCGCCCAGAAAGAACTCGCCGACGGCATCGGGCTCCACCAGGTCACGAAGTGCGTCGTGGCGCCGCTGCTCTCCGCAGGGCATCGCGTTTTGCTCGTTGTGCTCGACGGCTGCGATCTGTCGACGTTCCTCGAAATGCTGCTCGACGCGGGCGCGCCCGTCGGTCTGAAGCTGCCCGAGCTGGAGGGCAGCGCCTTCCGAGATGCCCTGGTCGAGGCGGGTGAACTCCAGGTTGCCGTCTCTCCCGTGCCGACGATCACGAATCACTCGCGGCGGGCGCTGTTCGCGGGGGACATTCCGAAGGACTCGGCGCTGCAGGAGAGCGAGTTGGGCGCCCCCAACAGCGCGGCGGACCTGACGGCGTTCACCAAGAACTCGGCCCTGGCCAACGTCTCGCGGCGACTGCTTCTCAAGGGCGATTTGGGCGATGGACAGCCGCTGATCGAGCTCCTGATCGCGGACCACGGTGTTCAGCTCGTCGCGACCGTTTTCAATGCCATCGACGACGCGTTGTCGAGCAAGGAGACGACCCCGCTGGGGCAGTTCACCTTCGCGGCTCTGGGTGTGCGGGCCGCGGAGGCTTTGACGATCGCGGCCTCGCGGGGCTGGACGATTCTCTTGACCGCGGACCATGGGCACACGCCCTGCCTCGGCGCGGTCGGCTCGCCCGGATCGGAGACCGCGTCGCGCAAAGTCTCGTCGAGCGCGCTCGGGCAGCGATTCGATGGCACACCGAACGACGCGGCGGTGGCGTTCGAAGCGGGCCCTTTGCCGCGAACCCCCCTCCACCTGCTCACTGCCGTTGGGGCGTGGCATGGTCAGCAGCATCGTGGCTTCCACGGGGGGGCCGGGCTCGAAGAGGTCTTCGTACCGCTGGCGTTCCTCGGGCACGTCGGCGAAGGCGAGGGCCGCCCCGCGGCGCCGGCGTGGTGGTGGAGCGGGGCGCCGGAGGTGACGACGCCGTTGCGGAGCGCCGCGACGGGGCCCGGCAGCGCGCACCGGGCGGCCACTGTGCCCCAGGACATCTCTCTGGCGGTCGCGTCCATCGCCCGTGCCGGCGCCTGCCTCGAGGCATTGGTGCGATTTGAGCGCGCGAGCGCGGCAGAGCTCGCGGGGGCCGTCGAAGGGACGCGGGCGTTCACCGTGCAGGGGGTGATGTCGACGGTATTGGCGACGCTGGGGCGCCGGGGAATCCCGGCCCCGTTCGTCGAAGAGACGGTCGGCGATCAGCGGCAATACCGCTGGGTTCATCGAAAGGACTAACCGGGTGACCATCGACGCGAGAACTGCGGACATCGTGATTGAGGCGCTGCGCGTGGGCGAGGTGCCCGCCGAGGGCCAAGATGCCATCGCCACCGGGATCGACGCCCACCTCGATGCGCTGCTGAAGGAGCTGCACCGTGTGGCCGAGGGACGGGGTCGCGCGCGATTCTTGCGAGGCGATTTCGGCGCGGGCAAGACGTTCTTCCTGCGACTGCTCGCGGCACGGGCGCGGCGGCAAGGCTTCGCGACGGCGTATGTGCGCATCGCGTATCCCGAGGTCCCGCTTCACAAGCCGGTGGCCGTCT
>CANLQR010000661.1 GCA_947492135.1 Deltaproteobacteria bacterium | reverse complement strand
GATCGTCACGGCGGCGTCGGACATACGTGAATGGGGTAGCGGAATTGCCAGATCGCAATTGTCACGGTTAGGTCGCGGGCCTCGTCCGCCACGCGTGCCCGGGAATCGCGCGTACGCGATCGAGGGACAAGGCTCCGCATGCCCGGGTTGCGCGGGGTGCTCACGGTTTTGCCAGCGTTCGCCCATGGCCATCGTCGAGGACCATGAACGTGAATCGGCTGTATTGTCTCGCGATCGCAGTGATCGGATCGGCCTGCGGCCGCATCGATCTGGCCGACGCACTGGGTCGATTCGACGAAGGCTCGAGTTCCACGGCCGATCAGGCCGCCACGACCCAAGGCGACGGCGACTCGGGAAGCGGCAACCTTTCACCGCACGGCACCGGCAGCTCGGGGGGGACCGAGTGCTGCGAGCCTGCCGTGGGACCGGGGTGTGCCGCGATCGAGCCATGTACCTCGACCACCGGCAACGACTCGACCACCGGCAACGACTCGACCACCGGCACGAACACGGACACCGGCACGAACACGGACACCGGCACGACCGGAGAGCCGCCCGACAACGTCGGCTCGTGTTGCAGCCCTCATCCCGAGACCGGCTGCGAGTTCGCCGGCCTCGCGGCCTGCGTGTGTACGCACGAGTCCGAGTGCTGCACCGATCAATGGTCGGACACCTGCGTCGATGCGATCGCGACCTACGGCTGCGGCGTGTGCCCACCCGAGCCCATGACCACGTCCGACACCGGCACCACCGGTGGCGAGCCGCCCGACAACCTCGAGGGCTGCTGCATCGAGCACGCCAGCACCGGGTGCGAGTACCCGGGGGTTGCCGAGTGCGTGTGCGATGGCGAGCCGCAGTGCTGCAGCAGTGGATGGGACGCGAGTTGCGTCGCAGCAGTCGGCGCTCTGGGCTGTGGCGTTTGCCCGCCCTGACGCTCGCACCCGCGCCGGTGATGGCCTACCCTTCCCCGGCCCATGCAGTCTGGTTGGTCGGACGAAGACGCGGCCGCAGCCATCGCGCGGTGGTCGACGGCGAAGCACAGCAACGCGGAGGTCGCGCTGCGGGTCTACACCTCGCGGCTGATCGGCCGTGACCCGAGTCTCGTGCTGCACGGCGGTGGCAACACCTCGGTGAAGACCCGACTGACCGACGACACCGGCGCGTCGGTCGAGGTGTTGTGCGTCAAGGGCAGCGGCTGGGACCTCGCCGACCTCGAGCCGGCGGGTCTGCCGGCAGTGCGCCTCGACACCATCGCCGCGCTACGCAGCTTGCCCGCGCTCACCGACGAGGACATGGTCAACGCCGCCCGCGTGCGCCTGCTCGATGCCTCGGCACCGAATCCATCGGTCGAGATGCTGCTGCACGCTTTTTTGCCGTATCGCTTCATCGATCACTCGCACGCGGACGCCATTCTCGCGATCGTCGATCAGAAGGACGCCGAGTCGCGCTGCCGCGATCTCTATGGCGACACGCTGGCGATCGTCCCCTACGTGATGCCCGGTTTCGCGCTGGCCAAGCTCGCCGCCCAGATCGTCGAGGCTTCGCCGCAGGCCCACGGCATGTTGCTGCTCCAGCACGGGCTGTTCACCTGGGGCGACACCGCCAAGCAGTCCTACGAGCGGCATATCGCCGCGGTCGACGTCGCCGAGCGGGTGGTTCGGTCGCGATCGGTCTGGGCCGGCCAAGCGGCGCCCGAGGTCGACTGGCCAGCGCTCGCACCGATCATCCGCGGGCACCTCGGCGACGCGTCGCGGCGATGGGTGCTGACGTTGCGGCGCAGCGCCGCGATCCGCAGCTTCGTCGACGCACCCGACCTCCGAGCCCGAGCGCTGCGTGGACCCGCTACGCCGGACCACGTGATTCGAACCAAGGCGCTGCCGTTGGTGCTCGATCCTCGCGAGGCCCACGGTGACCTGAGCGACCACGTCGCGCTCGCGGTGGCGGCCTATCGCGAGGACTATCGCGGCTATTTCGCACGTCAGGTGGACGCGAAGTCGGTCACAAAGGCTGCACTCGATCCCGATCCGCGGATCGTCCTGATCCCCGGACTTGGACTCGTCGCCGTCGGCGTGGACGCGGCGTCCGCGAATATCGCCGCGGATGTCTACGAGCACACCATCGACGTCATCGCGGCCGCCGATGGGTTTGGACGCTACAACGCGCTGCCCGAAGGTGACCTCTTCGACATGGAGTATTGGTCACTCGAACAGGCCAAGCTGGGCAAAGCCACTGCAAAGCCACTCGCAGGCCAGGTGGTGATCATCACCGGCGCAGCCTCGGGGATCGGGGCGGCAACCGCCGCGGTGATGCGCGGCGCCGGGGCTACGCTGTGGTTGGTCGACCGCGACGCCGAGGCACTCGCGACCACTGCGAAGCGACTCGGCTCGCCCTACGAAGTGCTCGACGTGACCAACCGCGACGCGGTGCAACGTACGGTCCGCAACGCCGTCGCCTACCATGGGGGCGTCGACGGGCTCGTCTCCAACGCCGGGACCGCGCCCCAAGCCCCCATCGACACCTGCCCGCCCGAGCTGCTGCGCGACAGCCTGGAGATCAACCTGCTCGCCCACCAATGGTTCGCCGAGGCCACCGTCGCCGTCCTCAAGGCCCAGCGCCAGGGTGGCTTCCTGGTCTTCAACGCCTCGAAGTCGGCCTTCAACCCGGGCCCGGGCTTTGGCCCCTACGCCATCGCCAAGGCCGGCCTGGTGGCGTTGATGCGGCAGTACGCCGTCGAAGGTGGCCCCTTGGGCATCCGCGCCAACGCGGTCAACGCCGATCGGATCCGCACCAACCTGCTCGATCCCACGGCCGTAGCCGATCGCGCTCGCGCGCGGGGATTGACGGCCGACGACTACTACCGCGCCAACCTGCTGGGTCGCGAGGTTACCGCGGTCGACGTCGCCGAGGCCATCTTGATGCTGGCTCTGGCGCGCAGCACGACCGGTGCGGTGCTCCCGGTCGACGGGGGCAATATCGCCGCCGCGCCCCGCTAGCAGCCTGTGGCGGCTGTCGCCGCTGTGAAGCAACCGAAAACCCGTGCCCGGCATACCGCCGCGCAACCGAACTCTCCTAGTTTCTTGCGACGCAGCGGCGACGCACCGTAGCCTGCGCACAGTCGATAGGTGAACACGTGAGCACGATCATCAGCATGTGGCTTGGGATAGCGTTTGTAGTGCTTGGCGTGAGCGCCGTGCTGCTCCAGGCGTGGTTGTGGAACCCGAAGTACTGGGACGAGGTCGCCAAGAAGACCCGCGCGCCGCGAGCCGGCCTGATCGCCCATCGCGCGGTCGGCTACGCCTTTGCCGTGATCTACGTGGTGATGATGATCTACATGCTGCCGCGACTCTGGGAGTACCAGGTCGAGTTGCCGGCCCGCACGGTATTGCATGCCGTGGCGGCCATCATCTTGGGTGTGTTGCTGTTCACGAAGATCGGGATCCTGCTGTTCTTCCGCCACTTCGAAGAGTCGATGCCCAAGCTCGGCATGGGCATCTTGTTGTGCACCGTGGTGATCGGCGTGCTCTCGATTCCCTACGCGGTGCGCGCTACGGGGCTCGGTGGTGAGGCATTCGAGCCGAGCAACGTCGCCCGTGTCGAACAGCTCATGGCGCAGATCGAACTCGATCCCGGGGTCGATCGCAGCGCTCTGATCACACCCGCTGGGCTCGCGCGGGGACGGCAGGTCCTGGTGGGCGCGTGCGTGCGCTGCCACGACATGCGCACGATCCTCGTCAAGCCGCGCTCTGCCAAGGGCTGGTACGACGTCAACCTCCGCATGACCGAGAAGCCGTCGGTGTTCGGCGAGCCGATCGATCCGGCCGATGTTCCCTACGTCACGGCCTACCTCGTCGCCATCACGCCCGAGATCCAGGAGTCACGAAAACTCCAGGCCGAACAGAATCGCAAGCGAGGCGAAATGATCGCGGGCCTGATCGAGCAGATCACCGGCGGC
>CANLQR010000660.1 GCA_947492135.1 Deltaproteobacteria bacterium | reverse complement strand
CTTGGGTCCCGCACTGACGTCGGTGACGCGGGCACCCTCGATGTGGGGCCGCGACGCCAAGACCTTGGCCGCCGCCGCCACGTCTTCCAGGACCAGCCTCACCACGCCGCTGTCGGGCTGGCTCGCGACTCCGACGAGCACGCCGGTGTTGGCGTGGATCGTGAGCGCAGCCCCCTGTTTGGTCGGCTTGAGCGCCAGCCGCTCGAGGGTGGGCCGGGTGCGCGGGGGCGCGGGCGTCACCGGGGCCGATGGCGCGGGGGCAACCGTCACCGGCGTCACACTCACCGAGGGTGTCGACGCGGTGAGTTCGACCTCGGGAGCCTCGGCGGCGGCCGGTGTCGGTTCCGCGGCGGGCGCGAGCACCCCGAGCAACGCTCGCGCGCGAGCATGCTCCGGCGACGACGACGCAAGCAACGCCGTGCGGGGTGCACTCGCCAGCGTGCCGTGGGCGATCGAGCGCCGCGCCTGTGCGAGCAACGCGTCGCCGTCGGGCATCGGCGGGGAAACGGCAATGCTGGGCGCCGCCTCGGTGGGCGGCGCGGGTACGATCGGTTCCGCGCACCCCAGCGTGAACCCGGCCAGCCCTATCCACGCGCGCCGCACGAACCCACGCTACGTCGGCGACCAACACGGGCGCAAGCCGTCGGCGAGCGAAATTGGCAACGCCGCGAGCAGTCCCAGGGGGAACCGCTCGCGGCGTCAGCACGCCGAGAAAGCGCGCGAAGGCTCAGCCGTTTTCCTTGCCGATGTTCCAGGGCATCGCGCCGCAGGTCTTGCTGGTGCTGGTCTTCTTGTTGGGCTTGCAGACGATCGCGTCCTTCGCGATCGGCACGTGGACGACGACGTTGGGCCCGTAGTTGCGGCGACAGACCTCTTTGGGGTCGTTGAGGTTCTGCAGCACGTCGCCAGCGGTCAGGTCGCAACCGACCAGCGTGTGGCTGGTGTCGCCGGTGTTGAGGTACTTGCATCCGGCCGGCAGGCCTTCGGCGTTGTCCCAGGTGCCAAGGCGGAAGCCGCGAAGCGTGATCTTGCCGTCTGGCGTGGGCTGGGGCGGGATGATCGCGGCGGCGAGATTCTCGCGGGCCACGCCCGGGATCGAGCAGCCACACTCGTCCATGCGATTGATCGCCGCACAGATGGACGGATCCGAACGCCGCCAGCCGGTTCCAAACAGCCCCTGGACCTGCATGCAGCCGCGAAAGAACGGCTCGGTGAGCGGATCCTTGAGGTTGCTCCACTTCTTGGGCGAAGGCGCCTTGCCATCGAGGCACTTCTGCACGAGGTCGGCTGCGGCGCCGTTGGAGTTGAAGGAGATCTTCATGCGGAAGAACTCCTCGGTGAACGGAAAGCCATACAGCTTGGCATCGGCGCCGCACTTGCCGTTCTTGCAGGCGGGCAGCGGCCCCGGCACGTCGGCGTGCCACGAGGTGAACACACAGGAGCCAACGACCTTGGTCGGCTCGTCCTCGAGCATCTCGAGCGTCGCGGTGGTGATCGTCGTGCGGCACTGATCGCTGGTGTCGCCCTCGACACACACGGCCAGCTGAGTCACGTCACCGGGGCTCTCCGACAGCGGACGACCGAGGTCGAACCCCATCGTGCTGCCGGGCGGCTGGAAGATGGCGAAGTACTCGGTGTACTCCTGTCCACGATCGTCCTGGGTGACGGTGTTGACGCCCTCGACGTCGGCCGCGCCCCAGCGAATCGCGGTCGGCGTATAGCCGCGCTGCGAGCTGTTGAGCACCTCGGATTGCCGCGCCAGGCACTGCTCTTGCTGGGTCCCCCCTGGGGTGTCGCACTTCTCTTCATCGGTGCACTCGGCGGCGTCCTCGGTTTCGTCGCTGCTGTCGCAGGCCCCGAACGAGAAGGCGGTCGCAAACAGCAGGGCACGCGAGATGGATCGGCAATCGAGGTTCATGATGGCAACTCCGGAGCTTAGAGTGACGGTCGCGGCGAGAGCGAGTAGCGGCCAGCCCGCGTTACTTCAGCACACAGGTGACGGGGTCGAGCTTCGCCGACGCCGGAACATTGAGGCTGTCGGTCGCAAGCGTCGACGGAAACTCCATCACCTGGAGTTCGCGTGCCTGGTTGCGGCTCAGCGAGACCGCCTTGTTGGCGTCGGTGAAGAAGTCGGCAGCCGGACGGGCCGCGCAGGCTGCGAAGAAGGTGTCGACCGCGGCGCTGTGGGTGGCGGCATCGGTGGTCTTGCCGAGGAAGCCGACGAACGTGGCCTCGGGGGTGCCCGCCGCTGCGCTCTTGAGCTTGGTGACGAACCCGTCGCGGATCTTCTTGGGTAGGCTCTTGACGGCCTTGCCGGTGCTCGTGGTCAGCTTGGCGATGACGGGCGCCGAGTCCAGCAGGCGACAGCGCTCCGCCGAGAACAGCGGCCGGGTCATGTCGATCGACAGCACATCCTGCTTGAAGTCCTCGTCGATGACCTTGAGCTCGATCAGCTTGTCGATGTAGTTCTGGTCCTCGCGGGAGACGACCGGGAACGCGAAGGCGAAGTGGGTGTCGACCACGCCCTTGCCAGCCTTGTTCTTGAGCTGGGTGCCGTTGGGCCCCAACACGACCTGCTTTGCGGCCTTGAGCGTCGCGTCGTAGGTGGCCTTGGGTACCGACACGCTGCCGAACCCGACGCGTGAGTCGACCAGCGCGCCGCCCGGGATCGAGCTTGGCGTGGTGCCCGAGGAAGAGGTCGCGGTCTCGAGGTTGATCTGCACGGTGCAGAACAGCGGGCGCAGGACCTGCTTGAGGTCGTTGGTGGCCAGCAGCGTCTTGGCGCGGACGTCCATGATCGCGGCGTTGCCCTCGTCGACGATGTTCTCGATCTCGATGCCGTCGGTCTTGGTGCCGAGGTCTTCGTGCTTGTCGATCAGGGTGTCGGCGCCGGGCGTGGTGGTGTCGCCCTCCCAGTGGATCCAGGGCGCCTGGAGCTCCTTCATGTTCAGCATGCCGTTGGGATGGCAGCCCTGGCAGCGCGCCTCGTCGCCCGCCGCGGTCATGTATTGGGTCGAGTTGCCGAAGTGGCTGATCTGGCCGCCGACAACTTCGTAGTAGTTGAAGAGCTTCTTGGTGCTGTCGAACGCGATGACCTCGACGTTGCCGGACAGCGTCTTTTGCGTGCTGGTCACGCCGAACGTCGAGAACAACAGCTCGAACGCCGAGCGGCCGCCACACTGGCGCGTGGTCACGACGCGATAGCCGTCGGCCTTGCCCATGACCTGCGCGGTCTCGCTGACCGCAGCCGAGCGAATGCCATCGCGGGGGCCGGCGCAGTCGGTCGTGTCGACCTCACGAAGCTTGGCCATGATCTCGCCGTAGGTGGTCGGGCACGTGTCCGCATCGCCTTCGGCTTGCAGGACCAGGCGCGCAAACACGTCACCAAGCTCCGAAAGGTCGGCTTGCTCTTCGCCGTCGTCGCCGAGGATCTTGTCGAAGACCTGGCCGGCACAGGCGCCCTTGTCGGTGAGGTTGTCCCCTTTTCCGCCAGCACCGCTGCCGCCATCCCCCTCGCCTTCTTCGGAGCAGGCCATGGTCGAGAACAGGGCGATCGAGAGGGCGGTGCGGAAGGTACGTGCCATGGTCGAATCTCGTAGGCTTAGGTGGGACACATGGCCCTTTGGTTCACAGACCTGCTGGGTCGTACCCGCGGTAATCCTCACGAAAGCCGTCGCCGACCGCGATCTTTCGGGCGATTCGGCACGCACGATTACTATTCAGGCACGACGCGACATCACTGCGCTACTCGATGGTAATCGGCCATACCGCGTTTTGGCCATTCGATCCGCGGATTCGGATCCAGGCGATGAGATCCCCGCGGCCGCTACGAACGACCGCGCGAAGGTCGCCGAGGAGGTCGCCAAGGGCTTCGATGTCCTCCACATCGCGGCCCAGGAGTCCGAGGATGACCCCGCCACGCACAGCCTCGCCATAGCGGCCCAGGCCTCGTGAGTCCA
>CANLQR010000659.1 GCA_947492135.1 Deltaproteobacteria bacterium | reverse complement strand
CTGCGAGCGGTGCGGCTGCGGACGCAACACCGCCACCGGCCCAGATCGACGCGACGTCCAAGCAGGACCTCGACGAGCTGTTCCGCGCGGCGCTGTTCGAGGTCGCGGGCCGGATCAGCCCGCGCAAAGATCGACGCGGCCGCTAGAGGCCCGCGTTTGTCGATCCTGTGTGTGCGCGTACGTGATCGACATAGCGGGCATCGACTGCGGTCGCGCAAACGAGCGCGCGATGGTCACATGATCACCACTGCGCCGATGCGGTCACAAGACCACGCGCACCCGTGGTTGCCTGGACGTGTCCACTGCTGCAAGCTGTGTCGGTATGTGTAGCGTCGCGCCGCCCCCCACGGTGCGCACGGTTGTCATTCAACGTGCGCGCGTCTCGTTGACCCATCGTACTCTCGGCGTCGCCGCAGTCCTGCTGCCGCTGGGATGCTTCACGGGTCTACCCGACGGCGAAGAGCCTGAGCCGTGGGAGACCAATGGTGAGGGTGGTAGCGATGCCGGCAGTGAGACCGACGCAGCTGACGACGGTGTCGCCACGCAGGCGGATGCGGGCGACGAGGTCGGCTCCGACGGAGGCTCCGCAGATCCGACGAGCGCCGACGGCGGCTCCGCGGACCCGACGAGTGCCGACGGCGGCTCCGCGGATCCGACCGGCGCGGACGCTAGCGCGGATGGAGGCTCGGCGGACGGTGGCGGCACGGACGGCGGCACCGATGATGGCGGCATCGCCGAGCCCGAGGTCCCCGACAACGCGTTTTGCATGCCCGTCGCTGCATGGGCCCCCGGTTCCTCGAGCATGGAGGAGGAGATCCTCGCGATTGTGAACCAGCGCCGTGCGCAGGGGGCCAACTGCGGCAGCGAAGGAAACTTCGGCCCCACCGGCCCGCTGACGATGCAGATCGGACTGCGCTGTGCCGCCCGAGTCCATAGCAAGCAGATGGTCGAGCAGGACTTCTTCGATCACACCACGCCGTGGGGCGAGACGCCTTGGGATCGGATGGCGGCCGCGGGCTATCAGTACAGCACCGCGGGAGAGAACATCGCGGCAGGGAACGCCACCGCGGCTGCGACCATGGATCAGTGGATGGCGAGCGACGGCCACTGCTCCAACATCATGAAGCCCGATTTCACGGAAATCGGCGTCGGCTACTTCGCCGGCGCCGGCTACGGCCACTACTGGACGCAGGCGTTCGGCTCGCCCTGAAGCGGGCGGCCGCGCGAGCACGGCGGAGCTAATTCGCGACCAAGCGCAGCTGCGCCTCGAGCCACGCCCGCTCATCCGCCAACGCCCGGTGCTCGCCGGCATCCACAGGGCCGGTGTCGCGCTCGAGTGAGGCCTTGACCTCACCGAGGCGCTTTTGCACCGCTACCCGATCGACCGCGTCGGGCTCGATCGCGCGGTCGCACAAAATGATCACGCGTCCGGCTTCCTTGACCTCGAGGAAGCCACCGCCCACCGCCATGCGCACGGCCTTGGCGCCTTCACGAAAGCGAATGACGCCGGGGACAATCGCGGTGATGAGCGCCTCGTGTCGCGGCAGCACGCCGAGCTCGCCGAGCACGCCCGGCACCTCGACACCCGGCACCTCGATGCCATCGCGAATCGCCCCCATGGGGGTGAGGATGTCGAGCTTGATCGATGTGTCGGACATGGGCGTGCCTTCTCCTTAGCCGGCTTGCTTGGCCTTGGCGGCGTCTTTCTCGGCGGTTTCCTTGGCCTTGGCGACCGCTTCGGAGACCCCGCCGACCATGTAGAACGAGTCCTCGGGGAGGTTGTCGTGCTTGCCCTCCGCGATCTCGCGGAAGCTGTTCACGGTGTCCTCGAGCTCGACGAATTTGCCGGGCATGCCAGTGAACTGCTCGGCCACGTGGAACGGCTGGCTGAGGAATTTCTGGATCTTCCGCGCGCGGGCGACCAACACGCGATCCTCTTCGGAGAGCTCGTCCATCCCGAGGATCTTGATGATGTCCTGTAGCTCTTTGTACTTTTGCAGGATCTGCTGGACGCGGCGAGCGACGCGATAGTGCTCGGCGCCGACCACGTCGGGCGCGAGGATCGTGCTGGTCGAGTCGAGCGGATCGACGGCCGGGTAGATGCCGATCTCGGTCAGCGCGCGGGACAACACCGTGGTCGCATCCAAGTGGGCAAACGCGGTGGCCGGCGCGGGGTCGGTCAGGTCGTCGGCGGGCACGTAGATGGCCTGCACGCTGGTGATCGAGCCCTTGTTGGTGGTGGTGATGCGTTCTTGCAGCACGCCCATCTCGGTGGCCAAGGTCGGCTGGTAGCCCACGGCCGACGGGATGCGACCCAGCAGCGCCGAGACCTCGGAGCCGGCCTGGGTGAAGCGGAAGATGTTGTCGATGAACAACATCACGTCCTGATTCATCGTGTCGCGGAAGTACTCGGCGATCGTCAACGCCGACAGCGCGACGCGAGCGCGGGCGCCGGGCGGCTCGTTCATTTGGCCGTAGACCAGCGCGACCTTGGACTTCTCGGTGTCGACCGAGGTTACCGAGCGGTTCTCGTGATCCCACTCGGCCTGAATGATCCCCGACTCGATCATCTCGAAGTAGAGGTCGTTGCCCTCGCGGGTACGCTCACCGACCCCGCCGAACACCGAGAAGCCGCCGTGCTTCTTGCCGACGTTGTTGATCAGCTCCATCAGCAGCACGGTCTTGCCGACGCCAGCGCCACCGAACAGGCCGATCTTGCCACCGCGCCGGTAGGGGGCGAGCAAGTCGATCACCTTGATGCCGGTGACGAACGGCTCGACCTTGGTGCTCTGATCGACGAAGGCGGGTGCCTTGCGGTGGATCGCCCAGCGCTCCTCGGCGCCGACCGGCCCCTGCTCATCGACCGGGTCGCCCACGACGTTGAGGATGCGGCCCAGGGTCTTCTTGCCCACCGGTACGCTGATCGGCTTGCCGGTATCGCGCACCGGCATCCCGCGAACCAGACCGTCGGTCGAGTCCATCGAGATCGTGCGAACGGTGCGCTCGCCCAGATGCATCGCGACCTCGAGCACGAGGTTGTCGGGTCGATCGTCGATCGACTTGTTCGTCACGGTCAGCGCGACGTACATCTCGGGCAGGTGGTCGTCGAACTCGACGTCGACCACCGGGCCGATGACCTGAAGGATGCGGCCGGTGTGCGACGCGGTGACGATCGGCTTGTCGGAGGGCGGGGTGAAGCTCGTGGTCATGGTCGTGGTCTTTCGGGAATCCGCGGGCTAGCCCTTGAGGGACTCGGCGCCGCCGATGATTTCCATGAGTTCTTTGGTGATCGCGGCTTGGCGCTCGCGGTTGTAGATCAGGGTGAGGTCGGCGATCACGTCGGTCGCGTTGTCGGTCGCAGCGTCCATCGCGACGCGTCGCGCGGCGATCTCGGCTGCGATCGAGTTGAACATCGCCTGCTGCAGGCGGGCCTCGATCGCCAGCGCCACGAGGTGCTCGAGGATCGCTTGTCGGCTCGGCTCGTAGGTGGGCTCGCGGCCCGCCAGGCGGCTCTCGCCCGGCGCCAGCGGGATGAGTTGGTCGTTGTGGACCTTCTGCGTCAGGACGCTGACGAACTCGTTGAACAGCAGTCGAACTGAATCGAACCGCTCCTCGGGCTTGCCAGTGAAGGCCACAATCGCATCGGCGATGATGACCTTGGACACCTCGACCAGCGTGAGCAACGTCGGCGCCTCGTGGGTCGCCCGAATCGTCGCCTTGGCGGCGCGCATCGCGGACATCGCCTTCTTGCCGACCGCCACGACCTCGACCTGCACGTTCTCGCGGCCGCGCTGATGGATCCAGTTCGATGCCGCCCGCGCGATGTTGGTGTTGAAGCCACCACACAGCCCGCGGTCGGCCGTCAGCACGATCAGCAGCTCGCGCTTGATCGGCCGCGCACCCAGGAGAGGATGCGCCGCGCCACGCTCGGCCTCGTCGATGCCGCCCACGAGCGATTCGATCAC
>CANLQR010000658.1 GCA_947492135.1 Deltaproteobacteria bacterium | reverse complement strand
GGCTTGTTGGATGGCGGATCAGCGTCGCGCGCGGAGGATCCGGTCAAAAATGATCTTCTTGTCTCCGAATACGGCGACGAGCTCGAGCTCGCCTCCGAGTGCGACCACAACTGGAGCGCGCCGGTGGCCGACTCCAGCTGCCTGGCATCGGGCACCGCGTTCGACTTCCTCGGCGACGGTGTCGCCGAGGCGATCTACGCCGACGAGACCAACCTGTGGGTCTTCGACGGGCTCACCGGCGACGTCCAGATGCAGGCACCCCGCGGCAGCAACACCATCATCGAGTATCCTGTGGTCGTCGACGTCGACAACGACGGCTCATCCGAGATCATCGTCGTCACCAACCACAACGACGCGCACCCCGTCGTGCAGGTCTATCGCGACGCCGACGACCGATGGATCCAGGCGCGCCGGATCTGGAACCAGCACACCTACCACGTGACCAACGTGCGCGAGGATTCCACGATCCCGCAATTCGAGGCGCCGCACTGGCAGGCGCTCAACACCTTCCGGACCAACGCTCAGATCGAGGGCGGTACGGTGTGCGATCCGGAGGGCTGAGCGCATGTTGGCGCTGCGGCTGAGCCGAACAAGCGTCGCGTGGTTGTCGCTCGTGACGTCGCTGTAGAGCGCGGTGCTCTTCGCGTGGCACGCCGGCACCCAGCGGCATTGGCTCGCCGTCCGGCAGTGCGCTGCCTTCATCTTGCTGCCACAGTTCGTCGGTCCCGCGCTGCTCGTCTACGGTGCGATGCTCCTGCGCGCACGCGAGGCACCTGCGCCCAGAGGCAACGATCGATTCGGGGGCGTGCTCGCGGAGGCGCAGGCCGACCAGCGCTGGAAGATGCGATTGCTCGGAGTGCTCGCGGGCCTCGTGCAGCTTTGGGTGATCGGCGTCGCGACCAGGCCGTCCGATGTCCGGCACGGTCAGGTGGCCGCGCTGACTTGGTAGGTGATCGGGGCGTTGTGCCGGTCGATGCCGGGGTCGTCGACGAGCTGGAGCTGCTGCCTTCGGAGCTCCGCACGCGAGCGCGAGGCAGAGCATGACGATCGGATGGCATGGGGCGGCGAAAATGCGGAACGGCCGAATCGATTACACTGCGCCGAGCACCCTGGGGTGGATGCAGGACCCCGCAACGCCATGCAAATCCTCGCCTCCTCCCTGTTGCTCCCCCTGATGCTCGCCCGCTGCGGAGCCGCCACCCGCCCGTCCCCGCCGGCGGGTCCCGAGCAGGCCCTCCAGCTCGGCGTGAGCGTGTGGGACGATACGAGTATGCCCGTTAGAGTCGCCCCTTCCGCGTGCAGGCAGGGGGAGCCGGCGTGGCTCGGCGCCGGGCACCTCTACTGCTTTCAGGTGACCGAGACGGCGAGCTATCGCTTCGAGCTCGCGCCGCAGTTCCAGGGCTCGATCCAGGTGCAGGAGCGAGATCGCGAGCACCCCTGGGACTTCGGTGTCGGTCAGGCAAGTGCGAAGCCGGGCGAGGTGGCGGTGGTGCGGGTCGCCCTCGATCCCGGGCTCTACCAGGTGGTCATCGACGGCTCCCACTGGCCCAAGACGGGCTATTGGCTCCAGGTCGATCGTGACACCAGCTCGAGCGCGCTGATCGGGCGCGAGGACCGGGCTAGGGTCGCAGCGCTCGAGGCACACGCAGAGCCACTGCGGCTCGGCGAGCGGGCCTTTGGTGTCTATCGCTCCACGCCTGGCGGCGCCCGGACCTCCTGCGGGCTGGTTGGCGGCGACGCCGTACGTCGCCTCACGCTCGACCGCCCGGCGCGAATACGCCTGCGCGCGGCGGCCCATTTCCCTCCCGCGATCGAGGTGCGCGCGCTGCACGAGAACCGCTCGCTCGGCTGCGCCGGCGCGGTCGAGGGGAGCCACGAGGCCGAGCTGGTCGTCGACCTCCCCGCGGGAGAGCACCTGCTCGTCCTCGACTCGCTGGCGATAGCGCGGCACCACATGCACTTCGAGACCAACGGCATCATGACCGGCGCCTACGTCGTCGACGCGGCGGAGGTGGCACCGTGAAGGCTCCTCTCCTCGCTCTCACCGCCGTGCTCCTGACGAGCGCGCTGGGCTCGCTCTCGTGCGCGGCGACGCGCTTCACCATCGCTCGCCCGTATCGAGGGACCCCCTGCCCACCCAGCGAGGTGATTGCGCCCCTCCCTTCCCTTGGGCACGATCCAAAGCCCTTCGAGCTCGAGCGCAGCCCGGACGCCAGCGACCGCCTGCCGGTCCGGTCGGCGCCCTCGTACACGCATCGATTCGAGCTCGAGACCTCGGGCACCACAGCGGCGCTCCGGGCCGTGACCGCGGACGAAGGTCAGCCCGTGCTGGTCGTCGGCGATCGAGGAACGGCGCTGGTGCGTGACCCCAAAAGCGGATGGAAGAGCGAGCAGACGGGCACCACGGAAGACCTGTTTGCCCTCTCCCGCGCTCCTTCTCGGATCAAGGGCGAAGCCGGCTCCTATCTGGCGGTGGGATCCCACGGCGTCGCGCTCGTCCGCAGTCCAGAAGGAGCCTGGCAGAGCGAAGCGACGGGGACCCTAGCCGATCTTCACGCCATCTGGGGAGGCTCTCTGGTCGTTGGGGACGGGGGCGTGATGGTGGCGCGCTCGCCCGAAGGGAGCTTTCGCCGCGTCCCCACGCACACCACGGCGAACCTCCACGCCATCGGTCGATGCGATACCCACATCTGCGCGGTGGGCGATGGTGGGGTGATCGTGGACTGCTCGTTCGCGACGGGCGAGCCGGTCTGTGTCCCCCGGAGGCCTCCCACGACGGCCGCGCTCCGGGTAGTGAGCAACGAGGTGTTTATCCTCGGCGAGGGCGTGTGGCTGAGCATCGCGCCTCGCTCAGCGAGCAACCCCGATCCGCCCCCCGAATGGCAGCCCTGGCGCCTCGCGGGCCCCTCGGTCGCGGGGAGCGACGCTCGCGCAGCCGCACGGAATCACTGGGTCGGAGCCGAGATGCTCGTCGCCGGTCGCCGTGGTGCGGTCTGGCTGGTCGGGAACTTCACCGTCATGAAGCACCCGGTCCAGAGGATCGATGTGCCCTATACGGTGGACTTTCACGGAGTGACCTACGAGCGCACCGACGGCTTTCTCGTCGGTGACGCGGGGACGATCGTCAAGCTCGGGGTGATGAGCTTTCGGCCGCCCACGACCTGTCTAGCCGCCACCGATGCGCTTGCTGGTCCCGAGCTGACAGACAGCAGGTCGTAGCTCACCGCCGCGTCGCGCAAGAAGACCGACCGGCGTGATGCGTACTGGATCGCGAAGAGTCTGCAGACCGGGATGACGCCGCATGTGGTGTATGTGCCCGACGGCGAGGTCCGCGAGCTGCGGCGGTGACTCGCGCGTCGCTCGCTGCTCAAGAGGGATCTGAAGCGGTGGCAGGTTCGGGCGCGGGCGCTGTTGCGAGCGCACTGTCATCGCGTGCGTCCTGGTGGCCACTACATCAACAAGCTCGTGGCGGAGCTGCTCGAGCGCGTGCAGGGGCTCGACACCGACGTGGTCGAGTCGCTGGGCATGTGCGAGCGCTTCATCGACATGCTCCGCGAGGAGGTCGCGCACGTCGACGCGCTGCTTGCGGTGCGCACCGAGAACAACGAGGTGATCACCCGCCTGCAGACGATCCCCGGCATCGGACCGGTCGCGTCTGCAACGATCTACGCCACGGTCGGCGAGTTCTTTTGTTCTCGTGCCGATTCGTGACCGACTCGACGATCAGGTTTCGACGAACGCCCTCGATTTCGCGGTTGATCGCCACCCTGGAAGGCCGCACAAAGGGGGTCCGTACTCGGTTCAAGGTCTGTACTCGACGTTCGCGCGGGGGCGAGCGGTGCCGGCCCAGGTGGCCTCGGAGGCCTAATCACCGGCGATCTGTGGTCGCCGGAACACGCGCTGCATCCCCTGGAGGTTCGCCCGAGCGCGCGACTCGATCTCGAGACGCACGCTCCCGTCGCGGTGCT
>CANLQR010000657.1 GCA_947492135.1 Deltaproteobacteria bacterium | reverse complement strand
GTCACGCTCGTCCTCGGGCTCGAAGACAGTAAACACCCGGCTTGCCACGACCGGGTCGCTGGCGCACTGCGCCACCAACACCTTGGGTTCGTAGGCATCGTTCGAAAGCACGACGAAGCTGCGTTCATCCGCAGCAGCACAGCCGAGTTGCTCGCGCAGTCCTGCACGCCAGGTTTCTTGGTCGCCATCCACGGCACCCGCGTCATTGGCAGCGACGCGAAGCCACTGGGCGACCGGATCCGTGAAGCCGTCGATCCTCGCGAGCAGTTCGTCGCGACTGCTGGGGAGATCGCACGCCTCGGCTCCACAGGCCGTCGAGGGGTCCTCACCGCACGCGAGCAACAGCGCAATCATCGTCACTCCGTGGGCGACTCGGGGCAGGCAGCGCCGGCTGGATCCCGACCGTTGCCCGCTGTCCGTCACGGCTCGAGCACCCATGGATACGTGGGGCAGTCGTCGGCGTAGGGTCCGCCCGGAGGTGGCTCGCAGACGATTGCATTCGGAGCGATCGCGATGTGGACGACGACATCATCGGCGTAGCGCTCGAGGCAGTACGACTTCAACTCGGCGGCATTTTGCAGCACCTCGGCGCCGGTCAGATCGCACACCACCAGGGTCTGCGATCCGGGCACGAGGTCTTCGTACCGGCAGCCCACCGGGAGCTCGGCCGGACCCGACCACCCACCGAGTCGAAATCCGAGGTCGTCTACGGGGGCAAGGGCCTCGGCGAGTGGACTCCCGTCCGCGACGCCACAGCCACACTCGGCGAGCCGAACGCTGGCAGAGCAGATGACGTTGTCCGACTTGCGGTACTGCGTCTCGTTGATATCCGCGTTGAGGTGACAAGCGCGGAAGAACGGGTCGTTGTACGGATCCTCGAGATTCCCAGGATCGCCCTCGGTCGGCAAAAACTCCGTACAGTCCTCGACCAGCGCCAGCGCGGCCTCGTTGGTGTTCGGATCGAACTTCATCCGAAAGGTCTCGGCGTCGACCGGCACGCCGAGGATTGGCCCCGCTTCGCAGGCGTCGCCGCAAGGCGCCTCGATGTCCGCGTTCCACGACGAGAACACGCACGCCCCGATGACCGAATCTGCGGCGTTCTCCAGGGCCGCGATCTGCTCGCCATCGAGATCGATGGGAATCGGGGTCTGTCCATCTTCAGCGTCGGGCCCGAGGTTGCGACCCACAACGATGGGTTCCGGCGTGGGGTAGCTCGGCGACGGTGGCAAGGCGACGATGCCGAAGTACTCGCAGTACTCTTGGCCACGCGCGGCGGCCAGCGTGCTGTCCACATCCGCACAGGACCAACGCAACGCGGTGGTCGTGAACGCGAGATGGTTAGGGTTGAAGGCGTCCTCGCGGCGCTCCCAGCAGGCCTCGTCGATCTCCGAGGGTACGACGCCGCCGGTGCTTTCACTCTGGCCGCCAGACTCGCCCGCTTCGGCACCGGTTGAACCGCTGTCGTCCAACGCGTCGCACTTTGCTGAGGCACAGGCCGAATCGTCGTTCTGGGCCTCGCTGTCGTCCTTGCAGGCCACCGTGAGTGTCAGCGCAAGCACGCTAGCGCTCAAACCGATCTGCTTTCGTGTCGCGCTGCGCATGCGTGTTGGCCTTCGGTAGGTTAGGACAGAAACTCGAAGAGTCACCGGGCGGCCGTTGGGCGCCCGGTGACATTGCGGTGCGCCGTGGATCAGGCGCAGGTTCCGCAGCCGGCCGAGGTGACCTCGGAGACGCAGGTCTCATCCCACTGCGTGCCGCAGCAGAACTCGTCGGCGGCACACACACACATCGAGATCTCGCTGTTGGTGCAGCCGAGGCCCTCATGCGGTGTGCAACAGTTGCCGACGTCGCCGCCACCATCGGTGGTGGGGTCGCCAGCGGTCGGGTCGGTGGCTCCGGCGGTCGGGTCGGTCGGGTCGGTCCCGCCACCAGTGTCGGTGGTGCCGCCGGTGTCCGTGGTGCCGCCGACCATCGCGTTCTCGTCGCCGATGTTCCAGGGGATCGCGCCGCAGGTCGCGGCCTCTTTGGTGTTGGGCGGCGTGCAGGTGATCGCGGCGCGCGGAACGTCGACGTGCACGACCACATTCTGCCCATAGGTGGCGCGGCAGAACTCCTTGGGGTCGTTCAGGCTGCCGAGCAGATCGGCCGCCGTCATGTCGCACTCGACCAAATAACCGGTCTCGCCGGTGTTCGAGAACTTGCAGCCGTTGGGCAGGCCGCGATCGTTGTCCCACGTGCCCAGGCGGAAGCCGCGACGGTGGTCCGAAGCGCTGACCGGCGGCAGCACTGCCTTGGCGAGCTGCAGGCCGTTGGTGACGCCGGGCGCCGAACAGCCGCACTCGGCCATGCGATTGATTGCCGCGCAAATCGTCGGATCGCTGCGGCGCCACTCGGTGCCGAACAGCTTGTTGGTGCCCATGCAGCCCCGGTAGTAGGGCTGCTGCGCCGGATCGTCGGGGTTACTCCAGTTGACGGCGACGCGGTTTGCCGGAGCCAATGGGAAGCACTTCTCGATCAGGTCGATCGCCGCGGAGTTCGAGTTGAACCCGACCTTCATGCTGAAGTTCTTGCGCGTGAACGGCAGCCCCATGATGTTCGCATCGGCGGGGCAGACATCGTTCGGGCACACCGGGACCGGCTTGGTCACGTCGGCGTGCCAAGTGGTGAACACGCACTTTCCGACCACGGCCGTCGGATCGTCCTCGATCTGCGCCTGCTGATCTGCGGTCAGCGTGACGCGGCACTCCGCGCTGGTGTCACCCGGGAGGCACACCGCGAGCTTGGTCACCTTGCCCTTGCCGTCGAGCGCACGGCCCACATCCACGCCGGTACCACCGGGCGGCGTCACCATCGCGAAGTACTCGCAGTACTCCTGGCCGCGATCGTCCTTGGCGCTGCCATCGGCGGTGACGCCAGCGACGTCGCCGCACTGCCAGCGGATGACGTCCGGCGTGAACCCACGATTGCTGGAGTTGATGACCTCCGCCATGCGCTGCAGGCAGGTCACCGACGCTTCGCCGGTCGGAGTGTCGCACTTGCCAGCGGGACAACCGTTGTCGTCGCCCGAATCGTCACCGCCACCACCGCAGGCTGCGGTCAGCGAGAGGACCGAAGCTCCGAGCACAAGGAACGCGGCGCGAATGCTGTTGAAGGTGTTCATGGCGTTTGTCGCTTTCGATCTCACTGGACCACGGTGCAGGTGGCTGCATCCCAGCGCGCGGCCGAGCTGACGTTGAGCTTGGTCAGAGGCATGGTCTGGGCAAACTCGAACATCGGCAGCGCGAACGCGATCGCCCTCTGCCAGGTCTGGATCTTGAACGCGTCGTCCATCAGCGCCCGCTCGTCGCGATCCTCGCAAGCCTTGAGAAACGCGTCGACGCGCGCAGTGTGAGCTGCAGCATCGCCGGTCGTCTTCAGGCTCTCGAGCAGCTGGGACTCGACGGAGCCCGCAACCGGATTCGCCGCCTCGAGGTTGGCGATGAACGCCGTCCTGATGGTGGCGGCATCAACTGCGGCGCTGACCTCGGGGTCGGCCGCGATCGACAGGCCGTCGTCATCGACAATGCCCGCGCCGCACATGGCCATGCAGTCGGACGTGGCTTCCATCACGCAGGTCGCGTCCCAGCTGTTGTCGCAGCAGAAGGCATCCAAAGCGCACGTGCACATCGAGATCGTCTCGTTCTCGCAACCCTTGCGCGAGTCATCCGCGGTGCAGCAGTTGCCGGAAGGAGCCGCGCCCCCGGTGGGGTCGGTCCCGCCTGCGGTCGGGTCGGTCGTGCCGCCGGTCGTCGCGTCGGTGGTGCCGCCTGTGGTCGCATCGGTCGTCGCACCCGCCGTCGGGTCAGTGTCGCCGCCCGTCGTGGCCCCGGTCCCAGCGTTGAGCTGCTCGAACGTGGGCGCGAACTTCAGGAGGCCGCAGCGCGCGTCCGAGAAGATCGGCCGCGTGAAATCGACCATCAGGACGTCCTTG
>CANLQR010000656.1 GCA_947492135.1 Deltaproteobacteria bacterium | reverse complement strand
GGCCCGGCTGCTGGTCCCGCTCCTGGTCCCGCTCCTGGTCCTGGGTGTCGTCGGGTGCCGTTCGCCGGGATCGAGTCAGGTTTCCCCGGCGGCGATCCGCGATGCGCTGTCGGGTATCGAGCGCAGCGAGCTCGAGGTGCGGCTGCACGGCGAATCGGCCGCGCAGTATGGTGGAACCGCGAGTCACGGGCTGGGCCCCGTCGAGGCCGAACTCGCGAGGCGTCTGACCGCGCTGGGATTGATCGCAGATCTGGGTCTGTCCAAGGCGATGCGTGAACTCGCGAGCGTCGCGCCGGACCACGCGAACATCCCCGCGGTGCTGACCGATGGCGTCCTGGCGTGGGCGGGCGTCATCGACCCCGCGCCACGCCTGGTGGTCGTGGAGTTCGCCGAGGATCCGGCGCGCTGCCTCGAGCGGCTGTCGCCGCCGTGTGAGGAGGCACTGACGAGTCTGGTCGAGGGGGTCGCCCAGACGGTGACCCGCAGCCCGACGACGCGGTTCGGCGTGGGGGTCACGCGCGCGCCCTCGGGTGCGACGCGGATGATGATCGGCGTGCTCGAGCGCGTCGTGGAACTCGCACCGACTCCGTCGAGGCTGCGCACTCGCACCGCGATCGAACTGCGCGCGCGGCTGCTGGGGGGGCTGCACGACCCCAACTTCGAGCTCACGCTTCCCGACGGCCGGGCTCGGCACCTGCCCGGCCACCTCGACGCGCAGGGTTTTTTTGCCGTGCCCTTTGCGTGCGACGCGGGTGATGGGATCTATCAGGTCGAGGTGCTGGCTCAAGGCACCCACGGCGTCGAGATTGCGGCGCTCTTTCCCCTGTATTGCGGGGTCTCGGCGCCCACCTCGATCGTCGCCCAGACCGAGCGGCTGGGTGCCGACGTCACCGCCGAAGACGTGGCGTTGGCCAATTTTCATTTTCTCAACGAGATGCGCACCGCCCGAGGGTTGCCGACGCTGCGCTGGGATGATCGCGCCGCCGTCGTTGCCGAGGGCCACAGCGCCGACATGCGCAATTCCGGCTTCGTCGGTCATGTCTCGCCGAGAACCGGCGACGTCACGGCCCGCTACGCCCGCGCGAAGATCGCGATGACGATCGTGCGCGAGAATGTCGCCCGCGGCTACGGGCCCGGCGGAATTCACGACAGCCTGATGCGCAGTCCCGGCCACCGCGCGAACATGATCGCCAGCGACGTGACCCACGTCGGGATCGGCGTGGTGCTCGGCCCCGCCGAGAGCGACGCTCCGGGGACGCCGAGGCCGGTGTTTCTGACCCAGAATTTTCATCGCCCGCCAGGCGAGGGCGCCCCCAAGGCGGCGGCGATGCGACCGTCGCTGCGCGGTCGCGTCGATCGGGTACGCAACGCCGGATCGCTGAGTCCGGTGCAATGGGACGACGGGCTCGACGCCATCGCCGACGAACTCGCCGCGGCCCGAGCGCGAGGTCGCGCCGCGCCACGCCAATGGGATCAGCGGGTGTTCGCCCTCGGGCACGCCGGGGTCGAAGAGCACCTGGTCGAGAGCGCCGATTTCGACGCCCTGACGACGGTCGCGCTGTGGCGCCAAGCCCAGCTGCACGTTGGGTTCGGCATCGCTCGGGCGAGCAACGGGCGGTTCATCCTGGTGATCCTCGCGGTCCCGTAGTGGTCTATGCTCCCCGGCCGATGACCGTGCATCCCGCCTCACCCGCCGCCCGTGATCGCGTCGTCCTGGGCGTGGTCGGCGGCTCGGGGTTGTATCGCATGGCGGCGCTCGCCGGCGGCACCAGCACCGAAGTGCACACGCCGTTTGGCAGCCCGAGCGGGCCCTACACGGTGGCCGAGCTCGAGCGTCCGGGTGGGCCGCCGCTGAAGATCGTGTTCTTGGCGCGCCACGGCCAGGGTCATCGCTTGCTGCCGGCCGAGGTCAACTATCGCGCCAACGTGCACGGCTTCAAGCAGCTCGGGGTGACCCATCTTCTCAGCGTTTCTGCCGTCGGCTCGCTGCGCGAGTCGATCGTGCCCGGGCATGTGGTGTTCCCCGACCAGTTCATCGATCGTACCCGGGCGCGCGCCTCGACGTTCTTCGGAGAGGGGGTCGTGGCGCATGTCCAGTTTGGCGAGCCGACCACACCACAGTTTCGCGCGGCCGCTCGTGACGCGGCCAAACGCGCCGGCGCGGTCGTCCACGACGGCGGCACGTTGGTCGTCATGGAAGGCCCCGCGTTCTCGAGCAAGGCCGAGTCGCACCTGTACCGCAGCTGGGGCGCGTCCGTCATCGGGATGACCGCGCTGCCCGAGGCCAAGCTCGCGCGCGAGGCCGAACTCGCCTACGCCGTGCTCGCGCTGGCCACCGACTATGATTGCTGGCACGAGGCCGAGGCCGAGGTCAGCGTGCAGGAGGTCATGGCCACCGTGGCCCGCAATGTCGAGCTCGCGCAGCGTTCGATCCTGGAGCTCGTCCGCGCGTTGCCGCCCACCACCGCCGAGTTGCCGTACCCGCGGGCGTGCGAGTTCGCGACGATGACCGACCCGGCGACGATTTCCCCAGGGGCGCGCGAGCGCCTCGATCTCATCATCGGCCACTATCTATAAGAGTCTCGAACAAGAGACGTCAGGACACCCCAATGACAGCTGTGAATCCCCGTTTGCTCGTGGTCGGTAGTGTTGCCATCGACTGGGTCATCACCCCGCGCGCCGAGCGACCCGAGGCCGTCGGTGGCTCGGGCACATTTTTCTCGATGGCAGCCTCGTATCTTGCACCCGTCCGCTTGGTCGGGGTGGTCGGGCGCGACTTCCCCGAGCGGGCCATCGCCGATCTGCGCAACGCGGGTGTCGATCTCGAAGGCCTCGAGATCGTCGACGGCAAGACCTTCCGCTGGAAGGGCAGCTATCACGCGAACATGAACGGCCGCGACACGCTCGACACCCAGCTCGGGGTGTTCGCGGACTTCAAGCCCAAGCTGCCGGCCAGCTATCGCACCAGCCAGTACCTGTTCCTCGCCAACATCCAGCCCGATCTGCAGCTCGAGGTGCTCGAGCAGATCGAGCGGCCAAGGGTGGTCGGCCTCGATACCATGAATCTGTGGATCGACATCGCCAAGCCTTCGCTGCTGCGCGTGCTCGCGCGGGTCGACGCGCTGCTCATCAACGAGGAGGAGGCGATGCAGCTGACCGGCGAGCACAATCTGGTCAAGGCTGCGCGGGCAGTGCAACGGCTGGGTCCCAAGAGTGTCGTGGTCAAGCGCGGCGAGTACGGCGCGTTGCTGTTTCACGGCGACGATATGTTCTCGGCGCCGGCCCTACCGCTGGACGAAGTCGCGGATCCGACCGGGGCCGGGGACGCCTTTGCCGGCGGCTTCATGGGCTGGCTGGCTCGCACCGACGACCCCCACGGTGAGCAGCTGCGCACGGCGATGATCTACGGATCGGCCCTGGCGAGCTTCTGCGTGCAGGGATTCTCGTACGACGCCCTTTTGGGCCTGGATGCGTCCAGGATCCAGGCGCGCTTCGATCAGTTCTCTCGTCTGAGCGACTTTCGCCGCGCCGACCTTCGCTAGTCCGTGAGGATGACGCCTTGACCACCCCCGTCCGCGACGACTTCAGCCTGCTCGAGGCCTGGCGCAACGGCGACGAGCCGGCCGGGCGCGAGCTGTTCGAGCGCTACTTCGACGCGGTCTATCGCTTCTTCCGCAACAAGGTCGACGACTCCGCCGAGGACCTCGTTCAGCAGACGTTCATGGGGCTGGTCCAAGGACGCGATCGATTTCGCGGTGACGCCAGCTTTCGCACCTACGTGTTCATGATCGCGCGCAAGCGCTTGTACTCGTACCTGCGCGAGCGCGACCGGGCGCACAACCCGATCGAGGTCAGCACCACGTCGGTCGCCGATCTGGGTATGGTCTCACCGTCGCGCGCCGTGTTGGTTCGCCAAGAACAGCACCTGCTGCTGCAGGCGCTGCGGCGCCTGCCGATCGAGATGCAGGTCGCGCTCGAGC
>CANLQR010000655.1 GCA_947492135.1 Deltaproteobacteria bacterium | reverse complement strand
GGGCGGCGCACGAGGCGGTGGCGGAACGATCGAATCGACCGGCTCGTCGATCGCGACGGCGTCGGGATCGATCCCGAGCGCGACCACCAGCGCGGCCGCACGGACGAGCGCGTCGCAGTCGCGCGCATCGAGGGTGCGGCTCTCCCGATGCACCCCATCGTCGAGCATCAGCTCGAGTCGATAGCCCGCGTCGCCGCGCGTGATCTCTCCATCGATCGCGACCCCGTCGGTCGAGACTCCGTACTCGCGGACGAGCGCGATCAAGCCCGCGGCGTCGGGGCACTCGGCCGGCACGCGCCACTGCGCTTCGGCCGGGGCGCCGAGTGCCACCACAAAAAACCAGGCGGGCGCCACCGGCGACGGATCCTAGCAAGATCCGCGTCGAGCGAACAGGGCGCCAAACCCATCGATCGCGAAGCGATAGCGCACCACCGAGATCACGGCATCGACCCGAAGGCCGAGCACGAGCCGCCGCAGCGGCGCGATGCGTCGAGGGCAGGGAGCGACGCCAAAGCGTCGTCGGCAGTGGGCATCGTGCGGCAAGGCAAGTGCCTTGACACGCCGATGCCACTCCACCCGACCGGGCCGGCCCCATGCATGCGCTCAGCCGGCAGAGGCGATCGGCCTCGAACTTCTACGAGTGCATGCGCCCGGTCAAGTTGCTCCGGCATACGTACACCCTCGAGAAGGCGGGCGACGAGACCGTTGTCCGTCAGCGAATGGAGTCCGAGCTCAAGTTCGGACCTTTGGGCAAGGTGATGGACGCGCTGATGGTCCGCAAGAAGTGGGACGCGGGCATCAAAATCACGGATGCGTGGCACCCCAGGCGAGCCTGCGCGCCTACGTGATACAGCGAGTGTTCGCGATCGACGTGATGCAGCCCGGGCATCGGCGACTACAGCTCGCCCCTTCGGCCACGCCGAGTGTGGGACCATGACAACTCGCGATCCCGCGCGACCCCTATTCTGGTCCCCATCCGCTGCGAACCGCGTTCGAGACGCAGTAGTGGGCGCACTCCTATGACAGACAGCTGAACATCGATCGCGTGGCCCGAACGGCCAGATTGCGGGCGGCCCCGGAACGCGTCAGCGTAGCGGCGGGCCGACTCCCGAACTCCTCGCCCGATCTGGACATCGATCCAGCGTCGTTGCCCGCTCCACAATCATTCGTCTCGGCGAAGCCGACGCCCGCTAGCTCTTGGGGACGATGCCCGCACTCCCCCCGCAACACCGTGAGAGAATGGTCGACCAGGTGATGATACCCTGCGAGGAAACCGGGAAGGTCGCTCCCCAGCAAGCCCGCGGCGGGCGTGCACGCGGCCGCGATCCGAATGCTGGCGGTTGGTCGTGTGGTAGCCCCGCGGACCATCACGCTCGATGGTGCACTCGATAGCGATCTCAGTCAGCCGCTGCGCCGGGCTGATGTACGCTGTTCCGCTAGCTTGAGCTCCACGGGTCCCACGGGTCCCAAGCCGCACACCCTCCTCCCCATGCAACAGATCGGCGAGTACTTCATCCACCGCCTCATCGGCGAAGGAGGCATGGGCAAGGTCTACGAGGCGGAAGAGCGGCTCTCGAGGCGTCGCGTTGCCCTCAAGGTACTCAGGGAGGACCTCGCCCGCTCCGAGGACGGACGTCGCCTGTTTCTGCGCGAGATGACGATCCTTTCGCATCTGGACCATCCCAACGTCGTGCGGTGCCTGGCTTGCACGGAAGTGGGTGAGAGCCTCGTGATGGTGCTCGAGCACATGGTCGGCCAGACGCTCCGCGAGGTGCTCCGTCAGCGTGTGCGCATTGCGTGGTGCGACGCGCTGGGGATCGCGGGCGACGTCGCCGCGGGCCTTGCCGCCGCGCACGGCCACCAGCCCGCGATCATCCACCGCGATCTCAAGCCCGAGAACGTGATGGTGCTCGCGGACGGTCGCTGCAAGGTGATGGACTTCGGGATCGCGAAGATCCTCGACGCCGCGGGCCCGCAGACGGTCTTCACGGTCGGTACGCTCCAGTACATGAGCCCCGAGCAGATCGAGGGCCTCGCTGTCGATCCGCGCGCCGATCTCTACTGCCTCGGCCTTCTTCTCTACGAGATGTTGGCGGGGCGACCGCCCTTCGCTTCGGACTCGCCGCGCGAGCTGCTCAACTTGCACTGTACGCAGGCGCCTCCGCGGCTCGCCCCGGAGCTCACGAGAACCTTCCCCCCCGGGCTCGAGGCGTTCTTGTTTTCGCTGCTCGAGAAGGACCGCGATCGACGTCCGCCGAATGCCGATGCGGTCCTTCGAACGATCTCACAGCTGCGCCAGGGTGGGGGCGCGGTCGCTTCGGCGTTGGACGCTGCGGGTCGGCCCGTCGTCGTGCCCGCGCCGTCCACCAGCACGATCATGCTCGTCGAGCGCGCCGGCGCGGCGCAGCGCCGTGGGCACGTGCTCAGGACCGTGCTCGCGATCGGGGGCGCAGTCCTGCTGCTCGGAGGCGGAGTCACGGCTCTCGTGATCATGTCGCCCGACGGGACCGCAGCGACGACGGCCGACGAATCCACCGCGACCTCGCCTGCCCCCGCCCACGTCGACACGAAGGCCGAAACCAAGAAGGCGGTTCCCCAGGGCACCCCCGCAGCAAACCCATCACCGAACCCCCGTGCCGTCGACACGAAGGCCGAGGCCGTTCGCCGACAAGCGCTCGCCGATCGCGAGGCGGCCGACGCCGCGCAGCGGTCCATACAATCGCTGCTCTCGCGCGACGACGGCGAGTCGGTCGTGTCGAGCGTGCTCTCGCGGCTTCGCCTCGACGACGCCAAGCCGGGCGACGCCAAGTCGGGTGATGCCAAGCGGGGCGACGCCAAACCCGACGATGCCAAGCCCGACGACGCCAAGCCCGGCGACGCGAGCCTGGTCGACATCTTCCGGCAGAGGGTTTCCGCGAAAAAGTGAGGACCCAATGAATCCACTCCCGCCCCTGGGCCGGGCCACTCGCGTAGCGCGCGACGACGGTGCGCAGCTCTGGCGCTTGCCGGCCGCAGATGCGTCGGTGCGGTCGTGGCTCGAATGGATGGGTCAGCAGGGAATCGGCGGCTTCGTCGCGTCCGGCGAGGACGCCGAGGGGGTGTGGCTCCTGCGTCGGTTTCGCGGCGTCCCGGTCGCCGATTGGATGCACTCGCTCGCCGGGCCACTGTTCTGGCGCGATGCAGCCTTGGCGTTGCACAATCTCGCCCTTCGTCTCGCCGAGTGCGAGGAGCGCTCGGTGTTCCCGGGCGCGATTCATCCGCACAACCTGCTGGTTTGCATCGACGATCGAGCCATCGAACTCGTGGCCGACGCGTGGGTCGCCGGCATCGTCGGCGGAGTACCCGAGCAGGACTCGGGGCGGAGCTTGTCCTCCCGTTGGATGGCGCCAGAACAGACCGGCGGCGCGCACTCCGATTTCGCGTCCAACCGGTACGTCCTCGGACTGCTGCTCTACACATTGCTCGCGGGCCAGCATCCATTCGGGGGCATGGGGCTGCGGTTGGCGCTCGAGCAGGCACGGCGCGGCGCACCGCCGATGCGCGAGGCTGTGGCGACCACGCTGCCGCCCGGCCTCCAGAGCCTGTGCTTGCAGCTGCTCGAGGCCATGCCGTCGAGCCGGCCCGCGTCGGCCCGCGAGACCGCGGACCGCCTCGGCGAGTTCCTGGTCGAGCGGCCCATCGAGGCCGGGTTGCGCACGATCTATGCGTCGGCAGCTGCGCTCGGCGAGCCGGCTGCACCCGTGGCCTCCGCACCGCGTCGATCACCTCCACGAACGTCACCGCGGCCGACGTCTGCCTGGCCGCGGCGACTGGGCTCGCTCGCCGTGACCGTTCTCCCGCTCACGATTGGTACCGCGGCCGGCATCGTGGCCATGTCGCGCGCACCGACATCGGCCACGGACGCCGCGTCGGGCTCGGCCACCGGTGTCTCGGTGCCGGCCCGCCCACCGCTCACACCCGAGCATACGACCGCGGAGCAGTGTGCGTCTT
>CANLQR010000654.1 GCA_947492135.1 Deltaproteobacteria bacterium | reverse complement strand
TCGGGGAGCGAGGGTTCGGGCGGCGCGGACGAGCCTCTGGGCCACGGCGCGCCGACCTTCGCGGCGCTCGAGGTAAACGCCGCGCATGGCTATCTGATCGGTGTCTATGGCCCGGGGCTCGCGTGGGCCGACCTCGACGGCAACGGTTGGCTCGACCTGATCGCGGTCGGCGGGACCTTGCCCAGCACCATCTTGCGCAATGATGACGGCGTGCTCTCGGACGCAATGCTCGACATCGAGGTCGTCAGCCTGCTCGATACCGCGGGCGTGAGCACGCCCGACTACGACAACGATGGCGATCCAGATGTCTATCTGTTGCGCCGCGGCATCAGCCGATTGCTGCGCAACGATGGGTCCTTCGAGTTCGTCGATGTGACTGACGTGGCGGGCGTCGGCTACGACGGGGCGCCGGCATCGGCGACTTGGGGCGATTTCGATGGCGATGGTTGGCTCGATCTCTACGTCTCGACCCTCGGCAGCGAGACTGATGTTCTGTATCGCAGCCAGAGCGACGGTCGCTTCGTCGACCGCACCGACCTGCTGCCGGGGATGACGGGCGATCAGAGCTTTGGCGCCTCGTTCGTCGACTTCGACGACGATGGCGACGTCGACCTCTACGTGGTCAACGACAAGTACGCCGGGAATCGCCTGTGGCGCAACGATGGTCCCGGCTGCGACGGCTGGTGTTTCACCGAGGTCGGCGCGGCCTGGGGCATCGACACCCGCGCGTTCGGCATGGGGCTCGGGATCGGTGATTTCGACAACGACATCGACCTCGACCTGAGCTTCGCGGACCTCGACAAGCACCACCTGATGCGCAACGATCAAGCGGACGGACAGCCACTGTTCGCCGAGGTCGCCCTCGCGCTGGGCGTCAGCTATCCGGCGCATGGCTGGGGGACGGTGTTCTTCGACGCCGACAACGACGGATGGCTCGAGCTGTTCGTGGCCGACTCTCAGGGGCCCGTTGCGCAGAGTCGGATGTTCCGCAACCTCGAAGGTCAGGCGTTCTCCGACATCTCGGCCGCGTCCGGCTGCGTGCGCGCTGGTTGGAACTTTGGGGTCGCGTATGGCGATTTTGATGTCGACGGGCGCGTCGATCTCGGCGTGGGCACCCGCGGTGTGGGGACGACGGTGTTCCGCAACCTCGGCGGCGGCGATCGGCATTGGCTCGAGGTCGAGCTGCACGGCGGGGGCCCGGTCAACCGCGATGCCGTCGGCGCACGGGTCGTGGTCGAGACCGCCAACGGTGCGAGGCTGCGGCGCGATGTCGAGATCGGCAGCGGCCTTGCCTCGCAGAGCAGCTCGCGGCTGCACTTTGGCCTCGGCGATGCGGTCGTCACCGCGATCGAAATCCGCTGGCCCGACGGCACGCTCGAGACGCCCGAGGTACCCGTGAGCGATGCTCTGTGGGTTCACGGCTATCCCGACGGCTAGACGATTCGATGTGCTAGCCTCCTTGGTGGCGAGTTCCGCCCGGAGGCTTCATGCGCAGTGCACCGGTGGTCATGTGGTTTCTCGCAGCACTCTTGCCCGCGTGCGGTGGTGACGACGGCGGTGGCACGGGAGGCTCGGAGGGACCGACGTCGACGGAACCAACGACGACGATGGCCACGACGACGGCCACGACGATGGCCACCACCGCGACCACGGACTCCACGACGGCGAGCACGTCGGCGGGGACCATGGAAACGACCGACGCGTCTGGCACCACGGAGGCCTCCGACAGCTCGGCGGGAAGCTCCAGCGCCGCGGACTCGAGCACCGGCACCGGCGATGCCACCAGCGGTAGCGCCAGCTCGGGCGCAGACACCAACGGGATGTGCGCGCAGCCGCAAGAGAGCTGCCTACAGAACGATTGCTGCGGAAACCTCGAGTGTTGTTCGGGCGTGCCGATCCCCAAGGGCGAGGCGATCTGCGCGGCCCAGTGCCCCGACAGCGATCGCAATATCAAACGCGACTTCTTTGCCGTCGATGTCGATCGGGTGCTCGAGAAAGTGGCCTCTCTCCCGATCACCACGTGGAGCTACCTCGAGGAGGACCAGGACGTGCGCCACATCGGGCCGATGGCGCAGGACTTCAAGGCGGCGTTCGCCGTGGGCGCGAGCGACAAGGCGATCGCCAAGGTCGATGCCGACGGCGTCGCGCTGGCCTCGGTGCAGGCGCTGCTGCGAAAGGTCGCAGCGCTCGAGTCCGAGAACCAAGCGCTGCGCACCACGCTGGGGGCGGTGGAGCAGCGCCTCGAGCGGCTCGAGCGTCGACGCTAAGCGCAAGGTGCCAAGCGCGCCCGCTTTTGGGCATCACAGGCAGCGGGCTCACATCGCCTCGAACAGCAGATCGGCGAGGCACAGCGAGAGCCCCGGCAAAGTGTGGCTTTCCCACAGCTCGTGCTCGCCGAGCATCCGGCCAGCGTCGAAGCGCGCCAGCTCGATCGCGAACACCGTGAGCGTGCGAGCGCGCGGGTCGACGAGGCAATACTCGCGCACTCCGGCCGCGGCGTAGATCGCCTTTTTCTCTCCACGGTCGCGGACTGCGGTCGACTGCGAGAGGATCTCCAACACGAGATCCGGTACGAGCCGCAGGAACTTGCCGGGTACGTGGGGCGCCGCGGCACGCCAGCGCGTCATCGACACGAAGCTCGCGTCGGGCTCGACCGTGTCTCCGGTGGGCAGCTCGAAACCCTGGCTCGAGCCGAACACGAGGCCGGAGCCGCTCGGCTCGGCGACGTTGCCCATGCGTCTCAACAAGCGCCCCTCGACGTTGCCGTGTGGCCAACCGGCGGGCGGCATCATGACCACCCTGCGGTTGAGCAGCTCGTAGTGGTGATCGTCGTGCGCGGGCCGCGACTCGACCCAGTCAGCGAAGCTCGCCTGGTCCATCGTCGTGATCGACTCGAAGAAGGGCTCGGACATCGTCTCTGCAGCATGACGCGCCTCCATGCCGAGGTCGAGTGCGAGCCGCGGGCCTGGGAATGCGCGCCTTGGATCCCGACCACTTGCGCCCCAGGCGGGTTGGCCAGGTGGCCCGTCCTCGGGCCGGTGGCCTGCACTCGGGCGGGGTGGCCAGGCCACCTGGCTGCCGTCGATTCAAGGCACCAGCGGATTGGTATCGCACGGTGACATGAGCTGGTCGCGGTCGAACATCCGATCCGCGGCGCAGCTTCGGACGTCACGCACGCAGCTGTCGTTCGACAGCGCGTCGAGGTCCAGCACCAGCGAGCCCTCGAAGGCATTCAGCGAGACCGGGCAGCTGTAGAGGCACGCCAACACGTCGTGGCAGGCGAAGCGAGGGCCGTCGTCGACCTCGTCGCACGGCAGCCCGACGATGGTCGCCCGCAGCATCGCGATCTCGTCGGGGGCGGCCTCGAAAAGCACCGTGCCGGAGAGGCTCTGCTTGATGAAGTTGGCGATCGCGCCGGGATTCTGCAGGTTCCCCACGGGACTACTCCCAAGATCTTGCAGTGACTGCGTCAGATCGATCCGGACCCGAAGGTCCGCGTCGGGCTCGCAGTCGTGGCCGGAACACCACGCGAGCAACTCGCTCAGGCGGCAACCCGGCTGACCGTCGGTGGGGACCACATCGACGACGAGGCACGCCGAACGGTCGCCTTCGAGGGCGTCGGCGAGCAGCGGCCGGTCGTCGACCGAACACGCGAGTCCGTCGGAGGCCTTGTTGCCCGCGCCGAACACCAGCTCGAGCTCGCGGACCTCCTCGCGACAGCCGGCAAGCGACGCCGCGAGCGCGAGGAAGATCGTGACCAGGCACAGCGCGCGGCGAGTCATTGGATCGTCACCCGCGTGCGACTCGGAGGCTGGCGCACCAGCAAGCCGGTCAGGGTGGCGGCGCCCGCAGCCGACAGGACGATCGCGATCCAGAACACCGGTCGCTTGTAGATCGGCTTGGCCTTCTCCACCAGCTTGCCAGCGATCATCAGGTCGCGAAGGACCGCCGCGGCTGACTCTCCGGTGGCCTTTGCGGGGCCACTGCGCTCGGCT
>CANLQR010000653.1 GCA_947492135.1 Deltaproteobacteria bacterium | reverse complement strand
GGCTTGCTCTCGAACCTGGCGGAAGCGTGGGACCCGTGCGAGCGTAGGGGTAGAGGATGGTCGATCGCATGTCGTTTTGCTTCCGTACTTCCTCGCTCGGCTGCCTCGGCCTGTTGTTCCTCGCATGTGCCTGTCAGCCCGTGGACACCGGCACGGACCTCGAGCCCACCGCGCGCGCGGAGCCGGCCGAGCCGGCGAGGTCCCCCAAGCCGATCGAAGCCAAAGCCGCGCCCGCCGTGGCCCCGAAGCAGCCGGCGCCACCGCCCGTCCCTGCACCGGCGCCGGTCGTCGATCCCGCGCTCGCGGCGATCATCGAGTCCGCGCCGGACCTCCTGCCGTGGAATCGAATCGTCGGATTCGCCGAGCAGCACGGCAGCGAGCCGATGCTGCTTCGCAGTGATGACGGCCGCGTCTTTGCCGGCGTCGGACCGGTGTTGGTGCGACTGCAAAGCGACGGCAGCGCCGAGGCGGTCACACTCGAGGGGATCGAGCCCATGGGCGACCGACCCGACCTCATCGACGGCGACTACTACAGCTATGGGACCACGACGCTCGGCGGTGCCGGACCCGCCGGCGGCTTCATGGTGGTCGAGTACGAGCTCGGTGCCCGCGGTCAGAATCCACCGGCGCAGACCTATCGGATGGACCAAGGACGATGGCGGCGCATCGCGAGCTCGCCGCTGTTCGACAGCTTCCCCCGAGGCTTCGGTCGATGGAAGGACGGATCGTTGCTGGCGCTGCGCGGGTTCGTGCCGCGTTATGCCCACCCCGCGGAGTCGGAGGGCGAGATTGTGCCCAAGCGCGAGCTCCGGGCCGCGGCCGCGGCGATCGCCGGACAGAAGCAGCTCGTCGTGGTCAGCGGTGCACCCAAGGCACCGGCGCTGACGTGGAAAGGCACGGCCGCGGCGATGGCCTCACTGCCGACCGGCGAGGTCCTCATTGCGACCGCTTCCGACGACGGGGCGAGCGTCCTGCACTACGACGCGACCACGGGGCGTCAACGCGTGCTGCCGCTGCCGGAGAACCTCGATCGGTGGGACGACTCGACGCGCCTGGTGATGCGCGCGCCCGATGATGCGTGGTTGTGGGGCCCCTACATCGCGCACTTCGACGGCAAACAGTGGACCCGCGTCGACTCGCCGTGTGTCGGGCAGAACCCGTTGTTGGCCGTGACCGCCGATGCCGAGTTCCTCGCCTGCTCCGTGAACGTCGGAGACGAGGCGCAGGCGGCGGTCCTGCGTCGCGAGCGGACCACGGGCGTGGCTGCCGGCCCGTGGAAGTCGATCGGCATGCCCACCGCGCATCGGCAGATGTACGTGCGCACGCTCGTCGTCGTCGACGAGCGCGTGCTCGTCCTGGGTGAGGGCGACGCGGGGCCGGCCTCGATCTGGCACACCGGTCCGGCTCCGGCGAAGCCCTTCGACTTCGGTGACACCGCCCAGATCTCCGCGCCGATCCTCGCGGGCGCGGCCGACCTCCCCATCACCGACGGCTGCCGCCAGATCTTCGTGCCGTTCACGGCGCCCACCGGCACCGCTCACGCCGATGCGATCGCACGCGCCGGTGGTGACGCCCTGCCCGGCGACGACGCCGAGCTCGTGACGGTCAATGTGCGTGGCGCTACCCTCGACGGTATCGCGGTGGCCGGCCTGTTCGGCCGGGATGCCGCGGCCGCGGCCGAGCAGATCACTGCGGCTCTGGGCGACGAGGTCGGCACGCCGACCTGCAATCCCCGACCGCGGGTCGCACCGCCGCAGTGACGCAAGCCCGCGGCGGCTTCACTTCTTGAACGACGCGCGGCTGGCCTCTTGGAGCTTCACCGTGCAGGTGGCCCGCACCGGTGTGCCGTTGGGGAGGAACATCGTGTACTTGACGTCGACCGACTCGATCACGCCATCGAAACCCCAACCGCCGGCGCCCCACTGCACCCTGACACGGCTCGGACGCTTCTTGTCCTCGGGGCCGGTGGGGTCCATCACCATCGTCAGCGCGAGCAGCTTGGAGACATAGGCAGCGTGGACGTCGGACTTGGCCTCGAGGCTGTCGAAGGTCAGCTCGAAAGACATCGACCGACCCTCGGCGCTGGTGAACTGGAGCTCGGGTTGGTCGCCCGACGAGGTCTTGGACTTGGACCACGGCACCGACTTCTCGACTCTGATCTCCTCGGGGTTGTGCTGCGCGGTGAACTTCAACTGACTGTCGAGCCCGAGGATGGTGAGCTTGTTTGCGGCCGGTTTCGCGTCCTGTGCAGCGGCCCCAAGGGGTGCAGCCGTCACGATGGAGACGGGTGTCACGGCCGACGCTGCTGCCATCAGGGGCGCGGCGGTCATGACCGAGGCCTCGGTCATGATGGATCGGGCGAAGGAGGCCGCCGGGATGCCCAGACCGACGGTAGCCATGATCGCGACGGCGAGAGTGACGTGCTTTGGGATCGACATGGGGTTCTCCAGCTCGGTTTTAGCGCCAATGCGCGTCGGCGTCTGCATCGGCGTCGGCGGGCAGCTCGAGCCTCACGGTGACGCGATCTTGCAGCTTCAGAGCTCCGGCGAGCGCTCGATACGGCGTGACGCCCCAGCGCGAAGGCACCAGCACGAGCTCGACGACCCACAGGGCGCCGCTCGATCGCACGTCGATTGGCGCCAGCGGCAGGGTCCGGCCGTGCAAGCTCAGCGTGCCCTCGACTCGCGTGCCCGTGATCGTGCCGCGAAAGGCGGCCTCAGCGAAGCGTCGGACCTCGAGCACCTCGGCTTTCATCGTTTGCTCGATCTTGCCGCGATCACCGTCGCTCAGCTTACCGACGGCCACCCGGCCGCGTTCGACGGCACCGTCGACCCGCAACGACGACAGCACGAATCGGCCGCTGATCTCCGGACCGCGTCGATCGATCTCGAACTGCTCGCAGTGGATCTGCAGATCGTGGGCAAGCCGCGCCAGCAACCCGTCTTTGTAGGTGAAGACCAGAACTCGAGAACCCATGGTGCCGCAGGAGTTCTTAGCACGCGGCCGGGTCAGGCGGTCGTCGCAGGGCTCGCAGGACCACCAAGTGCCCGGCCCAAGCGGCGAGCACCATCACTGTCGGTAGCAACACGTACGGGGCTCGCGTCACGAACGTGTTGACGTGGTCGGGCCCATAGGCCTCGAACATCGGCGTCGAGCGCATCGCGATGACGAGGATGTTCACCAGCAAGGCCAGACCGAGCAGGTTCCAGGCGAGCACAACGACCCGCGGAACCGCTGCGAAGCGCCAGATCGCGGCTGCTAGCAGCAGGGCAGTCGCGCCGGTGACGATGTCGAAATTGCTTCCTGAGTAGCTCATCTGCTCGGGCATCACGCCCTCGGTGTAAGCGCGATGCATCACGAGCTCGAGCGGCATCCGAAAGCTCTGCACGCCCACGAGCAACGCCAGAGGCAGCCCCCGCGCCAGACGATCGCCAAGCTCCGAGCGCGCGATCCACCAGCCGCCCGCGACGATCGCGACGAAGAGGAGAATCATCGGTGGTGGCCGCATCGACCACTGCGCGAGCACGCCCGTCCACGCGAGCGTCGACACCGCAGCGACCCAGGCCAGCGCAACCATGGCGACCCGTCGTTGGCGGCGGCCTGCGGTTGCCGGTGAATCACCGCACGCTCGAGACGCCGCGCCAGCGGCCCACACTGTCACGATGATCAGCACCGCGGCGATCGCTACGAAACCGAGCTGCAGCCCGACCGAGCCGACGCCGAAGCCGGCGCTGCTGGTGGTCATGCCGGGCGCACCGCCGCTGCCGATTCCACCGGCCAGCCCGATCGAGCCCGTCGTGGCAATCATGGTGGGCACACGCTGGGGAGCCTCGCGAAGTTACGAAGGTAGGGTCTCTTGGAGCCGACGAGGCCGGCTTTTCGGGTGGCCATGGCGGATTGCGCTGCTGCTGAGGGAACCTCCAGGTGCTCGCGCGCGTCTCCTCGGAGCGATGGCGCCCGCGCGATTGTTCGGCCTCTTCGCGTTCGCGCTGCTTG
>CANLQR010000652.1 GCA_947492135.1 Deltaproteobacteria bacterium | reverse complement strand
CCGGTTCCGATCGGCTGCCACAGCGGCACGAGCTGGTCGCGACGGTTGCCGATCAAGTCATCGCGGCCCATCCGGCGCAGCGCCGCGCGCAGCATCGGCCAGTTGTTCGGATCGTGGTAGCGCAAGAACGCCTTGTGCAGCCGCCTCATCTTCAGGCCCTTGGGCACCGCCACATCGCCGCCTTCGCGGGTGACCTTGCGCAGCGGGTTCTTGCCGGTGTGATACATCGCGGTCGCACTCGCCATCGGTGACGGCAAGAACGCCTGCACCTGATCGGGGCGAAATCCGTTGCGCTTGAGCCACAGTGCCAGCTCGACCATGTCCTCGTCGCGCGTACCGGGGTGCGCGGCGATGAAGTACGGGATCAGGTACTGCTCTTTGCCCGCCTGCTTGGTGAAGCGGTCGAATAGCTCCTTGAAACGATCGTACGTGCCGATGCCGGGCTTCATCATCGCCGCCAGCGGACCTTCGGCCACGTGCTCGGGGGCGATCTTCAGATATCCACCCGTGTGATGCTGCGCGAGTTCTTTGACGTAGGCCGGCGATCGCACCGCGAGGTCGTAGCGCACTCCCGACGCGATGAGCACCTTCTTGATGCCCGGTAGCTCCCGTGCGCGGCGATACAGCGAGATCAGCGGCGTGTGGTCGGTACCCAGATTCGGGCAGACGTCGGGATACACGCACGAGGGTTTGCGACACGCCGACTCGATCTCGCGGCTCTTGCACGCGAGCCGATACATGTTGGCAGTCGGACCGCCGAGATCGGAGATGACACCGGTGAAACCCGGCACGGTGTCGCGGATGCGCTCGACCTCGCCGATGATCGAGTCCTCGGAGCGACTCTGGATGATCCGGCCCTCGTGCTCGGTGATCGAGCAGAACGAGCAGCCGCCGAAACAACCGCGCTGGATCGTCACCGAAAAGCGGATCATCTCGTACGCGGGCAGCTTGGCCGCACCATAGGAGGGATGCGGACGCCGGTTGTAGGGCAGCTCGTAGACCTGATCCATCTCGGCGGTGGTGAGCGGGATCGGCGGGGCGTTGAGCCAGACATCGCGATCGCCGTGGGCCTGGACCAGTGCGCGGGCGTTGCCGGGATTGGCCTCGTGATGCAGCAGCCGTGAGGCGTGGGCATACAGGACCGGGTCGGCCGTCACCTGCTCGAACGACGGCAGACGAATGACCGTCTGACCGCGTTGGTGCCGCGCTGCGGCCAGGTTGCGCCGACGCAGCGTCACCAGCGAGGTCCCCGGCGCCGCGGCGGTCGCTGCCGGCTCGGCCGCGTACGGATCGGCATGAGGCGCGAGCGCGCCTGGCGTGTCCACCTCGCGCGAATCGATCTCGGCCCAGCCCGCCGGCAGGCCGTGCCGCACCAGCGCGGTGCCACGAACATCATCGATGGTCTCGACCGCGGCCCCGGTCCCGAGCCGATGGGCGATCTCGACGATCGCTCGCTCGGCGTTGCCATAGACCAGCAGGTCGGCCTTGGCGTCGAGCAACACCGATCGGCGCACGACGTCGGACCAATAGTCGTAGTGCGCGATGCGGCGCAAGCTGGCCTCGATACCGCCGATGACCACCGGCACGTCACCGAACGCTTCTCGGCAGCGGCCCGAATAGACGATCACCGAACGATCGGGGCGCAGCCCGGCCATGCCACCGGGCGTGTACGCATCATCGCTGCGGATCTTCCGGTCGCTGGTGTACCGGTTGACCATCGAGTCCATGTTGCCGCCGGTGACCCCGAAAAACAGGTTGGGTCGGCCCAGCGAGCGAAACGCCTCGGCGTCGTGCCAGTCGGGCTGCGCGAGGATGCCGACGCGAAATCCCTGGGCCTCGAGCAACCGACCGATCAGCGCCATGCCGAAGCTGGGGTGGTCGACGTACGCGTCGCCGCTGACGATGATGATGTCGCAGCTATCCCAGCCGAGCTCGTCCATCTCTTCGCGAGTCGTCGGCAGCACCGGCGCGATCCCGAACCGATGGGCCCAGTAACGTCGGTAGCCAAAGAGATCGCGGGCGGAATCCATGGCGAACGCCCATACCTGATGCCGGTCGGAGTGTCGAATTGACCGGCGCCAGCGTCGCGCAGCGCTGGCCGCGTCGAGCCTCTCAGGGGGTGATAGCTGCCGCTGGCGGGCCATCGGCGACCGGCGATGCGCGATTCTCGGCGGGTCGCACGACCACCCCTGCGACCTGCGCGGCGGGCCCGTGGACCCGCACGAACTCGGCGTACAGGTGCTCGAGGAAGTCGCCCACGCCCACGATCACCGGCAGCGAACGCGGCGAGACAAACACATCGAAGGCATGGTGGGCCCCGGCGATCTCCGCGAACAACACCGGCGCCGCCGAGACTTTCTTCAGCGCCGCAACGAATTCCCGCGCATCCGCCAGCGGTGCCATCGTGTCCTGGCTGCCGTGGATCACGAAGAACGGCGGTGCGTCGGCGTGGACGTGCGCGAGCGGCGATGCATCGATGAACTTCTCGGGCTCTTCGGCGAAGAACGCCTTGATCACCAGCGGCTCGATGAGTTTCTCGAGGAACCCCGACAGTTGCCGATGCGATCGATTGGTCAGGTCATAGACGCCATACAAGGGGATCGCAGCCTGCACGCTGGTGTCGGTGTCCTCGAACCCTGGCTGGAACCGCTCGACGCCGACGGTCAGCGCCGCCATCGCGGCGAGGTGCGCCCCGGCTGATCCGCCGGTCACGGCGACGAAGCGCGGGTCGACCCCGTACTCGTCGCAGTGCTCACGCACCCACGCGATGGCGCGCTTGATGTCGACGAGGTGCGCGGGAAACGTCGCTGCGGGACTGAGGCGATAGTTGACGTTGAAGCCCACGAACCCGCGATCCGATAGATGCGTGAGGATCGGAACGCCTTGGTCGCGCTTGTCGCCCAGGACCCACCCTCCGCCGTGCACCTGGATGATCGCAGGACGCCGCTGGACGCGGTGGGGAGGAAAGTACACATCGAGCAACAGCCGCCGGCCGTCGACGCGCAGGTACTCGACGTTGCGGGCGATCCGCTTGTGGTCGAGCCGCAAGGGGAACGGATTCAACAGCCGTCGCCAGGGGATCGCGAACGACGGTGGCTTGCCCGTGAGCCCGGCGACCGCTGCGGTGATCGGGGTTCGTGCGCGATACCCCTGCACCACCAGGACCACCAGGCCGAGCCACGACAGCCCCGCCAACGCGAGGCCGAGCCATCCAGCCCACGAGGCCAACGCACCGACCGCGACCAGCGCCGCGACGACGATCGCTTGCCAGACGAGGTGGAACGCCGCGAGCTCGGTCGCGAACATCGACAACAGAAAGCTCGGGATCACCGCCCAACCGGATCGACGGGCAGGCGCGAAGGCGTTGATGGTGAACGTCACGCCGGCCGCGGCACCCACCAGCAGTAGCCAGCCCGCGAGCTGATCGAGGGGTGCGACCACGGTCGGTGCGGCGATGATCGGTGCGGCGATGATCGGTGCGGCGATGATCACGATGCCCACGAGGGTGGAAGCCGACACTATGAGCCCCCCAGCGGCCAGCAGCATGGGGGCGGGCTCGTGAGTCGACCGCGGCGACCGCAGTTCTTGCGGACCACAGTCGACGCCTCGCGCGAACGGCCCGCGTCAGGACGCAGAAACCGCGCGGGCTTGCGACCTCGTGTCGAGCGTGGCCCGATGTAATATTCCATCATGCTTCACGGATGGTTGCACACGTGTGGTGAGTGCGGCGCGACCAATCGCGTGCCGTGGTCGCGCATCGGCGAGCCCGCTCGTTGCGGGTCGTGCCGGGCCGAGCTCGGTCCGCCCGTGCATCCCATCGACCTCGACGGTGCCAACTTCGAGGAGCTGCTGCGCTGGTCGCCGCTGCCCGTGGTCGTCGACTTCTGGGCGCCATGGTGCGGACCGTGCCGAGCGTTCGCCCCCCAGCTCGAGACCATCGCCGCGCAGGCCCAGGGCCGCTTCGTCGTCGCCAAGCTCGACACCGATCGCAATCCCGAGCTGGCCGCGCGCCTGGGCGTGCGAGCGGTTCCG
>CANLQR010000651.1 GCA_947492135.1 Deltaproteobacteria bacterium | reverse complement strand
GTCCCGCTGTCGCCGGAGGTGTCCCCGGACGTCTCGAGACCCGTCGAGGTGGTGGTGTCCGCGGGCGAATCGGTGGTCGAGCTGGTGGTGGACTCTTGGCCACCGCTGGTCGCGTCGCTCGTCGGGGCCACAGCCCCGGAGGACGAGTCCACACCAGAGGTGTCCCCCGTCGATCCGACCGAGGCCACGCTCGCACCATCGCCGTGGCACGCCGCGGCGAACAGGCCGAGTGAAGCTCCGACGGCTCGGCGCCATTGACGGCGTGGCTGCATGGCCACCATCATGAGCGTTGGCCTGGCGGTTGTGCCGAATTCTTGGTTCGGGCGCGGCAATCGGAATCGGCACACATTGACGCACGCACCAAACACGCAGCGTTCACCGAACCCACCGCGGGGCAGGCTTCAGTCAGCCTTCAGATGGTTGTGGGATGTCAGACGAGATCGATCAGGCACGTCGATGAACTCGACACGATGTGGAGCGAACGTGTAGTCTAAGTGACAGGAGTGCAACAAGGTACCCGAAGCCGGGTGCTAGCCCTGTAAGTCGATGTGGGTAAGGCTCGCGGAATCGCCGCGGGGTCAGGCAGTCATGGACTCTCCGAGCATCATCGAACGGCGCGAGTACAAGTACCTCATCGACGCTCGGACCGTAGCCCAGGTCCGAGCCGCCATCGCGCCGTTTTGTAGGCTCGATCCCTTCGCTGCGAAGTCACCGAACAAGACCTACGGGATCGACACGCTGTACTTCGACACACCGGCCCTCACGCTGTTCTGGGCCAACGACCTCGAGGTCGTCGACCGGATCAAGATGCGGGTCCGCCGTTACACCGGTGCCGCCGACGGCCCGGTGTACTTCGAGGTCAAGCGTCGGATCAACGACGTCATCTCGAAATCGCGAGGACGGGTACCCCAAGACCAGTGGCAGCGACTGCTGCGCGACGACGGTGCGCCGATCCCCGCGGAAATCCGCGGCCGCGACCGCATGGCGGTGGAGCGCTTCTTGTCGATCGCCCGGAGCATGCACATCCGCCCGATCACGCTCGTGAACTACCAGCGCGAGCCGTACTTCAGCACGATCGATGACTACGCCCGAGTGACGTTCGACACCCATATCCGCGCGCACAGCGTCGACACGCTCACCTTCGAGCCCGACGGCAGCCGCTGGCGGGCGCTCGACACCGAGATCCTCCAAGAGGGCTGGGGCTCGATGTGTGTCCTCGAGCTCAAGTTCACCAACAACGTGCCGTGGTGGTTGGTCAACGTCGCACGGAGCGTCGGCCTGGTCCGCGGCGCGTTCTCGAAGTACGGCACGTCGATCCGGGCTTTCTACGAGGGCTCCGACGTCCGCGCCGCGCGCGTTGCGGGAGGTTGGTGATGGGCGAGTTCCTGATCTCCGGCCCTGCCGCGGTCGCGACGCCCCAACACGCAGCGCTCTCGCTGCTGCTGGCGTTCGGCTTGGCGCAGGCCATCGGCGCGGTCTACGTGTGGACGTTCCGCGGGATGTCGTACTCGATCGGCCTGGTGCAGTCGATGGTCATCGGCGCAACGGTCGCGGCGATGCTCATGCTCGCGATCGGCAACAGCATCGCGGCCGGGATCGGGATCGCCGGCGGGCTGGCGCTGGTCCGCTTTCGCACCGCGTTGCGTGATCCCCGGGACATGATGTTCGTGTTTGCGGCCCTGGGCTCGGGCATCGCCTCGGGCCTCGGCGCCCATGTGGTCGCCTTGCTCGGAACCGGGTTGTTCTGCGCCTCGGTGTTCACCCTGACGCTGAGCGAGTTCGGCAGCCAGCGCCGCTTCGATGGCCTGCTTCGCTTCTCGCTCCCCATCACCACGGACGAAGGCGACGTGATGAAGGTCCTGCGCCAGCACAGCACCTCGGTGGCTTTGGTGACACTGCGCGAGGTCGCACAGGGCCAAGCGATGGAACACGCCTACCAGATCCGGCTGTCCAACCCCAAGCAACGCTCGAGTCTGATCGTGGCGTTGGAGCAGATCGTGGGCATCCAGGACGTCTCACTGCTGCTGCAAGAACCGACGGTGGAGCTGTAAAATGCTCGAGTTTCTCCGCCGTCGGGTCTTTCCGTTCGCCGTGTGGTGCGGCGTCATGGGCACCGCGGGATGGCTATGGACCGGGCTGCACAGCGGTTCGGCCCGCGGCTATGTCGAGGGAGTGGCCTACGACGTCACCTCGCTGGCGCCCGGCCGGATCGCGTCGGTCGCAGTGCTGCCTGGGCAGCAGGTGCGGGCCGGCCAGCTCATCGCGATGCTCGACGAGCGCGAGCTCGACGCCGAGCTGCACACTTTGGACGCGCAGCGCTTGCTCGTCGAGGCCAAGCTGCGCGCAACGGCGGCCCAGACCCAACGCGAGGTCGGCGTCGCGACCCGCGGCATCGAGGAGTCGGTCGACTCCACCGAGCGCGCACGGCAACAGGCGCGCGCCGAGCGGAGCGTGGGCGCTGCCCAGCTCGCAGCGCTCAACACTCAGATCGACGCCGTACGCGACCTGGTTGAAAAGCGCATGGCCGACGGCCGCGACCTCGCCGAGCTCGCGGTCGAGCAGGCCGCACTGCGCAAGCAGATCGAGGTCGCCGACGGACTCATCCGCGAGCTCGACGCGCAGGCAGTGTCGGCCCGTGGGCGGCGCGGTGACCTACCCGCCGACGCGACGGTCCAGGCCACCGAGCCGTTGCGCGCCGAGCTTGCGATCATCCGCACCCAGCAAGACCTGCTCGCGCTGCGCAAGCAATCGCTCGAGCTGCGCGCACCCGGCCCGGGTGTGGTGTCTGCGGTGCATCTGCAAGCCGGAGAGTTCGCGCCGGCTGGGGCGATCGTCGCGTCCATCACCGGTCCCGCCATGGTTGCCCCCGGTGGCATGTCGATCGTGTTCGTGTGCATGACCGAAGCCGAGAGCGCACAGATCCGCGTGGGCGAGGCGGTCACCTTGGCCCCTCCCGGTGGTAGCGACGCCGCGCTGTCGGGCCATGTGCAGCGCCTCGCGCCGGCCGTGGCGCAGTTGCCCGAGCGCTGCGCGAAGGACCCGCGGTTGCCGATGTGGGGTCGCGCGGTGTACGTGGCGATCGAGGACGCCGTCACGCTGTTGCCGGGGCAGACCTTCATGATCGAGTTCACCGGTCGGCTCTCCGACAAGGCCCCAGCCAGCAGCGAGAGTGGACCGGCAAACTCGGTGCTGCCCGATCCGCCGGCGAAGCTCGGGCCTGACGGCCAACCCAGCACGCCTGCGCGTCCACTGCACACCGATCCCATCGAACTACTGGTGCCCACCTCTGTGCTGGGGATCACGCGCTTCGAGCCTTCGGCGATCTTGTGGTCGGAGGCCCGAGGTCGCTATCTCGTGGTCAGCGACGACACCGGGCTCGAGAAAACCAGCGAACACGCCCCGTGGCTGTTCACGATGGACGAGAACGGCACGGTCGACCCCGCGCCGATCCGCCTCACAGGGATCGAGGCCTTGAGCGATCTCGAAGCGATCGCGGCGGCACCCGACGGCGGATTTTATCTGCTCGCCTCGCAAAGCCGTAGCCGCAAGGGCAAGCGCAGCGCGGCGCGGCAGTTCTTCGGGCACGTGGCGATCTCTGCAACCGAAGCGAGCGTGACCGACTCGGTGGCACTCGCGACGTTGATCGACTCCGCCGATGCCGGGATGCTCGCCTCGCTCGGCCTCGCCGACACCAACGGCCTGGACCTCGAAGGCATGACTGCGACACGCGATGGTGGTCTGCTGATCGGCCGCAAAGCGCCGCTCGATGAGCAGCAGCACGCGGTGATCTGGCAGATGGCCCATCCCGACCGCCTGCTCGCCACCGGCGAGCTCGCGCAAGCCGGGTTGACCACCTGGGCGCGCGTCGCCCTTCCGATCCGGGCGGATGGCAAGGCCGTGTCCGGTGGGATCGCCGAGCTTCTGGAGCTTCCCGACGGCAAGCTGCTGGTCGCCGCAACCGCCGCCGGACCCACCGAACCGACCACCCAAGATGGTGCGTTGTTCGTGATCGACGGTCAGACCGGCGCCCCCTCGCCGACGTTGGTGC
>CANLQR010000650.1 GCA_947492135.1 Deltaproteobacteria bacterium | reverse complement strand
CGTCGGCTACGCGGTCGGCCACGAGAAGGACGAGATCATCTTTGCCGGCACGGAGGGCTGCAACGTCGGCACCGAGCTATGGCTCGAAGTCGGGACCGACGCAGCAACGCCGACGCTGGGAAGCCGCTATGTGCTGGTGCGCGATTGAGGAGGCGCCGTGGTCCGCGAGCGGACGGTTGTGTCTCGTGTCGATCAGACCGGGCCACTTGGGGATCCTCAAAAACAGTCGATCCCGCTGCCGCACACGTAGGCGATCGCCGCGAACGCGTAGACCACAAAGCCGATCAGCGCCTGGGCGGTGAGGGCCGCGAGCCGCAGGCCAGTGTGGAGCCGGCCGCTGCCCAAGCTCAGCTCGAGGGCGAACTGTTTGCCACGCGGCCCGTCGTACAGGCGCTTGGGGTCCATCTTGAAGCTCGCGAGGTTGACGTTGACGTATCTTCCGGTCCCGCTCGACGTCGCGTACGTGCTCGCAACGGCGAAGTCGCCGTGGAGGAAGCGGTTGGATGGCGTAATCTTGGTCGGCTTGGTGCACGCGGAGGGAAGACCACTCCAGTCCATGTTCACGGTCGACTCCTGGGCCTGATCGGACCCGTCGGTGGCCGGCGCCAGCGTGTCTGCTTGGAGGCCGGCGACCAGCACCGGTTTGCTCTGGTCGATCAGTGTGCCGTTCAGCATCTGGCTTCGCGATCTCCTCGATGGCGAATCGAAGGGTGGCCGAGAATGGATCCGCGCCGAGCTGCAACCACCCGATCGCATGCGGATCGAGCCCGACGTCGAGGGCCCTCGGGGCCGCCCCGCGGGATGGGGTGTATCCTCGGGATCCGTGACGAGTGAGTCGTTAGCGCCCGCTGCCCCGGTCTTGCAGGACATCGAAGCCAGGCGCGTGAAGGCCGAGGTCCACCGGCGGCTGCTCGATGACGACGTCGCGGCGCCGGTGACGATCGGGCGGTTCGCGGTCCTGGGTCGGGTCGGCCAGGGTGGGATGGGCGTCGTCTACTCGGTCTACGACGAGCAGCTCGATCGCCGCGTCGCGCTGAAGCTCATCCGGGGCGAAGCGAACACCGAGCTGCGCCGGCGCTTGCAGCGCGAGGCCCAGGCCTTGGCGAAGCTCAGTCACCCCAACGTGGTGACGGTGTTCGAGGTCGGCGTTCACGAGCAGCAGGTCTACCTGGTGATGGAGTACGTCCGGGGCCCCACGCTGCGACTATGGATCTCCCCCGAGCGGACGAGCGACGAGATCCTCGCGACGTACGTGCAGGCGGGCCGTGGACTCGCCGCGGCGCACGCGGCCGGCCTGGTGCACCGTGACTTCAAGCCCGACAACGCGATCGTCGGCGAAGACAACCGCGTGCGCGTGCTCGACTTTGGGCTCGCGCGTCGTCATGAGGAAGCCGAGGACCTCACCGTCACCGGCGTTTCCCTCAGCCAACCCACGGCGCTGGATACCCCGCTCACGGTCACGGGCTCGACCATGGGCACGCCTGCGTATATGGCAGCAGAGCAGTTCCTCGGCGAATCGATCGACCACCGCAGCGACCAGTTCTCGTTCTGCGTCGCGCTGTGGGAGGCGTTGTGCGGCGAGCGGCCCTTTGCGGGCGCGAACCGTACCGATCTGATCCGCGCGGTGACCCGCGGTGAGGTCCGCCCGGTCCCGCGGCAAGCCAAGCTGCCGGCCTGGGTCGCGGCGATGCTCGTGCGTGGACTCGCCGTGTCGCCGGCCGATCGATGGCCGAGCATGGATGCGTTGCTCGACGCGATCGACCGTCGGCGCAAGCCGCGGCGCATGGTGCCGATGGTGGCCGCCAGCATCGCCGTGGCCGGGGTCGCGGCTGCGACCTTGTGGGTCGCGGATCGCGAGCGACCGTGCAGCCACGCACGAGCGTCGATCGACGCGGTGATGGATCCGGCGCGCGTCGAGGTGCTCGGCGCCCAGCTGCGCGCGATCGAGGTACCCTACGCCAGCACGACGGCCGACGCGGTCGCGACCGGGCTCGCGGCGTGGGCCGACGCGTGGGTCGCCGGCCACACCGAGGCCTGCGAGGCCACGAACGTGCGTCGCGAACAGTCCGAGGCGCTGCTGGATCGCCGGATGCAGTGCCTCCGCGCGCAGACCGTCGAACTCACCGCGGTGCTCGACGGACTCGCGAACGCCGACGCGGCGGTGATCGAGCATGCGGTCGATCTCGTCGACGGACTCCCCGACGTCGCCCACTGCGCGGATACCGAGGCGCTGTCGAGTGCGGTGCCTCTTCCCGCCGACGAGGACGCACGGGCCGAGGTCGAGCAGGTACACGCCGAGTTCGTCGCGCTCGACGTGGAGCGCGAGCTCGGCCGCTACGCCGGGCTGGCCCCGCGCATGGACGAGCTGGTCCGCCGCGCCGAGGCAGCCGCCCACGCGCCGACGTTGGCCGACGTGCTGGATCAGCGCGCCTCGTTCCTCTACGTGCAGCGCGAGTTCGAGGCGGCGCGGCACATGTTCGAGCGGGCGCATCGCGTGGCGATCGCCGGGCGCAACGACGAGGTGGCCCGGACGGCCGCGAGCATGTTGTGCGCGGTGGTCGGCGGCGGGCTCGGCCGCTACGAGGAAGCTCTGGCGTGGAGCGAAGAAGCCATGGCGTGGTGGCATCGCGGCGGCGAAGAGCCGACCGCGTTGGCCCAAGTGCTGTCCCAGCGCGCGATCGCCCACAACACTGCGGGGAAGTACGAGGCGGCTCGCGCCGACGGCGAGCGCGCGCTTGAACTGATCGCCGACGGAGACACGCGCCGAATCGCCGCGGTGCTCCAGAACCTCTCGATCACCGCGAGCGGTGTCCGGGACCGCGACCAGGCGATCGAGTATGGGCGGGCGGCTGCCGAGCTACTCGAGCAACGCTACGGTCGCGGTCATCCGCGCGTGGCCAGCATCGTGATGAATCGGGGCGCCATGCTCGCGAAGGCCGAGCGCTACGATGAGGCCGAAGCCGCGCTCGGCGACGCGCTCGCGATGTTGGAGGCGCTGCACGGCGACGATGGCGTCGCGCTCGCGCGACCCCTGGTGAACCTCGGCGAGGTCGCACGCATGCGAGGCGACTACGCCGCGGCGATCGGCTACACGCGCCGGGCCCTCGCCCTGCAAGAGCGACATCTCGGCCCCGACTCGCTGGACGCCTTGCAGGCGCGCTACAACCTCGTCCACGCCTTCATCGGCGCAGCTCGCTATGCGGAGGCGCGTCCCGAGGCCGAGCGGGTGCTCGAGGCTCGCGAGCGCACGCTCGGACCCGATCACCTCGACGTGGCGGCCGCGGCGGGTCTGCTCAGCAGCGCGGCGCTGTACACCGGTGACGTCGCCACCGCGATCAGTGCTGCGCGACGCGCCGTAGCCATCTCGAAGGCGGTCGTCGGCGACCGTCACTACGTACACGCCGTCGCGCTCGCCCACCTCGCCGAGGCGCTTGCGGCCGCGCGGGAGTTCGAGGCGGCGCGTGACGCCAGCGATCGCGCGATGGAGCTGCTCGCCGCCGACGGCTCGAGCCTTCACCTGACCTCGACGGCCCAGGCCCGCGCCGCCCTCGAGGCGGAGGCGGGCGATCGCGCGGCGGAGCGCCGCTGGCTCGAGACCGCGGCAAAGCACGCCGAGTCACTCGCGCCGGGGCATCGGTTCCGTGAGGAGATCGCCCGCCGACTCGCGGCGGCCCCGAAGTAGCGACCGCTCATCGCCGGCATCACTGCGCCGAGCGTTTCCCACGCTTGCTCGCCCCCAGCTGCTCGAATTGACGATCGGCGTCCGCGTGCAGTCGCCCCCGCTCCACGCGATCGTCGGGCCCGCGTCGGTCACCTCGAAGTCGGACCACTGCTCCTCGAGGTCGTGGCCGGGGCGTCGATCGCTCCGCGGCGTTCGATCCGCTCGAGCAGCTGCTCGATAGGTAGCATCGTCAGGATCTGAAACTCGCGAGGGCGAAGCTCGAGCAGCAATGGCACGACGAGCTCTTCTTCGAGCTCGAGGTGAGCGTGCAAGGTCTGGTCGTGTGCGCGCAGAGCCTCGGTCAGCTCCGCCCATCGAGCCTCGGCGGCGGCATCGTTCGCGA
>CANLQR010000649.1 GCA_947492135.1 Deltaproteobacteria bacterium | reverse complement strand
GCTGGGGTCCGCGGTGCTGGCGACGAACACCGCCCACGCCGGCGGGTTCGAGGTGCCCGACACTGGCGCCCGCGCGGCTGGACGCGGTGGTGCGATGGTCGCTGGCGCCGACGACCTCACCGCGCTGCACTACAATCCCGGTGCCTTGGCTCGCCAGCGCGGCACCAGTTTTCTCTACAACCAAAACCTCGTATTTCACCGCGCGACCTTCGAGCGGGCGCCGCTGACGGCCGACGTGTGGGGTGTCGATCAGGACTTCGAGCCTGTCCGCGATCGTCGCAAGGTCTTTCCCCTGGGGCTGTTCGCCGTGGTGGCCTCCGACTTCGGCCTGCGCAACTGGACGTTCGCCGCAGGGATCTACGGACCCAGCGCGGTCGGGCGCCATGACTATCCGCAGTACGGCCCGCAGTCGTTCCAGCTCACCCAGATGGACGTGTTGATGGCGTACTACAACGTTGCGGCGGCGTGGAAGCTGCGCGACGTGTTTGGGATCGGCGTGACGATCCAGTACGTCGACATGCTCCAGATGAAGTATTCGCTCATCGTGGACTCACGTGCTGTCACGGCACTCAATCCGACGCCAGAGGCGACCGGCACTCAGCTCGAAACCCAGCTCAACCTCAAGGACCGCACCGCGGCCACCGCCTTGGTCGGGCTGTGGTATCGGCCACATCAACGCATCGAACTCGGCCTGGCCAGCCGAGTCATTCCGATCTTCCTGCGCCCCTCAGGTGGCGTCACCGTCGACAAGCCCGAGCTCGTCACCGATGCCATCCACGTGACGATGCCGTTGGTCCTGCCCGCCACGCTGCGCGGTGGCGTGCGCTACATCCACGATGTCGGCGCGCCCGGCAAGTCGCGCAAGTGGTTCGACATCGAGCTCGATGTCGTCTACGAAAACTGGAGTTCGATCGATTCATTCGATCTCGATATTTCCGGTGAGATCAGTGGCCAGCCGCTGAGCAATCTGACCATCGACAAGAAATGGAAGGACACGGTATCGGTGCGACTCGGCGGCGACATCTTCGCGCTGCCTCCGTATCTCACGGTTCGTGCGGGCGGCTACTTCGAGAGCCCGACGCAAGACCCCGAGTATGCCCACCTCGATTTTCCCGCGTTCCTGCGCGGCGCTGTTGGTGCCGGCCTCACGGCGGGGGCCAAGGGCATTTACGGGACGGTCGGCTACATGCACGTGTTCCAGAAGACCCAGGCGGTCTCCGAGGTCCAGGCGCAGGTGTTTCAACAGCGTCCCATCGCGCCGTGCCCTGATCGGTGCGACGGACTGTCCGGTGTTCCTGCGAACGCGGGCACGTTCACCTCGAGCTTTGATCTGCTCAACTTTGGTATCGAGGTTCGCTTCGCCGAGCTGCTCGCAGGCCGTCGGGCCAAGCGCGCCAAGGGCAAATCGACGGCCCCCAGCGGCCCCGCGCAGCCACCAACACCCGCGCCCACCGAGCGAACTCCTGCACGGCAGCCAAGCGCTGCCCCGCCGAGTTCCGCGCCCGAATCCTCGGACGAACCCGGATCGAGCGAACCCGGATCGAGCGAACCCGAATCGAGCGAACCGGGATCCAGCGAAGCGGGATCGAGCGCACCAGAATCCAACCCACCAGAATCGGACGTACGCGCCGCGCCCGAGCCGACCGACCTCGACGTTGGCTGAGGGCGGGATCTCGTGGTGCCTCAGTTCGCCGACCCGGCCACCAATAGCGAGTCGCCAAAGGCCTCATCTCGTTCAAGATCCTGCATTTTCGGGGGGAATCCGAATTGCGGACGACTCTCGCGATGAGTTCTCGGCCGCCGCGAAATATGCTAACCCGGGACGCGTGAGCACATCTCTCGAGAATCTCGTGGGCCAGATGTCAGTGGCGGAACTCGCCGAGCGTTGCGGGCGCAGCCTGTCGCAGATCGTCGATTTCGCTTTTGGCACGGGCGTGGCCCCGACCTCAGCCGCAGCGCCTATCCGACGCGGGCGCCCGCCAGGTTCCAAGGCAAAGGCACAGGCAAAGCCAAAGGCAAAGGCAAAGGCCAAGCCCGGCACCGCGCCGGCGTCCAAGGCCGAAGCCCCCGCAGCGTCCAAAGCAGTGGCCCCCAACACCGTGGCCTCCAGATCGAAAGCCGCCGCTTCAAAGCGGGCCGGGGCGGCCACCAAGAGGACTGCGGAGGTCGATACGCGCGCGGCCGCGGGCCGGGCGAAGTACGAAGAGACCGTATTGGGTGCGATCCGCACCAGCAAAGGCCGCGTGAAAGCGGAGGAACTCCGCAAGCGACTGGGCGGAACGCCGTTGCAGATCCGCGCGGCGCTCCACAAGTTGATCGAAGACGGGAAGATCAAGGCCCAGGGCCAGGCGCGCGGAATGACCTACGCGCCCGCCTGAACTCAGCGGACGCGCCACTGCACGGTGCGGGCTCGTTCCGATTCGAACGGCCGCGTCGGGACCTCGCGACGCACTCAGCACCGCGCGTAGCAGGGCTGATAGCAGGAATCATCGAGCGGCTTCGCCTGGGCCTTGCAGTGTTTCGCGCAGCGCAGGGCACAGCGAGCATGCTCATTGCCTCGCCAGCTCGGGTGTCCGCGGCGATACCAGGTCTTGGTCGCGGCAGCGGCGATACCTGCGGTGTCGGCGTCGCCGGGATAGCGCGAGAGCCACCAGGCGCAGTAGCCCATGGTCGCCTCGCAGCCGTCGCGCAACAGCGCGGCAGCCAGCTGCGACCGCAAGTCGGATTCCTCCTCGCTTCGGACGCGTTCGGCGTCGGCGGTCGCGATCTGCGGCCGCCCCTCGAGGTCTCGCGTCCAAGCGTCACCGCCCGCGAGAAAGTCCACGAGCAGCGGACCGGGGATCTCGGCGCGGAGCCGCGAGAGCCCGTCACCCATCAGGGTCGCTCCCGCGATCCGGCCCGCGATGGTGTCCGGAAACTCGTGCAACACCGTGCGCAACCCGTGCACGTCCGTGCGCGACGCCCCGCAGGCATCGTAGCGTTGCAGTGCAACGACCTCGCGCCATACGCCGAGCTCCGCGTCGGGGTGAGCCGCGACATACTCCGCCAGCGGCTCGATATTCTCGTCCTCATGCCAATCCGCAATCGCCCTGGTGAGGGCCTCTGGCTGGGCGTGGACGCTGCGCTGCGGTGGCGATGGGAACCCGCGGTCGACCGCACTGGAGCACGACAGCGCGAGGCATCCCAGCGCGAGCGCCCAGCGGTTTTTCCCTCGTCCACCGGTGAAACTGACCATCCGCCGCGGCATCGGCCGAACTCGCCGGACGCTGGAGTCGGTCAACGCGGCAGCGGCGCTGCGCGAGAGTGAACGTGGCGACGTGCTAGGATCCGACCGCCGTGCACGAAGTGGTTCAGGTCGCGTTGGGGCGCTGCCCACAGTGCGGCGTCGTGCACCCCGAGACGATGCTTCGGTGCCCGAACACCGACATGATGCTGCCCCTGGGCGGCCGACTGCTCGATGGCCGGTTCCGGTTGCTCGAGTGTATCGGGCGCGGTGGCATGGCGTCGGTGTGGCTGGCCCTCAACGAGCGGGTCGACCGGCGAGTCGCCATCAAGCTGATCCGCGCAGACGTTGCCTCTGACGACGACATGGTCGCGCGGTTCCGTGCAGAGGCCCGCGCCGCCGGACGAATCGGCCACCCGAACATCTGCGATATTCTCGACTCGGGTCGCTCTCCCATCGGCCCGTACATCATCATGGAGCTGCTCGAAGGCCAGAGCCTCGGCGATCTCCTCGCCGATGGTGCGCGCCTCGAAGCGCCCGTGGCGGTCATGCTCGTGCGTGAGGCGTTGCGTGGCCTCCAGGCCGCACACCGGGTTGGGATCGTGCACCGCGACCTCAAGCCCGACAACATTTTCCTGCACACCCCCGAAGGCGGCGCACCGATCCTCAAGCTTATGGATTTCGGTGTGGCGAAGTTCATCGACGGCAGTGGCGAGGCCCAGACCCAACACGGTGCGTTGCTGGGCACGCCCGAGTACATGGCACCCGAGCAGTTCCGTGGCGCTGCGTTTGCGGAGCCCCGCACGGATATCTGGGCGATGGGGGCTATCCTCTACCGCGCCCTG
>CANLQR010000648.1 GCA_947492135.1 Deltaproteobacteria bacterium | reverse complement strand
CAGAGCTATTCACGGGTGCAGGCGCTGATGCCCGCACCGATCAGTTCGCGTTCAGCGTGGCGTTGTACGAGGGCCTCTACGGCGAGCGTCCATTCGCAGGTGCCACGGCCCGCGAGGTCGCCGACAACGTGCTCGCGGGGAACATCAAGGCGCCACCGCCCCGGTCGCGGATTCCCGGTTGGCTGCGCACGATCGTCGTGCGCGGGCTCGCCGTTCGGCCTGACGACCGCCATGCCTCGCTGAACTCGCAGCTGGCGGCGATCGCGTTCACCTCCCGCATCATGTGGGAGTAGCTGCCGCGGACTAAAGTTCTGGCGACCAGCGGGCGAAGGGGTCCAGGCATTGGACTCGCTCGCGGCCACGACTCTGCAGACGACCAACGTCTCGCCGGCAGCGGCCCGTCTGATCGACATCCTCTCCCGCTACACCGCGTTTCCGCGGGCGCTGCTGGCGGTGGTCTGCGAGCGTCGCGGTCTCGACATCGCGTCGCTCGAGCTGGCGCAGATGCCGGCCCTGGTCCACCCACTCGCGCTGCAGATGGCGTTGTTCAACGATGTGGACGCCGGTTTCGCGCTCAAGCGCGAGCTGTTGGTGGCGTTGTGCGCGTGAAATCCGAAAACGCTGAACGGTTGCACTAGCCTTGCGTGCTTGCGCGGGGGTGGGATCGTATGCGAAGCCATGTCCGACATGAGGGCGGCAAGGCGACTGGGTTGGTTTGCGGTTCTGGCAGTGCTGGCCTTCGTGAGTGAGGTCGACGCCAAGCCGGCCAAGTCGGCCAAGTCGGCCAAGTCGGCCAAACAAGAGATCGAGTGCGAGTACACCGTCACCAGCGGTGACACCACCAGTGGAATCGCGGACAAGCACGGCCTGGCCCAGCGTCGGCTGGTCGAGCTCAACCGGTCTCTGCACGCCGACCCCAACAAGCTCAAGCTCGGACAGACCCTGCAGGTGTGTGACGGCGACGCGCCCGCGGCGGACGATGACGCCGATGCCGATGCCGATGCCGATGGCGCCGCGAAGTCCGACGCGTCGGTCGCTTCCGACGGGCCGATCGTGCGTTGCGGCAGCGGCGGGCGGATCATCAAGCACGAGGTTCGCAGCGGCGACACGCTTGCCCAGATTGCAGTCGAGTACGAGGTTCGCGAGCGAGACATCCTGGCGCGCAACGCAGTACTCGCGGCCGATCCCAACAAACTCCGCGTCGGCCAACGGCTCGCGGTCTGCGTGGAGCCCGAGAAGATCGTCGTCGGCGGCGGCGCGCGCGACTCCAAACCCGCCAAGGTGACCAAGGCCAAGGAGTGCGGGATGGAAACCCCGCTGTTCCAGCACGAGGTCGTGCCCGGCGAGCACCTGGGCCAGATCGCGGGCCGCTACGGCGTGCGCAAGGCCGATCTGCTGCGGCTCAACCCCAGCATTCGCAGCAACCCGAACCTCCTGAGCGTCGGCAAGAAGATCCGGGTCTGCCCGGAGATTTCCCCGCGAGAGCGCACACGCACGAGCCACACCGTGGTGGCGGGTGAGAATCTTGGCAGCATCGCTGAACGCTACGGGCTGTCGCCAAAAGAGCTCGAGCGATACCAGCGCGGCAAGCTCGACGATCCCAACGCGCTGCGCGAGGGCCAACGCTTGGTCGTGTGGGTCGACGGTCGAGTCGTCGTCGGGTTCGGTGGCCGCGATGTGGACACCGGTGTGCTCAAGGGCGGGGCTCAACTGGCGCCGGGCAAGAACTACGTGGTCAAGTGGGAAGCCGGCGCGTGGGGCACCCAGAAGACCATCCGCGCCATTCAAGACGCCGCAGCCGCGTACCGTCGCAAGAGCCCCAGCGGACCCAAGGTCCATGTCGGTGACATCAGCAAGCGTGGCGGTGGCAAGTTTCCCCCGCACCTGTCGCACCAGCATGGTCGCGACGTCGACATCGGCTACGTGCTGACCGGCAAGGACGCCAACGAGACCAAGTTCCGCCACGCCAACGCCAAGAACCTCGACGTCGCGCGCACCTGGGCGCTGGTGAAGGGCTTCATCGACACCGACGAGGTGACGTACATGTTCATGGATCATCGCATCCAGAAACTCTTGTACGAGTACGCCGAGAGCAAAGGCGTCGACGAGGACACGCTGGACGAGCTGTTCCAGTACCCGCGCGGCCGTGGACGCTCCCACGGGATCATTCGCCACTGGCGCGGGCACGCGAACCACTTCCACGTCCGCTTCCGGCCGTGATTCTAGCGAACGATCGTCACGCAGGGATCGCCTTCGGGCAGCTTCGGCGTGCCGTCGGGGTTCAGCACCCCGTGCTCGACGTGCCAGCGAAGCCACTCCTCCTGCGTCATGGCGTCGAAGCGCGCCATCATGCGTACGAACGCATCCTCTGCCGCTCGCACGACAGGGTCGACTATCACCCGTCCGTTGCCCTCAGCCATGCGCTTCAGCCTGCCCCGCACTCGGGTTCGATGCAAGCTCTGGCGCCCACGCGGTGAATGCACGCGGACGAAAGAGACCAATGATCGCTTCGGGACGGCGAACGACGATCTGGATGTGATTCTCGAGCCGGATCTCGGAGCCCGCGGCGACCGGTGCGCCTTCCTGGAAGAGACCTCGCACCGTGTCGTACGGCGAGGTGACCTCCATGCGTTCGCAGAAGCCATTGATGAGGAAGCAGTCTCCGAGTCGCTTCGGTCCGACGTTCTCGGGGATAACCGTGCCCCGCGCGACGTGCTGCTGCGCGAACGCGGTCAGCCGACGGGTGTGATCGGTGTCGAGCAAGTCGAGACAGTTGCCGAGCTGCAGGATCGCGCCGACGACCGCGAAGGGCTGGCCTTGCAACCGCGGCCACTGCTGCGCCCAGTCGTGCGCGCGCTGATGCCCGAACTCCCAGAAGTACACGCCGCTGCCGAGCCAGTCCCAGTCGTTGCGGCTCGGATGAAAGGGATCGCCGTCGAGCAAGCGATCGGCGATCTCCCTTCGGCACGCGTGGTACCCGATGACCTGTCGATCGTAGCGCATCGCTGTGGGGACCGAACCGTAGTGCCGCGTTCGCCGGCTCGCAAGATGGCCCTTGGGGACACATGTCGCGAAGACAAGCGATCGACCTCGAGTCCGACGACACGCAGCGTGTGAAGACGCGCAATGTGGCGACCGACGAGAGCTTCGACGTGTCGGCGCTCGCGGACGACGACCCGACGCGCGACTCGGCACTCATCTGGCGCTGAGCCGCGGGGCTACCCGCGCGCGCCCGAGCCGACGACGAACGCCCTCAGCAGCGTCAGCTCGTCGTCGGTCGCACCGCCGACATCCGTGAGCACACGATGGGCAACGTGCGCGAGCATCAGAGGGCCGAGCGCGGCCTGGTCGGCTTGAGCGCGGGTGACGAGCCCGACCTTGTCGAGTCCGCAGCCCTCCCACACGAGGGCGATCTTCTCGCCGGCAGCGACCTGCGCCACCTTCGACAGGGTGTCGATGCCTTTGCCGGCGCACAGCGCCTGCAGCGGGTCGAGCATGTCAGGCGACGCGAGTGCCTTCATCGCGAGCATGCCCCGCATCTCGGGCGGGACGGTCGACATCTCGCCGAACGCAGTGACGAGCTCCGGCGGCAGTCGGCCGACCTCGGCCTCGGCGAGGGCCGCCGCTGCGAGCTCCGATCGGTGCTCTGCGGGGATGCTCCGCAGCGCCTTGGTGCCATCGGCGAGCTTCTTCGCGATCGCGGGATCGATGGCCGCCTTGCTCTCGCCGCCCTTGGCTTCGGCGCCGGGCTTCGTGTCGGTGGTGGTCGCCGAAGTGTTGCAGGCCAACGCGAGCAACACGACGAAAAAGCTGGCTCGCGGGCCCAAAGCGTGTCGAGCGTGCCACGAAACCGAGGCGCTTGCGCAGCCTTTCATCACGCCCCGTAGCGCAGCTCGAGCTCGCGCTTGATCACCTTGCCGGTCGGGTTGCGCGGCAGCTCCGGCGCTCAGCGCCCCCGCGGTGTTGGGCCTGCCCGATCGCGCGACTTCGATCGCGCTCGCTCGCGACTTCTGCGGTCGACTCGCGGCCGCATGAGCGATCGCCGGGCGTTCCAACGGCGCCTCCTCCCGGGT
>CANLQR010000647.1 GCA_947492135.1 Deltaproteobacteria bacterium | reverse complement strand
CTCGCGAGCGTCGAGCTCTCGGCCGGCGCGTACGCCGAGGCCAAGCCATTGCTCGAGCAATCGCTGGCGATCCGCGAGCGGGCGTTGGGCCCCGACCACCCGCTCGTCGCGGCGGCACTGAGCAACCTCGCCAACGTCCACCACCGCATCGGCGCGCTCACCGAGGCCAAGGCACTGCTCGAGCGCGCGGTCGCGATCACCGAGCACGCGGTGGGCCCCGACCACCCCGACTTCGCGGCGAGCCTGAACAACCTCGCGCTCGTACACTACAGCGCCGGCGAGACCGAGCGCGCGATCGAGCTGCAGACGCGCGCGCTCGCCGTCGAGGAGACGGTGCTGGGCTCCGACCACCCCGCGGTCGCGACCAGTCTCTCCAACCTCGCCGCGATGTACTCCGTGCTGCGTCGCTACGAGCAGGCGGCGGGCTTGCTCGAGCGCGCGCTCGTGATCAAACAGCGCGCGCTGGGAGCAGAGCACCCCGAGGTCGCCAAGTCCATGGCGAATCTCGCCAGCGCGCGCTACGAGACCGGAATGCGCGCGGCCGGAATCGAGCTGCACGAACGCGCGCTCGCGATCCGCGAGAAGACGCTCGGCCCGTGGCATATCGACGTGGCCGACAGCCTCGTCAATCTCGCCGGCATTCGTCGCGACACCGGCCGCTACGTCGAGGCGGAGGCGCTCGAAACCCGCGCGCTCGCGATCCGCGAGAAGTCGCTCGGGCCCGAGCATCTCGACGTCGCGCAGAGCCTCGTCGCGCTCGCGAACGTCCGGCTCACGCTCGCGCGCCCGGCCGAAGCGCTGGCGGTGGCCGAGCGCGCCGTGGCGATCCACCGCGCGCACGACGGAGTCCCCGAGCCCGAGCTCACCGCACGTTTCGCGCTCGCGCGGGCGCTGGTCGCCGCGGGTGGCGACCGCGACCGCGCGATCGAGCAGGCCCGCGCCGCGCGGGACGGATACCGCGCGGCCGCGGCCCAGCAAGAGCTGACCGCGGTCGAGGCCTGGCTCGCCACGGCGGTCGGTGACCCCTGAGTTGCGGATGAGACGCGCAGCGTCTCACCCGCGACGGGCCGTCCCTTCCCATTGCTTGGGAGTTGCGGACGCGTCGCGACGTGCGATCGTTCGCAGGGCGGCGTGAGCTCGGCGGCAAGTGACGCGTCGTCGTGCGCCGCGGCATGCTCGGCGCATGACCGAGCGACGTGCATCCTGCATGCTGTGCCGATCTCGCGGTGATTATGTCGGCTTCATTGCCCGCTTGAGCAGCGGCGCCAGGAACTGCCCCGTGTAGCTCGCCTGCGCTGCGGCGAGCCGTCGTCGTCGGAGAGCGATTCGGCGGTCTCGGCGACGGACGCACCGTCGTCGCGCGTCACATTCCTCGGGAGGGGACTCTGCAACTAGAGTCCCTCATGTCGATCCTCAGCCTCCTTCTCGCCACATCGCTCGCGGCCGCCCCGACGGCCGCCCCCAAGGCCGCCCCGACGGCCAGCCCGAAGGCCGCCCCGAAGGCCCAAGCACCGACGAATTCGCCGACTCTGGCGAACTCCGCAGTCTCCGTGATGGCGCGCGTGGTGGGACTCGAGGTCGATCCGTCGCGCGTCGGCGATGCGTTCCCAATTGATGCGCTGGTCGAGAACGTCGGGGAACGCGGTTGGTTCCGGCTGCTCGAGGTGTACATGGTCGACATCGGGAAGAACAAAACCGCGTTCATGAAGCGCGATGGCTTGGTGCGGCTGCACCTCGCCATCGACCCTGGCTACCACTACGTCATCCAGTGCGAGGTCAGCGGGCTGGAGGGCCGAAGGACGAGGCTCAAGTCGGGCTGGACGACCGCCGACGGGTACCCCATCTCCGGGGTCCAAGTACTGCTGGAAGACCCCGGGAATCTCATCACCACCGTGGTGACGCCACGCGCGGATGCAGTGGAGTTCAGCCTCACGATCGATCCGCTCCATGATGCACGGCACGGCAACTTCGGGTTCTCCGGGTGCTTGATCACGCCGATCGCCCCGTGAGGCAACCCCGCGTTCTGGAATGTGCGTCGCGCCCGCGGCAAAGATCGAGGTGTGCCGCGAGATCGTGCGCTCCAAGGCGTGAGCGCGCGGCGGTCGTCACCCCGCGGGCGGTGAGCGGTCGAGCGGCGTCGTCCACTTGAAGGCGTGGTGATCGCGGTTCTTGGGCCGCGGGCGGTAGTGTTCGGCGACGATCGTCCATACATCGTCGTACTCGAACCCCTCGATGCTGAAATCATGCGAGATGATCCGTGAGCCGGGCGCGAGCTGCTCGAGTTGCGGGACCAGTTGCACATTGATGCTCGGCAACAGATAGAGCATCACCACGGTTGCCGGACGAAGATCGACAGCGAAGATGTTCTTGTGTTCGATCGTCACCAGGTGGCCCAGCTCGGCCTGCTCGACGTTGGCGCGGGCCTCGGCCACGCGCTGTGGGTCGAGATCGAAACCGAACCCTCGGGCGCCGTAGTTCCGCGCAGCCTCGACGAGCAGGCGACCGTCGCCACAACCCAGATCATAGACCACGTCGTCGGGGCCGACGTTCGCCAGATCCAGCATCATCGCGACGACATCGTACGGCGTCGGCACGAACTCGATGTCGAGCACCAGCCCAGCCGGGCTCGAGGTCTGGGACTCCGGGGGTGGCATTTGCCGTGCGAGGCCAACTCTAGCCGAACCACGCGTCGATCACCTCAAAGTCGTCGGGCGCCGCATCACCGAAGAACCTCCTGCCGGCCGCCGCGAGCGCTGCCGCTTGGCGATCCGCCGGAGCCGACCACGACAGCGCGCGTCCGACGACGTAGTCGAGCACGGCGATGGTGTCGTCGCGACCCGTGAACGCTGGGCCATGCGCAACGACGCGAAGGCGGCGCGCGGCGTCCGCAGCCTGCTCGCGCCGGTCGAGTCGGACATTGGCTTCGATGAGGCCCAACAGCGGGTTCATCAGCTGGCGAGCATCGTCGCCAAAGTGGACGGCCAGCTGGTCGCAGGACAGCACATAGAGGTCCAAGGCGCGATCGACCTCACCGCGTTTGAGCAGATCGCGGGCCAGGTTCGCGCGCATCGTCGCGAAGGTCGGGTGACTCTCGCCAAACGTCTCCCGGGCCAGCTCGACCGCGCGCAACCGGTGGGCATAGCCGCGATCGGCGGCCCCGGGATCGCAGCCCGTCTTGACGCTGTCGGTCACGCAGCCAGGCGTCGCGTAGTAAATCGAGAGGTTGTTGTGCGCGACCCACGAATCGGGCGCGAGCTCGAGCGCAAGCCGCAGGTGTTGGTCGACTTGATCCCGGTGGTTGTTCTCGAGATGGAAGACCCCGAGGTCACCGTGGAGGTGGGCCAGCGCGACGCGGGAGTAGCCGCTGATCGAGGCCGCCATCGTCAAGGCCAACTCGATCTCCGCGATCGCCTCGTCGAAGCGCCCGAGGTGCTCCAGGACGGTTGCGGCGACCCGGCGCAGCTCGATTCGCTCGACGCTGGTGGCCAACCCCGCGAGCTCGCACATGGCGTGGGCCTCGTCGACCTTGGTGAGCGCGCGTTGGTGTTCGCCGAGTCGACCCAGCATGCTGGCCCAACGCGTGTGAGCGCGCGCGCGGGCCACCGGGTCCATGTCGGCCAGCAAGCTCGAGGCCCGCTCGAAGCCCAGCGCAGCCTGGGCCTCGTCGCCCTCGATCGCGGCGATCTGGGCCGCGGCGGCCACCAGATTCCCGTGCCGACTCGGATCGATGTCGACGCGACGAAGCTCGGCCTTCGCGGTCCCTAGCCACATGCGGGCGGTCATCAGCGTGGCCGGGGTCTCGGCTTCGGAGTCTGCGAGATCGATGGAGATCATCGCCGCCAGCAGGTCGGCCCGTTGGCCGAGCGCCGCCTCGTGAGCATCGATGAACATCTGGCGGGACGCGAGGTCGTCCCTGGCGCCCAGGGTTCGTCCGAATTCGTGGCGGGCCCGCGTCTGCAGCAACAACGATCCGCCGAGCTCACCGCGGATGATCGGTGCCAGCGTCGCGAGGGAACCATCGAGGTCGCCGGCGTTGCGCTGGGCGACCGCGCGGTCGATCGCAGGCGAGACCTCCAAGGGTCGCGATGC
>CANLQR010000646.1 GCA_947492135.1 Deltaproteobacteria bacterium | reverse complement strand
CTCCTGGGCGAGGCAGGGCTCGGCGTGGGCGAGTGCGAGGGCCTGCGCCTCCTCGACGGCGATCAGCGTCACGGTGACTCGCGCCGTCGGCTCGGGACCCGACTCGAGCTTGGAGTGGAAGGCTTCCGCCGGGCTCGTCCGCGCGTGCGCTCGGTCGCCGCTTTGGTCGCGGCGAGCGGTTCCGGCTCGGCCCGGACCGCAGTCTGCTCGTCGCCGTCGCCCTCGCTTGCACCGTGCTCGATCGTCGCGTCCCGATCCGCGACCTCACCCGCCGCAAGCTCCGTAGCATCGCGCTCTCGGTGCCCGCGCGGTGCCGGCGCGTCGACCGTGCCCTTGCGATGGCGCTCGTCGACATACACGATGACGAGTTCTCCGACCGCGATCGGGTGATCACGCGGGTAGTCGTTGATGCGAGCGAGGTCGCCGGTCGTCAGATCGGCGCGGCGCCCGATGGACTCCAACGTGTCGCCACGCTTGGCCTTGATCGCGCGCCGTTGTTTTCCTCGCAGCGCAAGGCTGGCTTCGAGATGCTCGCGAGAGCCGCGGAGCACGTGCCGGACCTGCGCGAGTTCGTAGACCGATACCCCGCGCTTCGCGGCGTCGAAGCTCCGCGGTACGAGCAGCTGCAGCAGTTGGCCGGGCTGCAGTCGCGCGTGAGGATCCAGGTCGTTCCAAGCCACGATGCGATCCCAAGTCGCCCCGAAAGCGCGCACCAGCGAGGCCGTGGTGGTCGCGCGCGTGACCTCGAAGAAGACCAAGCGCTGCTCGGCCTTGACCTCGAGGCCGATCACCGCGGCCAGCGGTCGTTCGCTCGAACCGGCCGCAGTCGGTGCGCCACTCGCAACTGCAGCGGGACCCGAGGGCACCACCAAGACCACGCCAGCGGTCACCTCCGCGGTGTCACGGATGCCATTGCGCTTGCGCAGCTCCTTTTCCGTCGTGCCGTGGGCCCTGGCGATCTCGGTCAGCGGCTCGCCTTCGAGCGCGACGTGCGTGGTCTGCGACGCCCACATCGACTGTAGCTCCCCACGTGCGCCCGCGAACCGCTCGGACGCTGAACGTGGGATCCGCACGCGAGCGGCCTTGCCTGGGGGAGTCCTCCCCCGCACAAAGTGGGCGTTGAGCTCCGCGATCAGGTCCGGATCGATCTCGGCGAGCCTTGCGACCTCGGCCAGCGGGGTCGAGTGCGTCACCTCGACCTCGATCCACTCGACGGGCGCAAGCGGAGCGACCTCAGCTGTGGTGAACCCGAGCGCGTCGCGATTTTTTGCAACGATCGCCGCTGCCACGATCTTCGGGACGTAGTTCACGGTCGCGTGGGGCAGGCCGCTTTCGATCTCCGCGAGCGCCCAGAAGTTGTTGGTGTTGTGGCGCTCGATCGAGGTCATCACCAGGCCGTACCCAGCGTTGTACGCGGCCAAGGCGAGTTCCCACGAGCCGAACCGCACCCGCAGATCCTGCAGGTAGGTCGCTGCCGCGATCGTCGAGCGATCGATGTCGTAGCGCCAGTCGACCCAGTAGGACTTCGAGAGTCCATAGACGCCACCGGTGCCTTCCATGAACTGCCACGGGCCGGCGGCGCCCGCCGCCGATCTCACCCTCGGGTTGAAGCCGCTCTCGGCCATCACGACCCACACGAGGTCCTCGGGGACATCGTGTTCCTTCAGGATGCGGCGGATCACGGCCTCGTATCGGCCCGCGCGCCGCAGCCAGGCTCGCATCATCGCCGTGCCGCGCGGGTCCTTCGTGAAATAGCGCAGGTACTCGACGAGGCCGTCGTTCCACCGCACGGGCAGGCCCGGCGCCGCGAGCTTGTTCATCCACGGCTCGGGCGCGACGTCGATGATCGTCTGCGTGGCACCGAGCGCGCGAGCCTCGAATTCCGCCAGCGCAGCGCGGTCCGCTTGGTCAGGGTCATAGGCTGGAGGTGTCCACGCGGCGTGAACCGACGCACGCTCGGCCCGATCTCCGCGGACACGCCGACGTCCCTCCTGCGAGGCCTCGATGGGCGCTGGGGCGGGTGCCGAGCGGTGATCGGCAACTGTCGGTAGCGTGCTCCGATCGACCCGGGCGGGGGCGGCGAACACCACCGGACTCGCCAACATCAGTGCCGCGGCGACCATCGCGGACCACCGCTGCCAACCGCGGATCGAGCTCCGCGTCCGCATACGGTCACCCAGCAGACGCGTCCTTTGCGCGACCAGCGGCGAGGCCTGCATGGGTCTCACGCTAGCATTGGTCCGCAAAGGCGACTACCTTTCGCACATGCACACCGTGCTCGGCTTTGGAGTCGGTCTTCCCGAGGTGCTGATCATCTTGGTGATCGTACTCCTCGTCTTCGGACCCTCGAAGCTTCCCGCGCTCGGAGAGGGCATCGGTAAGATGCTTCGTGGCTTCAAGAAAGAGATGAAGACGATGGAGGAAGAGAAGCACGTCGCCGCGGCCGAGAAGCTCGCCGATCGGGCCGATGATCGCCCCGAGATCGACGTCACGCCCAAGGCGACGACCGAGCCCAAGGCCTGAAGGGCTCGGGGCTTCGTCACATGCCCGGACGCACGCGTCGCTCCATTGCGACCCGCAGCGGCAACGGAAGTCTGGCGTCGCGTGACAACTCGAGGAGTTCGACGGCGTTGAGCAGGCCGACGAGCTGAAGCGCGAGCGCGAGCGGTAGGCGCGGGTTGCGAACCAGCGCAAGCCGCACGCGAGGGCTCGCGCTCCAGCGCGGCGAGCGAAGCAACAGACCCAACACCGCAGCCGAGCTGCGTCGTGCGGTGGCAATGCGAAGCGCGTCGTCCTCGGTCAGGTGGGGATTCGCCAGCAGCAACGCGACGACGTCCGGGTGCGGATCGACCAGGAGTCGCTGCAGCACGTCGCGCCGCCACGAACGGGCCAGGGATTTGCGCTCACCGAGCGTCAGGGGCCGCGTCCCGGGGGTGAGCGCGCGTGGTGCCGCGGCGCGCTCGTCGACCGGCGCGTCGACGACAAACAACAGCTCTTTGCACGCATCCAGACCGCGGGCGGACGCTGCGGCGTGGATTGCCACCCGCGTCGTGTAGCCCAGCCGATCGGCCCCGAGCATGTCGACGGCGGCGAGCAGTCCCACGAAAAATGGAGGCCCTCCGGAGCGGCCTGCGGTCGCCAGCACGTCCAGCAGCCACGCGGCGTCTCCAGCTTCAGACTGCTCGAGCCAGGCGGCCAGTCGAGCGGCCCGCATGGCGCGGTCGGGCAGCGAGCTCAGCCGCGTCGCGACCTCGCGCGGGTCGAGTGAGGTCAGGGCCGCCTCGTCCACCATGCACGAACCAGGTTCTCACGGCTTGAGGTACTGACGGTACAGGTCCTCGAGCAACGGACGAGGATCCGGCGTGTTCTTCTGCAACACACTCACCACCGTGAGTCCGGCCGCGAGCACCAGCAGCAGCACCAGCAGGAACGCGCCCAGTGCCCCGGAACGCCGCTCCTCGGGCTCGATCGCCTCGGGCATGCGAACCAGAGCGTCCGGCTTGGCGGGACGCGGACGAGCTTCGGCTCGCGCCGCGACGGGCTCGGGTGTGGGCTTGGGCGACGCGGTCGCGCGGGCACGCTCGGCCGCGGCTGCCGGGGTCGCAGCGCTCGCGAGCACGTCGGACCGCTTGCGGGCAGGCTCGGTCTCGGCCTCGTTGGACGACCGCGCCGGGCCCGGCTGGGCGACGGCTGCCGCGCGCGCGGGCGTCGGAGCCGTCGGAGGCGGTGCGATCCCGACCACGGTCGGGCGACCGGGCGTGCGCACCATGGTCTCGGAGCCCTCGTCGTCATCATCACCGAGCGCGATCTCGGCGACGAGACGTGGGGGTGCGGTCGGGACAGCCACAGCCGCAATGGGTGGCGCTGCAGAGACAGGCGAGGTGATCGGAACCGCGGTGGGTGGCGACACGCGCTCGGGCGCCCGGCCCACGACTGTTGCAGGGTCGTCGACCGCGACGTCGTCGGGGAGCAGCTCGATCTCGGGCGTCTCCACCTCGGCGACCTCGGCGACCTCGGCGACCTCGGCGACGTGGACCACAGGCGCAACGCTCGGACCCGACGCCCGGCGATAGTCGGCGGCGGTGCGAAACCCGCTGGCCA
>CANLQR010000645.1 GCA_947492135.1 Deltaproteobacteria bacterium | reverse complement strand
GCAGCCCGATGCGCAGCGCGGTATCGGTGCCAGCCTGTTCGAGCGCGCCCCGCCAGGTCGCCACGAGGTCGCCGTAAGCACCCAGCTCGAGTCCAAGCCTGTCGACCTCGTTGCGCGTGTCGGCACGGCGCGGATCCATGGCGTGGGCCTCGCGCGCGGTGGCGAAGGCGCCGGGGCGATCGCCCAGGTCGCCCTCGAGCACCTTGACGATGTCGAGCAGGTGCGTGATCGCCTGATCGATCGCGCCTTGGTTCTCGGCCTGCTCGCGGCGAATCGACAGCACGCGGATCCGGCCCTGGTGATCATTGAGCCGCAGGTAGACCGGCTCGAGCATCGCCGCCGCCGACAGCTGGACCTCGGACACACCGAGCAGTTCCTCCAGCAACGCGCGGGCAGCCGTGTTGTCGGGGTCCTCACCGAGCACCTGACCAAGCAAGTCGGTCGCGCCGAACGCATCACCGAGTTCCTGCATCCTCAACGTGGCGCGCCGCACCGCAAGGGCGCGGGCCCGCGCGGGATCACGCTCGAGCTCCGCCCCGCGCCCCAGTGCCTCCTCGAGCTTCACGAGCTCGCTGCGCGTCCCGCCGCTTTCATACATGCCGACCAGCAACTCGAGCGTCGCAAGGTCGTCGGGGATCAGATCGAGCAGCTCTTCGGCAGTTGCGATCGCCGTCGCGCGATCGTCCAGCACCGTGCGTGACAGCTCGATGATTCGCGACAACAGCAGCTTCTGCTCGCGCTGATTGAACGTGACGTCGGCGCGTCTGCGATACAGATCCCGCAGCGCGGCATGGCCAGAGCGTGCCCGCATGAGGGCTTCGACAGCCTCGTAGGCGGCTTGGTGGGTCTCGTCCGAGGCCAGCACCTCGAGATACGCGACCTCGGCATCGGCGGGTCGAGCGAGCCGATCGCGCAGCAGTGCGGCGTGCTCGAGCAACAGATCGCGCCGCAGGACCGCGCGCTCACGCGACAGCGTGCGCCCCTCGGCCTGGGCCGCCGCAACCTCGTCGCCCAGCGCGTGCAGCACATCGGCATACGCGGCCGCGACGTCTTGCGGTCGGGACAGCTCTGTGCCGAGACGCACGAGTAACTGCCGCCCCTCCCACTGCTGCGGATCGAGACGAAACAATTCGCCGCGGATCCGCAGCGCATCGGTGCGGCGCTCCGGCATCTGTTCGTAGATGGCGGCGAGTTGCTCGAGTAGTCCGAATCGAGCCGTCGCGTCCTGCTCGGCGGCGACGATCACCTCCATGGCCTCGGCCTCGCGTGGGCGATCCCCGACCCGCCGATAGAACGGCAGCAGGCCCCGCATGATCGGCAACGCACTCGCAGGATCGGCCCCACGCAGCTCTTCGAGCGCAGCGACGGCGCGGCGGTGATCGGGCTCGAGCTCGAGCACGGTGAGGAACCCGGCGGTGGCCTGCGCCGGATCGGCAAGCCGCGCGCTCCGGATCTCGGCCAACTCGAAGACCAGTGGGACTCGGCGCGCGCTGGTCGTCTCGAGCGCGAGCTTGCGCTCGAGGATGACGGCAAGCTCGGCCCAGTTGCCGCGATTGCGGTGGATGCGGGCCAGCGAGTCGAGCGCGGCGGTCTCGTCCGCCGCAAGCGGCGCCTGCTCGGCCGCCGTCGAACGAAGCTGCAGCGTCAGCTCGAGGATCGCGTTGTGGGTGCCGACAGCCGCGTCGAGATCGCCGAGTTGCTCTTCTTGCAGCCGCGCAAGCCCGCGCAGGGTCGCGAGCCGTGCCGGCGCGTCGCGCTCGACCTCGAGACGCCGGCGGTAGACCTCGGCGAGATCATCCCAGCGCCGGGTCGTGGTGTAGATGCCTTCGAGCGCCGTCATCGCAGCGGCGTTGTTCGGATCGAGGCCGATGATGCGACGGTAGTAGCGTTGCGCGTCGTCGGGTTTGGACAGCTTGTCGCGCGCGACCGCGGCGAGCTTGTCGAGCAGCACCAGGCGCTCGGGATCTTCTACCGCGGGAGCCGCGATCCGCTCTTCGAACATGCGACTGAGTTCGTCCCAGCCGTCGGCGCGCTCGGCCGCGCGCTCGAGCCCCTCGCGCAAGCTGACGGAGGTGGGTCGCAAGCGATACGCCTCGGCGGCCCATTGCATCGTCAGCGCCGGCGAGGCGAGCTTCTCGTCCGCCACCGCGCGCAAGGCTTCGATGATCTGGAGCCGCTGCTCGTCGTCGGACGCCGCACGCAGCAGCACCTCGTGGGTGCCCAGCAGCCGCGCCCAGTTGCGCTGCTCGCGATAGATCGGAACCAGCTCGCGCGCGACGTCGGTGTTGTCCGGCTGGATCGCCAGCGTGCGCTCGAGGGCACGCAGCGCGCGCTCGGGCTGGCCCAGGGCGTCTCGGCACAGCGCCGCAACCCGGCGGTACAGCACGACCCGCGCCTCGGTGTCGGCGAGGCGATCGGCGGCACTTTGGAGCACCTCGACGACATCGGCGAGCCGGCCCTGGCCGGCAAACAGCGCCTGGAGGTCGTCCCAGTGGCCTTCGGAGACGTAGGCGTCCCGCAGGCGGCGAATCGCCCGCTCATGGCCTGGCTGCAACCGCAGCAACTCGGACCAGACGAGGATCGCGTCGGCCCGGCTCTGCAGCCGATCGGAGTAGAGGTTCCCGAGCGTCAATAGCAGAGCGCCAGCCACCGACGACTCGGCGCGCGCGAGTTGGCGATGCAGAATCTCCGCGGCCTCCGCCCAGCGCGACTCTCGCTCGTAGAGCCGCAGCAGCCCGGTCAACGCGGTCGGGTGATCGCCATGGTGAGCAAGGACCTCGTTGAACGCGGCGATCGCTTCGCGCCGGTCTCCGAGTCGCTCCTCGGCAAGTGTCGCGAGTTCCAACCGCAGCTCGAGTGCGGCTTCGCCCTCGTGGTCCGCGAGTTCCTCGCGGCGCAGTGCGATCAGTGCCCGGAAATCACGACGCTGCTCGTGGATCTTCGCCAGGAGCTGGCGGGTCTGCAGATCGCGAGGCGCCAGCGCCAGCACCGCTTGGAGGGGCTCCAGCGCGCGCTGCGGGTTGCCGAGCTGCTCGAGCCAGATCTCGGCGACACGGCGGAGCAGCTCGATGTGGCGGGGTACGTCGTTCGCCTCGGTGGCGGCGTCGATCCTGCGCTGGTAGACGCCCAACAGATCGTTGGTACGACCGGCCTTCGCATAGGTGTCGGCGAGTGCCTCGAGGCTCGCCTCGTGCCACGGATCGACATCGAGGATGCGCTGCAACGTCGCGAGCGCCATCGTGTCGAGCTTGAGCCGATCGCGATAGAGCTCCGCGACCTCGAGCAACCTCGCGATCCGCTGCGCGGCCGCGCCGGGCCCGTCGCCGAGCCGCTCGATATGGTCCTTGACCAGCTCGACCAGCGCGGTCCACTTGCCGCCGGCACGGTAGAGGCGCTCGAGCGCCTCGGACGCGCGGACATCGTAGCCGTCCTCGCGGATCACCGAACGCCAGGTTTCGATCGCACGATCGGCGCCGCCGGCCTGGGACTCGGCGAGCGTCGCCACCTCTTCGGCGAGCCCGAAGCGCAGATCGGCATCACGCGTCGCTCGCCGCGCCTGAATCAACACCTGGATCAGCTGGGCCGCGCCGGCGTCACCCGCGAATAGGTCGCGGTAGAAACCGAGCACCCCAGGGTGTGCCGCGTCGGTCCGACGCACGCGACGGAAATACGGCTCCGCCAGTGACGACTGGCCCGACAGCCGCCAGATGGTGACGCCAGCCACCAGCGCGACGTCGTTGCCCAAGTCCTCGCGCGGGGCCCTGGCCGCGACGGCCTTTGCGGTCTCGAGGACCTCGGCAGAGGCGACGCCGTCGAGCAACATCCGACCGAGCAGCCGGGCCGCGGCCTCGCCCGACGCCGGTTCATCGCGGGCCTGGAGTCGTGCAGCGACGAGGTCGACACCTTCACATGCGGCAGCCAGAGCCTGCTGTGTGGTGGAGTCGTCGGCACGAAGGTGTTCGAGCAATGCGGTTCGCGCGTCGGCCATGGGGGTCGTCGGTCCTGGAGGTGGGCACCTTTTACGGCCGGCCCCATGGGCGCCGGCTTGCGGTCGAATCGATCGGTTGCCCGGTCGGTCTGGCCTAGGGTGGGCCGCAAGCGTAATGGTCCGCTCGACACGGTTCAACGGCCTGCCGC
>CANLQR010000644.1 GCA_947492135.1 Deltaproteobacteria bacterium | reverse complement strand
TGCGCAGACGACCTCGGGCACGCGCTGATCCGCACGCACGCGAACGTGGTGTTGTGGGACCTCGGGCCCGAGGCGGCCACCGAGCGCGACCTCACCGGGCAGGTCTCGGCGCTGCCGGTGCCCGTGGTCGCCCTCGCGCCATCGAGCGTCGCTCGGGTGGGGTTGCTCGGTGCCGGGGTCGCGGCCGTCGTCAGCCGCGAGCTCGCGTCGGGCCCGCTCGCCAGTGCGCTGCTCGCCGCGCGTCATGGACTGCGCGTGATGGATGCCGGCACGCTCGACGAGTTCGAGCGACCGGCGACCGCAGAGATCATGCGCACGCAGGTCGACGGACTCACCCATCGCGAGCACGAGGTGGTTCAGCTCATGGCCGAGGGCTTGTCGAACAAGCAGATCGCCGACCGTCTCCGCATCAGCGCCCACACCGCGAAGTTCCATGTCAACTCGGTGCTCGGCAAGCTGCGCGCAAGCACGCGGACCGAGGCCGTGGTGCGTGCGGTGCAGCGCGGCGTCGTGATGCTGTAGTCCAGTGTCCGCGGCGCGGGTCGGCAGCCCTCGGGGAGGGTGCCGAGCTCGAATCGCTCTCGAGCTCGGCCGCCCCTCCAGGTCTCGCCTCTACTCGCGAGGCGCCGCGAGGCGGGCGCGAAGATCGGCACGGACCGCCTCCGCCCCTGCGTCCCGCTCCATCGATACGCCAACGGTGTCGCCCAGCTTGGTCGTGAGCAGCAGGGTCAGCAGGTTCTCGATCACACCGACGTTGCCACCTGCGGCCCCGCCCATGCTGATGCGCGGGACCACGTCGATCTGCCCTCTCTCGATGGCCTCGGCGAAACGACCCATCACCTGCTGCGTGAGCTGGATCTGCGCGCCACCGTAAGCCCGGACCTTCTCCTCGACGGCCATCGCCTCGGCGATGCCGACTCTGGCTGCACGCTCCGCCTCGGACTCAGCCAGGGCGCGGATCTTCTTGGCTTCGCCTTCGCCGAGGATCCGCGTCCGCTCCGCCTCGGCCGTGGCCAGGGTCTGGATGCGTGCGGCCTCCTGCTGTGCGCGCGCCAGCTCGGCCTTGCCCTGGTTGCTATGCACGGTGATCGAGATCTCCGACTGCGTCAGCGCAGTCTGGGCCACTGCACGCGCTTCGGCCTCGCGAAGCGCACACTCCTTGATCGAGGCCTTCTCCTGGCGGTTGTAGGTCTCGATCTGTTCCTCGGCGATCTGCCGCGTGCGCAGCTGCTCGAGGATCCCCTCGATGTGCGGGTTGTCGGCCGCACCTGTGGGTGTGCCGATCAGCACCTCCTGGAGATCGAGGTTGTAGTTCTCGAACTTCGCACGCATCTGCTGGCCCGCGATTTCCTGGATCGCGCTGCGGTCCTGCAACAGCTGGATCAACGTGCGCGTCTGACCGACGTTCTTGAAGTACGCCGAGACCATCGGATCGAGGGTCTGCTCGACCAGCTTCTTGACGTCGCCAAAGCGCTGGATCACCAGCGAGGCCTTGCGGTAGTCGATGTGGACGACCACCGACAGCGGCAAGCTGGGCTCGAACGCGTCCCTGGTGATGAGGCTGACCTCCGCGAGGTTCTCGTCGAAGTTGTGGCTGCCCACCTGACCACGGGTCCACTTGAGGATGAAGTTGGTCGTCGGCACCATCATCACCTTGCCGGCATAGGTGTTGAACGCATACTTGCCAGGCATCAGCGGCACGCTCCAAACGCCGCGTTCACCCTGCTGCACCAGCTCGCCGTGGCAGTAGTCGGTCCCGGTCAAGTCGAGCCCGGTCTTTCCGGTGTAGCTCACCACCACGCCGACGGATCCGACCTCGACGACGGTCTTGGGGATCGCCTCGACCGTCGCGAACAGGCGGTTGATGTAGTAGGTGCCCTCGACCATCACTTGCAACTGCCGGCCGCGTCGGCCTCCGCCGATCAGGAACTTGTCCGCGTCCTGGAAGTTGTTGTGGTAGCTCGCAGCTTGGCCGGGTTCTTGGCCGACGGTAGGTGCGATGATCTCACCGGGGGCAAGGCTTGGACCGTCGTGGACCGTGACAATCCCGATGATGTCGTCGCTGCCCTGGATGACGATCGGGCGGAACCCACCGCGCGAGACGATGATCTCGACCATCTTCTCGAACATCAGCTTGTCGCCATTGTCCATGGCGATGAAATAGAGACGCTCTTCGGTCAACACCACGAACTGCGCGAGGTTGATCGCATAGGTGCCCTCACGCAGGATCATCCGCTGCGGCCCTTTTTGACCACCGGCTTCGAGAAACCCGCGGGCATTCTGGAAGTCGTTGGCGCGCAGACTCGATGCCAGCGCCTGGGTCGGTGGCAGGTCCTGGCCATCGCGCGAAAAGACATAACCGATCTTGCCCTGCGGGATCGTGACCAGTGGCACTTTGTGAACCCGGTACTGCAACGGTGTCAGCAGATGCCAGCCACCACGCAGGACTTCGGGCTGAAATCCCGCCTCACCGTGCAACGCGATCAGTCCCGCACGCACCGAGCCGTGGGCACTGATGAGCTTTTCGACGATGCCTACGCGGGTGTTGGGGATGTAGCGGATCCACCGCGAGAAAACCAAGTACGACAGCACGGCGCCGAGGCCGAGACAAACGAACACCACCGTCGCGGAACCATCCGCGAGCCATTGAGAGAGATTCATGACGTGACCCTCCTTCGTCGGGTCTAACGGCTCATCTATGCGCCGGTTCGTGAGGTTGGCGAGCCGAGGCAGCACCTCCTAGAGAACTGGCCTCGTGGTGGATACGCTCCGGGGCTATCGATGGAGCACAAACGCCCACGGAGTTGGCTGAGCACGAGCGCCGACTAGCGCACCGCGCCAGGCAATGAGCACATCCGGGCCCGCGACGAACCCTGACCGGATGCCCCTGGATCGGCACGGAGCACGAAACCTGCGCAGCCAACGCTGGTTGCCCGGCGACGGCCCTCGAAACCATGCGTCCACCTGGCCTCCAAGTTGGACTGGCATCCGTGGATGGCGCCGGCACGACCACCGGCCCGCAATGCGGCCACCCAGCAAGCCGTCGCGCTGTTTGGGCTTGCGCTGGGTGCTGGAGTCGGCGCTGCACCTTTTCCAGTATCTGCGCCCGAATCAACGCGGTCACCATCTATCAAGACCGCTGGCGCGCAGAGGATCCTGGCGGCGCGTGGGAGTTCGACGAGCGATCCACACCGGGCTGCTGATGCACCCGTACAAGAACATCGCGAGCGAAGCGGCCGACGTGTACATCGAGGGGATTCCCGGCCTGCTGCAGCGCCACGGCTATCGCACCCTGCACTTCACCGGCAGCGATCCCGACTGGGACGGCCAGCGCACCTGGCTCGAGCGCTGGTACCAAGCCTACGCGGGTGACGACCTCGTGCAGGCGACCGAGCTGGCCCACGTCGACGTGGCGGTGACCCTCGAAGCGGCGCGCCTCGCGGGCGCACTCGAGCTGCTCATGGTCGCGCCGCGGCGTGTCGCCGACTCGTCTGCACGAGACCTCGATCCGCGTGGATGAGCGCCTTCCTTGCTGTCGCGACGTGTGGCGTGGTGGGTAAAGGTGGTTCACCCGATCATCTTCGGAAGAACGACTTGCATGATCGTTCACGAATAATTCATACTCCAAAGCCGGGTTTGGGGTCGACGGGGGGTCGACCCGACCGGAAAAATCTACCGCTCGACGATCGAACCAGCGCAGGTCCAGACATTGAATCGCCGCGGCTTACACCTCTACGTCTTTGCTACCGTGGGAATCTCGATCGTCGGCTGTGGCGGCGACGCGACCGAAGCTACCGCCAGTGCGACCGAAGGTGACTCGGCCACCGGCACGAGTTCGGCGTCGTTGTCGGCCGGCACCACCACACCCGATACCACCGGCGCGATGAGCATGAGCGCATCGCAAGGCAGCGATTCAGCGGACTCCAGCGGCACGGCCGGTACGCTCTCTGCGGGCACCGACTCCGCAGGCACCGACTCTGCAGGCACCGACTCCGCAGGGACGGGCACGACTGGCGATACCGGCGGCCCCGGAGATCCGCCGGTGGATCCGCCCGGCGTGGATGCCGGTCTCTGCGAAGACCCCGGCGCGCAGCAGTGGTGCTACAGCGGCGCTCCGCCGACGTACAACGTCGGCATCTGCCAGCCTGGCGTGCAGGAGTGCGTGCAGATCGACCTCGATC
>CANLQR010000643.1 GCA_947492135.1 Deltaproteobacteria bacterium | reverse complement strand
ACCTGGCGGCAGCGCGTGCGCCACTGCCATGATTTCCTCGTCGTCGACACAGCTCGAGGTGACGTCGGGGTCGTCGAACGCGGTGCACTTGCCACCCGCGTGGGCGGCGAGCACGACCACGTCGGCGCCCTGATCGCGAAGGCGACGAGCCTCGGATGCGACCGCGTCGGCCAGCGCGGTGAAGGCGAGGTCGGCGACGTTGGCCGCGATCGTCGTGCGCGGGGTCTGCTCGGTCGATCCGCCGATGATGCCGATGGTGATCCCGGCCCGCTCGATCATCACGGACGGGGCCCCGAGGTCCGCCACTGCGCCGGAGCGCAGCGTGAGATTCGCCGACAAGAACGGGAAGCCGGCCTCGGCGATTCGCGATCGCAAGGCGCCTCGAGGATCGTCGCCCGGACGCTTGACGGTCGAGTCGGGCCCGACCGGGCCGTAGTCGAACTCGTGGTTGCCGATCGCGACGGCATCGTAGCCCAGCGCGGCGTAGGCCCGCACCACTGGCGCGCCCTCCTCGAGATTGGACTCCAGCGTGCCCTGGAACATGTCACCGCCGTCGAGCAGCACCACCGCGCCACCAGAGTCGGCCCGCGCGCGGCGAAGATTGCCGAGGTAGCCGCCAAGGATCGGCAGCGCACCGATGTGGCCATGCAGATCGTTGGTGCCGATGATCGAAATCACGACCGGCTCGACGTGGGCCGGCCGCGCCGAGGTGTCCTGGGTGGGGGTGGGCCGACCCGGTGACTCGAGGACCGGGCCCGTGCGTTCGCAAGCGCACACCATCGCGACGACGACGGACCAGCGAGCTCGGACGACCATCGTGCCGACGAAGGTATCAGGGCGCTTGGGTCTGCGCTGCCAAAAGACCGACTCGAACGCCGACGCGCGAGATGGGGTCAGCGATTCGCGAGGGGCTTGGGCTTTCGCCGCAGCCGTTTCGCGAGCGTCACCGCGCCGACGATCAGACCGCCCGCAACCACACCGGCGCCGCCGTTGACGAGCATCTCGACCAGCCAATGCTGGGCCTGGGCAAAGTGATGCAGCGGCGCGATGCCGTGGACCAGGATGCCGCCGCCCACCAGGAACATCGCCGCCGTGCCGGCGATCGACAGGGTCTTCATGAGATACGGCGCAATGCGTAGGATCATCGATCCTATCCCACGCGCGACCGCGTTGCGGCGACGGGTCAGCGCGAGCCCAGCGTCGTCGAGCTTCACGATGCCGGCGACCAGACCATACACCCCGACCGTCATGACCACGGCGATCGTGGCCAGCACCGCGGCCTGGGTACCCAGCGGCCGATCGGCGACCGTGCCCAGCGAGATCACGATGATCTCGCCCGACAAGATGATGTCGGTGCGGATCGCCCCGCGGATCTTGTCGCGCTCGAACGCGACCATGTCGATCTTGGGATCGGCGATCGCTTCGGCCACAGCTTGGTGATGCGCCTGGTCTTCTTTCGGTTGGTGCAAGAACTTGTGGGCGATCTTCTCGAAGCCCTCGAAACACAAAAACGCCCCGCCGACCATCAGCAGGGGAATGATCGCCCACGGCGCCAGGGCGCTGATCGCCAGGGCCGATGGCACCAGGATCAGCTTGTTGATCGCCGAGCCCTTGAAGACCGCCCAGACCACCGGCAGCTCGCGGTCGGTGTTCACGCCGGCGACCTGCTCGGCATTGAGCGCCAGATCGTCGCCCAGGACTCCCGCCGTCTTCTTCGTGGCGACCTTCGTCAGCATCGCCACGTCGTCGAGCAACGTGGCGATGTCATCGAGGAGCGTAAAGAGGCTACTGCCTGCCACGGTGGTTCCGGTTCGGCCCGACGGCGGCCGGGGCTCGACGCGAGAGTACCATCGATGCGACGTCAGCCGCGATTCCGAGCTGGCGGGCACGAGCAGGCCCGCCACGCCGCGGCTGACCTGGCCGGCGCGCTGCGCCGGTCGGTGCGGCAGTGGCTGATCAGCCGGCGCAGACGGGAAGGTCCGCACAATCGGCGCAGGCACAACCTTCGTTGAATGGGTCGCAGATGTCGTCGCTGTTGCAGGCGTCCGGGCTGGAGCAGAAGTCGTCGGCGACGCAGTCAGCGCACACACAATCATCCATCAAATCGCATGCGTCGTTGTCCATACACCCGACGCAGCTGCAGTCGTCCGCCGGGTCCGCGCAGCCGTCCTGCGGATTCTCGACGCACGCGACGGCCATGCCGCCTGTGGTTGCATCGGTCGTCGTGCCCGGATCCGTCGTCGTGCCCGGATCCGTCGTCGTGCCCGGATCCGTCGTCGTGCCTGGATCCGTCGTCGTACCCGGGTCCGTCGTCGTCGCGTCGGTCGGGTCCGTGGTCGTCGCGTCGGTCGGATCCGTCGTCGTCGTCGCGTCCGTCGGATCGGTGTCCGTCGTGTCGGCGGTGGTGCCGGTCATCGAGTTCTCCGTCGTCGGATTGGTGGTCATGGTGACCGTGACGTTGGTGTCCTCGTCGTTGCCGGTCGAAGACGCAGAGGTCTCCCCGGCGGTCGACTCGGAGCCAGCGGCCGGGCAGCCGAGCGGAACGAGAGCACATAGAAGCAGGGTGAGGCGCGCAGTGAGTGTCATGGCGGGATCTCTGGGATTAGTGGAAGGCGAAAGGCCGCGCGAATCGTGGCGCCTCCGCGAACTTTCTCCAGCATAACAGACGCGAAGTCGCTTCGGTACCCGCGGCCTACGCCGGGACGAGTTCGCCGAGCGCCACAAGGTGTGCGGCCCAAGGTGTCAGTCCTGCTCACACTTGGTAGCCTCGCCGACGTCGATGCAACAACGATTTCTCGGTCGCACTGGTGTCCGCGTGTCCGGCCTCGCGCTGGGGACCATGACCTTTGGCAAGGACGCCGACGTCGACGCGCGGATGTTCGCGATGGCGCTGGATGCCGGCGTCAACCTGTTCGACTGCGCCGACGTCTACAACGAGGGCGCAGCCGAGATGTCGCTCGGCAAGCTCGTGGCTGGGTGCCGCGACCGCATCGTGCTCACGAGCAAGGCCTACTTTCCCACGGGCGAGGGCGGAAACGACCGCGGCACGTCCCGGTATCACCTCGTGCGCGCGGTCGAGGCCAGCTTGCGACGACTCGCGACCGATCGCATCGACGTGTTCTTCTTGCACCGGTTCGACGAGGTCACGGCCCTCGACGAGAGCCTGCGCGCGGTCGAGCAGCTCGTGCTGTCCGGCAAGATCCTCTATCCCGCGGTGAGCAACTTCGCAGCCTGGCAGACCGCTCGCGCGATTGGCCTCGCCGAGCGTCACGGCTGGCAGCCGCTGGTCTGCGTGCAGCCGATGTACAACCTCGCCAAGCGCCAGGCCGAGTCCGAGATCCTGCCGCTGTGCCGAGCCGAGCGCATCGGGGCGCTGACCTACAGTCCCTTGGGTGGAGGCTTGCTGTCGGGCAAGTACAGTCGCGACGAGCGACCCGAGCAAGGCCGACTGATGCAGTGGCCGATGTATCGCACACGCTACGGAGCGACCGAGTACTACGACCTCGCCGAGCGCTTCACCGCGTTCGCCCGCGAGCGGTCGTTCGAGCCCACCGCGTTGGCCATCGCGTGGGTCGCGAGCCATCCCGACGTCACCGCGCCGATCCTCGGCGCACGCGGCCCCGAGCAGCTCGCGGCGTGCTTGCGCGCGGCCCAGATCGACATGACGCCGGAGCTTCGCGCCGAGCTCTCGGCACTGTCGCCAGCACCGCCGCCGGCGACGGATCGCAACGAGGAGGGCCACGCTCTGGGCTCGCGCTGAGCTTGGCGTCGGGCGACGCTTCGAGTCGGCCCCCTCGACGGCGAGCGAGGGAATGGCCAGCCGAAGTGCGAGCAGGCTCGCACGCCCGCCGACGATGTACTATTGTTGCGATCCGATGCGCGCGGTGACGTGGGCCGCAGTTGCTGCAACGACAGCGTTGGTCGGATGGGCCTCGTGGGTGCTCATGCATCCGCTCGGGGCACCACCAACCGCGCCCGCGCCGACGACCAGGGCGGTCACCGAACCCGCACCTGATCGCGGCGGGCCCGAACCTCTGGCGCAGCGAACCGAGGCAACCAACCCGTCGGCCAACCCGTCGGCCAACCCCTCGGCGTCGCCACCCCCGGTCGAAGGGCTCGACGCGCTGCCGCGCGAGATCAGGCTTCCACCGGGCCCCGATGGCGGCCCTGACATCGTCCTCGAG
>CANLQR010000642.1 GCA_947492135.1 Deltaproteobacteria bacterium | reverse complement strand
CCGACGTGGGGATCGCGATGGGTACCGGCACCGACGTCGCCATCGAGAGCGCGGGCATCACCTTGCTCAAGGGCGATCTGCGGGCGCTGGTGCGGGCGCGGAGGCTCAGCAAGGCGACCATGCGCAACATCCGACAAAATCTCAGCTTTGCGTTCGGCTACAACGCCCTGGGCGTGCCGGTCGCTGCCGGGTTGCTGTTTCCGATCTTCGGATGGGTGCTGTCACCGATGCTCGCGAGCGCGGCGATGAGTCTGAGTTCTGTCTCGGTGATCGGCAACGCGCTGCGGCTCAATCGGGTCCGCCTGGACTAGCGACCTCGGCGGTGAGCGTAGGATACGGCTAGGGCTGCGGCGTGAACCCGAGCAGCTCGATGTCGAAGACCAGCATGCCAAAAGGTCGACCAGCCTTGCCCTGATAGGCGAGCTCTTGCGGGATCCAAAAGCGGGTTTTCTCGCCGACGACCATCAGTGCGACGGCTTCGCCCCAGCCCTTGATGACCTGGCTAGCCTTGAACTCGATGGGTTCGCCACGCTCATAGCTGCTGTCGAACGGTTTTCCGTCGGTGGTCCACCCGGCGTAGTGAGCGGTGAGCTGAGCACCTGCCGGCGGATGCTGGGTGCCGGTGCCGGCTTTGATCACGACGTAGGCGATGCCGCTGGCGGTTCGTGCGGCGTCGGGTGGTGGCGACGAGACCTGCAAGTCGGCGCCGCGCAACACATCGACGAGCGCAAGTTCGAGTGTCGCCGCTCGGGGAGCTGTGGTCGCAGCGGTGCCCTGCGGATCGCTGGTGGGGATCCATACCGTGGCGGTGTCACCGGGGACCATCAGCGCGATGGCCTCGGCCCAGCTCGGCGGGAGGTCGGTCATCGCCTTGGTTGCCGCGGTGTCGCCAGGCGTGCGGTCGACGGTCGCGCCGCTCGCGTCGCGCAAGACGTAGCGCAGCACGGCGCGGTCGCCGGGGCCGGCGGGCTCGCCGGGTCCGTTGCCGGCGACGATCGCGATTCGTAGGCCCGAGGCAGTGACAACGGTCGGCGGCGCCCCGGGTGTCGCCGCGGGTGCGGTGCTGGGCTCGGATTGTGGCGCCGCGATGGTGCTCGATCGAGCACAGGCGGGCGTCGCCGCGACCACGACAAGAAGCCATCGCCCGATCGGTGTCATCCACGCAGCATCGCATATCCGCTCGTGGGCGGAAGCACCGTGGCTGGGCGTCGGTTCGACCCGGGGCGCGAGCTGCTGCGGGAGACCGCGACTGCGGGCCTCGCCGTGCTCGGCCGAGGACGGCGGCCCTAGGACAGCGCCCCAGCGACGCAGGCCGACGAAAAATTCGCGAGAGTCGCCGCGATCAAGCACCGCACCCCCAAGCGCGCGATATCCCCCTTGCGCTCGGGCACCAGCCCGCCGAGTCCGCCGATCAAGATCCCGATGCTCGACACGTTCGCGAACCCGCAGATCGCGAACGTCGCGATCGCGTGGGATCGCGCGCTCAGATGCGCCGCGACGCTATGCAAACGCTCGAACGCCACGAGCTCGTTCAGCACGGTCCGTGTGCCGAGCACGCTGCCGACCTCGAAAGCCTCGGACGGCGGCGTACCCATGAGCAGCGCGATCGGCCAGAACAACCACCCGACGATCCGCGCCAGCGACAGCGACTCACCACCCAGATGGATGAACCCGAGCATCGCATCGACCAACGCCACCATCGCGATGAACGCGATGAGCATCGCACCGACGTTGGCGGCGAGCTTCAAGCCATCACTGGCACCGGTCGCGGCGGCGTCGAGCAGGTTTGCATCGGTGTTGGGGATCTCGACATCGATGCGACCCGCGGTGACCGGCGTTGCGGTCTCGGGGATCACCAGCTTGGCCATCACCAGCGAGATCGGGGCCGTCATGGCCACTGCGGTCAGCAAGTGCTCGATCGACACACCGCCGATCGTGACGTAGGCGCCGAGGATCGCGCCGGATACCGACGCCATGCCCGCAACCATGATCGTGAACAACTCCGACTCGGTGAGCCGGGTGAGAAATGGCTTGATGGTCAGCGGAGCCTCGGTCTGGCCCATGAACATGCTCGCGGCCACGACCAGCGACTCGGCACCGCTGGCGCCCATCGTCCGCATCATGACCCACGCCATCCCGCGCACGATGATCTGCATGATGCCCAGGTAGTAGAGCACCGAGAACAGCGACGCCACGAACACGATCGTCGGCAGGACCTGGAACGCAAAGACGACGCCCAGACCAGTGTCGCCACCCTTCGCCATGCCGAGCTGGCCGAATACGAATGACGAGCCTGCGTAGGACTGATCGAGCACGGTCTGCACCGCCTCGGCGGCGCCGGACAACACGCTGCGGCCCAGCGGCAGTTGCAGTAGCACCACGCCAGCCAACCACTGCAGCCCGATGCCCCACACCACCGGGCGCCAGCGGATCGACTTGCGATCACGTCCGATCGCGAGCGCGAGGGCCAGCATCGCGAACGCTCCAGCTGCCGACACCAGACGGTAGGGGTCCATCGGCACCGGCTTTACCACGGCTGCGGGTGAGCGGCTGCAAGACGTCGCGGATAGGGTCGCGCAGCAGGAGCCCGGACGTCCTCGCGCTCGCCCACGCCGTGTGTTCGCTCGTTCGGAGGCTGCGGGGGCCAGGCCATCCGTGTTAGGGTCTACCAATGGGGCTAACGCGCAGGACAGGCAGCGATCGGGCGAATCACCACCGTCATGTTGGGGCGCTGCTGTCGGCACTGGGTGGCTGCTACTCCCCCAACGCGCCGATCATGAGCGAGACGTCGGGCACGACCGGCAGTGTCCTGACGACCGGCGGCGACTCCGAAGGATCCACGAGCGGTGCCGGCCCAGTGACCACTGGCGATGTGAGCTCGTCATCAGGGTCGACATCGACGTCGGCGACGGGCAGCCAAGGCTCGAGCACCGGTGACGAGGCTGCGGGGGCCGAATGTGGCGATGGCATCGTCGGTGGTGACGAAGTCTGTGATGACGGGCTCAACGATGGCTCGTACGGGAGCTGCACCGCCGACTGCGCGGAGTTGGGTCCGCACTGTGGTGACGCGGCGATGAACGGACCCGAGGTCTGTGATGATGGCGACGCCGAGAACGGGGATGGCTGCAATGTCGACTGCGTTGCCTCTGGGACGGTGATGTGGACGCGTAGCTATGCCGGCGCCGCGGGATTCGAGGATGCCTGTCTCGGTGTCGACGTGGACTCGGACGATTCGATCGTTGCAGGCGGGCATGTCGGCCTTACGGCGTCCGATGACGACGTGTTGTTGCTCCGCTACGATGCCGCGGGTTCCCTGCTATGGGACCTCGTCCACGATCTGGGCGATGACAGCCAGGCGCGGGACGTCGCAATAGGGCCCGATGGGCAGATCGCCATTACCGGCGGCCTCAGCGAACAGCGCGTGCTTACGGCCGTGTTCGACGATGCCGGGTCGCTCGACTGGAGCGAGGCCCTCGTTGGCCTTGGCGGTGGGGACGTCGGAGGCGCCGGAGTCGAGTTCGACGAGGACGGCGACGTGTACACGGTCGCAGGGGTGTACGTCGGCAGCTACGACATCGCAGTGCGTCGCTACACTGCCAACGGTGGTCTGGTCTGGGCTCAGGTGTACGATGGCGGGTTGATCGACTCAGGCTTTGGAATCGCCTTGGCCGACCAAGCCGTGTTCGTTGCCGGGCGGACCCAGGTCTCGGCGTCCGATACGAACGGTTGGCTGCGCCGCCATGATCTGCTCCAGGGCAATTCCGAGTGGACCCGGGAGTACGCGGGCGCAGACATGACTCAAGATCAGGCATCGGGAGTCGCGTTCGATCCGGCGGGGTTTATCGTGGTCGTCGGATTCTCGGTGCCGGATGTCGGGGTACCGTCGAGTTGGATCCGCAAGTACGACCTGGATGGGGCGCAGCAGTGGACCGAGGAGTACGAACCGGGCGCACTTGGTAACGCAGCGTTCGGTGTCGCGGTCGATGACGGGGGACAGATCGCGGTGACGGGCGTCATCAGTTTCGACCCCCTGGAACCGTTCGTCGCGAAGCATGAACCGGGCGGCGCTCAACTGTGGATCGACATGCCGCAGGAAGGTGCGACGCTTCCTGGGTTCGTCCCAGGGGTTGCAGTCGACAGCTCGGGCAACGTCGTCGTGTGCGGGACGCAGGATGACGACGTATGGTTGCAGAAGT
>CANLQR010000641.1 GCA_947492135.1 Deltaproteobacteria bacterium | reverse complement strand
GTGTGCACGTGCCCCTGCGCCACGAGCTCATCGATCCTCGCTGCGATCGTTTCATTGTGGGGTCCATCAGGCCATGGCTTCGGACCCCGTTTCGCCTTCGGCGGTGCTGCTGCCGCTGTCCCCGCTGTCCCCCCGCACCCGGCCCCCGGCTGCGGCGACAGCCCCAACGGATCGCTCGCGATCCCTGGGTCCCCCACGTACGCATACACTCGCAGGCCCGCGCGGAGCCCCAGCGGGTCCCGCGAGATGTACTGCCCAGCATCCGGATCATAGAACCGGAATCGGTTGTAGTGCAGCCCGGTCTCTTCATCGCGGTACTGCCCGGCCAGCCGCCACGGGCAAAGCGACGCATCACCAGAGATCTGCGCGCGCCCCCACGTGTCCGTCGCGAGCTGCGTCTTCGCGGCGCCAGCCGCATCGAGCACGACCAGCGGCGTGCCGACCTGGTCGGCCACGATCCCGTGCGCGTCCGCAGCCGTCAGCCGCGCGATCGGTGCAGAACTCCCCGGATCGAACAACCACGTGATCACCTCGCCGCCGACGTCCGTCGCCTTCGGCTGCGCGCCCCCGCGCAGCTCCGCGACCAGCCGGGGGAACGATCTCTGCGCTGTCGCGAGATGCATCTCCCACTGTGCCTCCGCCTGCTGCGTCGGCAAGATCCGCTGCAGCTCGCCGCGCAGCTCAAGCAGCGCCATCCGCCGCGCGTCCTCCCCGGGCACCGACCGCGGTACCGGCGTCTCGGCGGCCTCGCGCCACTCGTGCAGCACGACGTGGCCGTTCGAGACGAAGCACGTCTGCGCGCCATCGCACCGCTTGGCGAGCCGACGCCCCAGTGGATCGTACGTCATCGCGACCGCGGCGCCGTCGGGCCGATCCACCTGCACCAGCCGCCCGGCGTCGTTCCAGTGGTAGCGCGACACTGCCCCATGGGGCTCGCGCTTGCTCGCAAGCCGGCCCTCGGCGTCGTGCGAGTAGATGGTCGTCCCCTCGGCGCTCCGCCGCACCACGAGCGCACCGCCGGACGAGTACTCGCGATCGCTCCGAGTCGGCGTCGTGAAGATCCGGCCGAGATCGTCGGGGAAGCGGCCATCGACCGTCGTGTCGTCGATCGCCCCGCGCACCAGCATGCCACGGGCGTCGTGGTCGAAGGTCTGCTCGGCGGTCCCGACCTCCGTGATCCCCAGCAAGCGATCGCCGACGTCCCAGCGATACTTGCGGAGTCGGTGGGCCTCTTGGTCGCGGCCGATCAGGTGCTGGGTCGGCCGACCCACTGCGTCGCGCGACCAGTGAGAACGCGCGCCACCCGGCAGCAGTCGATCGATCTCGTCGCCCATCGCATCGCGACCGAACGTCGCCTCCCAGCCGGCCATCAAGCCGCACGTCTGCTCGACCCGTACGACGTCGCCCATCGCGTTGCGGCCGATCGTCACCTCGGCGCCCAGGCTCGACGAGAGCCCGATCGCCCGGCCGTGATGGTCGAACTTCCGCTCGACGACGACCTGCTTGCGTCCATCAAGCGCGGTATCGGTACGCGTGCTGCGTTCGGCCACAATGCGACCGAGTGGATCGCGATCGAAGACAAGCCCGACATCGTCGTTGCCCGCCGACACCAACCGACCCGCGCGGTCATACCCAAACCGCTCCGTCCCCCCCTGCGGGTACACCGTCTCCAGCAGAGCCCCCGCCGCGTCATACACATGCTTGACGATCACCTCGCCAGGTCGGTGCTCCACCACGACCCGCCCGGCCGCGTCACGCTCGAAGCGCGTCACGACGTCCCCGATCCCCCGCTCGATTCGCACCCGACCGACGCCGTCGCGCTCGAAGCGATGCTCCTGCCCGCGCTCGTCGACCACCGCCGCCACACGACCCTCGTTGTCATGCCGCCACCGCACCGTGGCACCGGCCGTCGTCCGCGACGCCAGCCAGCCCATGCCCGCATAGCCCAGCGTCACATCGCGCAATCGATCGCGCGCTCGCACCACCCGGCCCTCGCCATCGCGTGCAACCTCGCGGACGTTGCCATCGGGCTCTTCGATGCGCAGCACCCTCCCCGCGGCATCGTAGTGCCGCCGCTGGGTGTTGCCCTTGGCGTCGGTGATCGCGACCAGTCGCCCCAACGCATCGTAGGCACGCTTGCTGACGTTGCCGTCCGCGCCGGTGATCGCCACCAGGTTCTGCGCAGCATCCCAACCCAACGACGTGCGATGCCCCGCCGCATCGATCACCGCCGTCACCACGCCGGCCTCCCACACGAACGTCGTGGTGTGCCCCAGCGGATCCACGCGCGCCACCACCCGACCCAGGCTGTCGTAGCGCCACGCCCAAGTCGCGCCGGCCGGATCCACGAGCTCGACCGCTCGATCCTTCGCGTCGTAGCGGATCTTCGTCACCCGCGGACCTGCGTCCGTCTTGGGCTCGACGATCATGATCCGGTTGCCACGCTCGTCGTAGTGGTACCGGGTCGCCGCCCCCAGCTCGTCGATCTCCGCGGCCAACCACGTGGTCGGCTCGTACTCGCGCAGAACCTTGCTCCCGTCGGCCTGCACGATCTCGGTGACCATCCCGAGCCCGTCCATCTGGTACCGCGTGACCTCGCCCAGCGAGTTGGTCACGATCGTCGCCAGCCCCCGACGGTCGTAGTCGATCACATGATCGTAGATCCCGCCATCACCCCACGTCCGCACGCACCGCGCATAGCGGTCGCGACCGTCGTACGAAAAATAGAACGAAAGCCCCTCGCGATCGCGCTCGCGCACGAGCAAGTGGTCGTCGTACTCGAACCTCCAGGACTTGCCACAGGCGTCGACGACCTCGACCAGATCGCCAGCGTCGTCGTAGCGATACTCGGCGTGCTGCCGCAGACCGCGACCGTCGGGCGCAGGCACCCAGATCCGGCGCAGGCGCCCCGCGACATCGTTCTCGAGCTCGAGGCTACGACCCACACTGTCGACGATGCGCACCAGTCGCGCACGTTCGTCGTAGTGCAGCGCGGTCACCTGCCCCGCCGCGCTGCGGATCCCGACCAAACGAGAGAGCCCGCGATCGCGGCCTTCGCCCGACTCGCCGACGATCGGCGCGAACACCCGCACCGAGCCATCGGGATCCTCGACCTCCCAGACGAACTCACCCTTGCTCACCAGCGTGCAGCGATCGACGGGATGCCACACCCGATCACCCTTGCGCATCACCCCGCCGCCGAGCCCAGCCGTACGGAACTCCAACTCGCGTCCGTCGCCGCCCTGCAACACCACACAGCCGCGCTCGATCCAGATCCGCTGGTCGTAGGCATGCGACCAGCCGTAACCCAGCGGTCCCGACCGCTCGCACCAGTTGCTGTCGTAGTCGCGCTCGAGTCGCAGCGGGATCGGCCCGGGCAGCTCGAGGTCCACAGCCGAGGTGCTCACCGTGCCGCTGGCCACGTTCACCGGGTGCCCCGTGAAGAAGCACGCGCTCTTGTGCGCGAGCCGGCGCGCGCGCCCCCAGTTATCGGGCAGCACCGCATCGACGAGCCTGTGGAGCTTCTTCGCGGTCCACTTGTTGCGCAGCGCTCGCATGCCGAGCATGCCTGCGGCCGCACCGAAGTCGATCGCCGGCGGGCCACCGATCATCGTCACCGCGGGACCACCCGAGGTGGCCACCACCGCGGCGGTCGGTAACCGCACCGGCTCGGAGCACGACATCGCGATGTCGCCGGCGCGCACCGCATTGCTGCCGCGCACCAGCACCGTCTTGGAACCCACGAGCAGCTCGGCGTCGCTGGGCGTGATCCCTTTGACGAAGGCGGTGCCAGGCGGGATGAAGATGTGCTTGACCGGCATGCTCGCCGCGTCGCCGGTCACGGTCGACATCCGGCCGCCGATCAGCACCGGACCGCCCGGATCCACGGGCTGGCCCATCGCCATCGCGAACAGTGCACCGGTGACCTCGCCGACGATGTAACCCACCGGATCGAACACCACACTGCAGTGCGGATGCGGAAACGGCGTCGGCGTCGGGACCGGCGTCGGCACGATCTCGAGATGCAGATCGACCCCGACCACGATGTCGAGCCAGGTGCTCGCGATCGACATCAGCCTTGATCCCCGGGGTCGGAGAGCAAAGGTGGCGGGGCCGGTGCGTCATCCGGGACGACCGCCCGGCCGCTCAGCGCCGCAAGCTCGTCGCGCGAAAGAATGCGGCTGGCGTCTTCACCGAG
>CANLQR010000640.1 GCA_947492135.1 Deltaproteobacteria bacterium | reverse complement strand
CGAGATTCTCGATCCCGCGGACAAAGTGATCGCGCGACACACCTTCGCGCCACCGCCGTCGACCGAGCAGCGCCACCGCACCGCGGACCGTGCGTTCATGGACGACCTCGCCCAGCGCACCGGAGGCGCGATCTCACCGGATCGACTTTCGCCGCAGGTGGCAACCTCGGTAACCGCCGAGGTCCATCGTCTCTGGCCATTCTTCGTGCTGGCGGCGCTGCTGCTGTTGCCGTTCGACGCGATGTTGAGGCGATCGGCGCGCGTCGTGTGAGGGCAAGCTGTGCGATGCTCAGCGAGATGCGGACGGCTCTGCTTCTGACGTTCAGCGTGATCGTAGCAACAGCCGCGGGGTGCGACCCCAGCACGGCGCCGACCACCACCGAGACTCGGCCCGCGCCGCTGGCCGTACTCGGCTCGCCGACACCCACGGCTTCGCTGGCCACGTATCGCGAGTGCCGGGGTGGGGTCCATGCGCCGACGACCGGACGCGGCTTCGAGCACAAGCGCAGCCACCTCGTCGCCGCTGCGACACCGAACCACTCGGTGCAGGATTTTTTCGCTGCACCTGGAACGCTCGTGACGCTCTCGGCAAAGCTCGCGTACGGCGACATCGGCAAGGACCTCGAGGACGAAGCCGTCGAGATCATGCTCGACGACTGCAGCGCATTGGCCGTCCGTGGCACGGCGAAGACCGACGACGATGGACTCGCGACGCTCGAGATCACCGCACCCGAGCTGCCTGGGGCCTACGAGCTACGATTTCGCGTGATTGGCGACGGCTCTGACGCGCTCTCGACCCTGCACGTGCTGCCACCAGGCACCGAACTCGTCGTGTTCGACATCGACGGCACGTTGACGACCGACGACGCCGAGGTCACGCGACACGTCCTCGACGAGCACTTCGGCCACATACGCGATGGCAACTACGTCGCTGCGGCCTACGCCCACGGCGCTGAGCTCGCCCAGCTATGGTCGAGCCGAGGTTTCATCGTGGTCTACCTGACTGGCCGGCCCTACTGGCTGGTCGAGCATACGCGCGCGTGGCTGCGGGACGGCGGCTATCCCGAAGGGCTCGTCCGAACCACGCTGCGCCAGCGCGACGTGGTCCCGAACGTCGCTGGCGTTGGTGAGTTCAAGGCGTCGTTCCTGAAGTCGTTGACCGCTGCGGGCCATCATCTAGTCGCGGCGCACGGCAACGCCACGACCGACGTCTGGGCGTATGCGCAGGCAGGGGTCCCCGCCAACGTCACCTACATCATCGGCCCGCACGCGGGTGCCGAGGGAACGATCGCCGTGCGCGATGACTGGTCGTCGGTCGTCGAGGTTGCTCGCGCGCACAGGCCAGCGAGCCAGCCGTTTGTGCGACCGTAGGGTGGGTTCTCTTCAGGGGCGCCGCGGTTTCGCGACGCGCCGGCCAGCCGGCCCCGGATGCCAGACCAACGACGCGACGCGGTGATTCCCGAACGCATGCTCGAGTCGCGCCGCCGCAATCGCAGCGACGTCGAGAAAGCCAGCCTTGTGCGCGAGGCTCGAGGGCGGTGTGGGCTCGGGCCACTGCACGAGGATACAGCGACGGCGGCCACCATCGCGGCGATTCTGCTCGGCGACGGCGAGTGCGGTGGTTCCCGATCCGGCAAAGAAATCCAGCACGACGCCGTCGGGTCCGCACCCCAGCTCGACGCAACGACGCACGAGTTCGATGGGCTTGGGGTGGTCGAACAACGCGGCCCCGAGTGCGGCGCGAAGCTCGATGCTGCCCTGTTCCGATCGCATCTTCGGATCATCCCAAAGCGCGCGGGCTTTGGTGGTCTGCTTGCGGCACTTCTCGTAGATGTTGTGTCCTCCGTCGCGGCGACGTCTCGCGACCACGCCGCTGGCTTGGGGGTCGCCGGCGACGATCGCTGCCGCCAGCTTTTCCTTCCCCCACCGCCAAACGCTGCCGCCACCGGTGCTGTTGCGTGGATTCACCTCGAGGCCGCTGGGGCTGGGCTGCAGTGACACCGCGAAGCAGCCCGCCTCATCGGTGAGTGCTCGATCAACCCAGATCGGGTAGTCGAGGTTCCGCCGATTCAAGGGTGTGAACCGGGGATTGCGATTGCGCAGCTCGCGAAGCTCATACGGACCGAGCGCGTCGCGCAGCGGCAGTTCGGTGGCCTTGGGCAGCTCCGCGACGCGTGGATGGTCACCGTTGCCGTAGCACAGCACGTACTCGTGAGTGACGGCGACGGGCAGATAGTCGCGTCCGCCCCGGTTGCTCACCACGACGATCTGGGCGACGAAACGCTCGCGGCCGAAGACCTCGTCGAGCAGCATGCGAAGATGGTGCACCTCGGCGTCGTCGATGCTGACGAACAGCACGCCACTGTCACGTAGCAGGTCCCGCGCAAGCAGCAGGCGAGGGAGCATCATCGCGAGCCACGGCGCGGTCCGGCGCGCCGCGGCATCCTGGGGATCGGCCCTGCGACCACGGGGCCCACGCCACGACTTGGCGTCGGCGGAGTACACACCGCGGTAGACGAAGTCGCGCCCGCGGTTGTACGGCGGGTCGACATAGATCGCGTCGATGGTGCCGCGGAGCTCGTCGCTCAGTAGTTTGAGGACCTCGAGGTTATCGCCCTCGACCAGCGTGACCGCTGCATCCGGTGCGCGTCTCGCCACACGGAGATGGCCGAGCGCGGGCGACAGCGCCTCGGCCAACGCCTGTTCGCGTCCGGGGAATGCCAGGCCAAACGGGGGACCGCTCATGCGAAGATCTCGGCGTGCTCGCCATCCGCGGCGACGCGTGCCAGCACCCGGCGTCCCGCTTGCTGGCTTGCATCCCCGACCCGCAACGCAAGATCGTGATCGGTCTTCGCCCACCATACCCCGCGACGATCCGGGCGAAGGTGGACCACGAGGTCGACGACCCGGCCTATCTGCGCCGCCCGGAAGCGTGCGGCATGGTCGGCCGACACCGCCCGCAACGCCGCAGCGCGGGCGCGAATGACCGCCGCCGGCACCGCGCCCTGCATGGTCGCGGCGGTGGTCCCGAGACGCACCGAGTAAGGAAAGACATGCATGTACGCCAGCGGGAGGCTCACCAATGTATCGCGGGTCCGGTCAAACGCGGCAGCATCCTCGCCGGGGAAGCCCGCGATCACGTCGGTCGAGATCGCGACGCTGGGGATCTTGGCCGCGAGTTCGTGGGCGAGCTCGACGAACTGTGCGCTGCGGTGCCCTCGGCGCATGTTGGAGAGCACGCCGTCGTCGCAGCTTTGCACGGGCAGGTGCAGATGACGGCACAACCGTCCGCTCGACTCGAAGCCGCGGGGCTCGCCCGCGAGCAGGTCGACCAGCCGCGGGTCGACCTCGTGCGGGTCGATCGACGACAGGCGCAGCCGCGATGGACCGAGCACAGCCAGGAGCTGCTCGACCAGGCCGCCCAATGCTCGCTGCCCATACCCGAGGTCGCGCCCCCAGGTACCCAGGTGCACGCCCGTCAGTACGATCTCCGCGACACCCGCGGCGACCAACGCTCGCGCTCGTTCGAGAATCTCGGGAGCATCGATCGACCGCGACGGACCGCGCACCGCAGGCACGATGCAGAAGCTGCAGCGATAGTCGCAGCCGTCTTGGATCTTGAGCAGCGCGCGCGCACGCGCATCGGCGACCGGCGGCAACACCCGCAAGGGCACGCCTCGCCGCAGTTGACCCACGGTGACATCGGGCGCGCCGCGGTGCGACAGCGCGCGCCCGACGACCTCGACGATGTCAGGCTTCTCGGCGTTGCCGATCACCGCGACCACGCCCGGCAAATCGGCGGCCTGGTGCGAAGACGAGGCCGCGTAGCAGCCCGTGACGATGATCCGCGCGGCCGGATTCTGGCGATGGACACGGCGTATGGCCGCGGCCGCATCCTTGTCGGCCTCGTGCGTGATCGTGCAGCCGTTGATCACCACCACGTCGGCGTGCTCGATTGGCGCCGCGAGGACCCCCTGCCGCGCGAGCGCGGCAGCCATCGCCTCGGTCTCGGAGGCATTGAGTCGGCAGCCGAAGCCGAGCACGGTCGCGCGCATGACTCGGGGAAGCTACCACGGCGGCGGCATCGGCAATCCCAACAAGTGGGCTGGCGGTAGCCCTCTTGGTCCGTCGACACCGCTGGAGAGCCGTGCGATCATCACTCTGATGATGGAGTTTCGCGGGGCACTGTTGGTCACGCTCGGCGCCACGCTGGC
>CANLQR010000639.1 GCA_947492135.1 Deltaproteobacteria bacterium | reverse complement strand
GAGCCGCCGCCCCCGAGCGGGTGGTCGCGCCACCGGCCCGGCGGGTCCCACCGCGCGCCGAGCCGCGCGCGGCCGAAGTGCGGCCGACTCGGGTCGTGTCGCCGCCGGCCCCCGCGGAGTCCGCTGACGATGAGCCTCCGGTCATCATCCGTCACAGCGCTCTGGCCCAAGACGGTGGCAAGCCCGATGGCCGCGAGCCGGCGGCGCCGGCCGAGGTTGCCCGATTCCGCGGTGTGCCTGCGACGCGCAGCGTCACCCCACCGCGCGAAGAAGCCGTGGCCGCCCCGGTCGCGTCAAAGAACAAGCTTCCGGCGCGAGCGCGAATTCCCAAGCCCGGCAAGCGCCGAGTCAACCGTCGCTGACGAAACAAGAGGCCCCCATGACGTCCCTCGTGCGCACGTTTCTCACCTCGTCCCTGCTCGCGCTCGCCCTCTCGACGAGCGCCTGCAAGGATCCCGATCCCAACGCGTTCGAGACGCACGTCACGAACATCAAGGACCCGGCGAAGCGAGCCAGCGGGTTCACCGGGCTCGAGGCGCTGGTCAAGACGGTGGTCAGCTCCGAGAACAAGCAGGCGCGTCTCGATGAGTTCTGCGAGAAGGTCATCCCCGCGCTCGAAGAGGTGTGGCCGGATGCGCCCGAACAGCACGAAAAGATCCTGCTGCTGCTGCGCGACGTAGCCCGACCCGAGGCGTCGGGAATCTGGAACAAGGCGCTGGGTCTCGATGGTAGCGCCGACGCCCGCAAGCGCTCGATGCTCGCGCTCGAAGGCATCCGCAAGGCGAGGGCGGTAGGCAGCTTCGAGGCGGTCGAGGCCGAGTTTAAGAAGCTGATCCAGAACCCGAAGAACGACGAGGGCAGCAGCGAGGAAGAAAACGGCCGCGTGCGGATCATGATGGCGGAAGCCCTCGGGGCGATGCGCGACAAAAGGGCCGCGGAGGTCCTGGTCCTGTCGCTGACGCAGCCCCGTGAGAAGCAACCCGCGGCAGTGCACCGCATCGTGGCCACCGCGCTGGGCCAGATCGGCGCCAGCGATGACAAGACCGTCGACGCCTTGTTGACCGTGACCTTCCGCGTACCCGACTTCGCGACCAGCAAGAACGTCGGCGTGCGGGCCAAGCAGGCCTTGGTCGCGATCGGCGACCCCGCCATTCCGCGCATCATCGACATGCTCAACGGCAAGCACGAAGAGGTGCAGAAGCTCGCAGCGAAGGCGAGTGCCGAGGAAGCCGGCCTCGACCAGTTAAACATCGCGCAGACGGCCGCGAGCATCCTCGGGGCCATGGGCTCGCCAACCGCCGTGGATGCACTGCTTGCGATCTATCCCCAGAAGGATTGTGTGGCGGCGCCGGTCGAGCCCAAGAAGGAGAAGCCGGACGGCGAAGACGCCGCCGAGGAGACTCCCGCCGATGAGGCCATCGCGTTCGCGCAGCTGCGTGCGGTGGTCGCCAATGCCCTGGGGTTGATCGGCGACCCCAAGGCCGTGGATGCGTTGTGCCTGTGTTCGCTGACGAGCAAAAATCCCGGCGACATGTTCGAGATCCTCGGGGCATTGGGCCGAGTCGGGGGCAGCAAGGCCGTTGATTGTCTCAACGTCGCCATCACCACCGCGCAGTACTCGGACGATGCGGTCGAGAAGGATTTCATCTTCGAGCCGCGGTGGAACTCTGCGCGTTTCGCCATCTTGGCGGCCGGCCCAGAGGATCTCAGCAAGATCGAAGCCGCGATGGCGACCGCGTCGAGCAATCCCAAGGTCAAGAAGGAACTCGAGACCTGGACGGCTGGCCTGGAGCTCGCCAAGAAGTGTAAGACCGACAAAGAGTGCTTCCTGGGTACCCTGCGTGACTCGAACGCCGACTGGTTTGCCCGCGAGAAGGCGGCGTACGAGATCGCCAAGCTCGCGGATAGCGATCCAAAGATGGCGACCGAGATCGCCAAGGCCTACAAGGTGCGCAACCCCGATGCGCGCGTGACGATGGCGTGGCTACCGGCGAAGATGATGCACAACAAGCCGTGCGTCGAGTGTGCAGCGGCGCTTCAGGCCGTGCTCGAGGCCGAGAAGCTCACCACGGACAAGATGTATCAGGCCGCGGTGCTGCTCGCTCGCGACAGCATCGCCAAGCTCGAGCACGACGACGCGACCGCGACCGCGACCGCGACCAAGAAATAGCGCTGGGGCCCAGGCGTGGGCCGCCGCGGTCGGGAACCTATTGCGCCGGGACATGTCATGCTCGGGCCATGGCTCGGATGCCAAATCGCGTCGGCGTCGCGGCTCTAGCAGTAGGGCTCGTCGGCTGCGCCGCGCGATCCGTGGCCCACGGACCTGAGCATCCCGACCGCACCTCGATGGTGGCCGACCCGGTCCAAGCGCCGGCGGGGGAGGCCGAGTCGGCGGCGAGTCTGGCCGCACATGCCGAACGCGCTCTCGAGCAGGATCGCGCGGCCGAGGCCGCAGCGCTCTTTGGGCGCGCGCTCGGGGCTCGGGGGCTCGACGACGAGACCGCCCGGGTCACGTATCTGGGGCTGGCGCGGGCCCACCAGCGGCTTCACGACTGTGCCGCTGTCATCCGATCGTACGACGCCTATCTCGAGCGTTTTCCGGCGGCGAGCGATCGTCCGGTCGTCGACGCGCAGCAGGGCGCGTGTCAGGCAGAACTCGGCCAATGGGAGGCGTCGTCCGCCAGCTTTGGGCGCGTCGCCGAGGCCCAGGGGCAGCTGCCGTCCACGCGCATCGAGGCACTCGCACGCCAGGGCTATGCGTTGTTCAACCTCGAGCGCTTCGGTGAGGCCGAACGCGTGCTCACGCAGGCCGACGCGGTCTTCGAGCAGGCGCAACGCGATCAAACCGAGCGGTTCGGTTCGTACTACTTCGTGGGCATGGCTCGGTTCTACCGCGGCGCGGTGCTGCACCGTCGCTTCCGGGACGTCGCGATCGTCCTGCCGGAGAATGTGATGGCGGCGCGCTTCAAGCAGAAGCTCGCTCTGCTCACGCAGGCCCAAGAGGCCTACAACCACGCGATCAAGGCCAAGCACATGTTCTGGGTGTCGGCTGCCGGCTTCCAGCTCGGCAACCTCTTTGGCGAGTTCTATGACGCGCTGATGTACGCACCGATCCCGCAATGGCTCGAACCGGCCCAGCGGCAGGTCTACTACGAGGAGCTGAAAAAGCAGCTGCGGCCGGTCGTGGACAAGGCCGTGTGGGTGCTCGAGAAAAATCTCGAGACCGCACGTCGCTTGGGCTATGAGAGCGAGTTCATTGCCCAGACCGAAGCCAAGCTCTCGCACCTGCAAAGCGTGCTCGAGTCCGGCGAGGCGGGGCTTGGGCAGCCCCACGTCCGCCTGATCGCGGACGCAACCGACCCGAGCGGGGCCGCGGCCAATCCCGACGCCGGTCCCAGTGCTCGGCAGATCGAGGGAAGCGCGGGCGATCGCCCCGACGCCGGCCCGGGCGACGGCCGCGGCGACGGCTGGACTGGAGGTGGTACCGCGGCGCCGGATCGCAAGCTCTACGTCCCGCCGATGACCCCGCTGGTCCCCTGAGGCGGCCGGATTTTGCGGCGCGCCAGCCCAACGCGGCCCCCATTAGCGATCCGCGGCACGGACAAGGGTTGACACTGCTTGGCCGCCGGGGATATAGACCTGCCCCCGACCGCTCGGCGGTCCAAGGAGGCCAACCACGTCTGCTGGCGTAGCTCAACGGTAGAGCACCTGATTTGTAATCAGGTGGTTGCGGGTTCGAATCCCATCGCCAGCTCTACTCTCGTGCGCGCTTGCACGTGTCTTCACACTTCGGATGGGTTCCCGAGTTGGCCAAAGGGGGCGGACTGTAAATCCGCTGCGTCACCGCTTCGTAGGTTCGAATCCTACCCCATCCACCCGCCGCGGCCTCTGGTCGGCCACGGCTCTGCGGGAGTAGCTCAGTTGGTAGAGCGTCAGCCTTCCAAGCTGAATGTCGCGAGTTCGAGCCTCGTCTCCCGCTCCGTTTTGGTCCTGTCCCCGTTGTCCCCGCCCTCGTAGCTCAGTTGGTAGAGCGCATCCTTGGTAAGGATGAGGTCTCCGGTTCGAATCCGGACGAGGGCTCCAGGGCCGCCAGCCTCAGGTCGGCGCCTGTGGTGGGCCCTTTAGGGGAGGGTCGCTCGACGGGTGGCCCCGCGGGTGGGCATCCAAACGCCGGCCAGCGCGATCCCCTGTAGGCGTCCACACGCCATCTCACGCCCCCTAAGGGC
>CANLQR010000638.1 GCA_947492135.1 Deltaproteobacteria bacterium | reverse complement strand
GCTGCTACCCTTTTTCGGTGTCGGATAACTTCGTTGGGGGCTCTCGAATGCGCAGGAGCGTTGGCTGCTGGGTCGCGATCGCTTCGGTTGGGGGCCCAGTCTCGTGCGGGCGCACTGCGTTCGGCGACGGCGTGTCGGCTGGAGATGCTACGGCTGGCGTCTCCGGCGGTGACGACGATGCTGACGACACGCCCGGGCTCGAGACCGAAACCTCCGAGCCCAGCGACGACGGGAGCGTCTTCCTGGAGGCCCCCGACGTCGGCACCATGGCGGCCTCGTGTGGCAACGGCGTCATCGATGCCGGCGAGCTTTGCTACCTGCCACACCTCGAGTTCGACTCCCGGATCGATCCGTGCGCGCTCGCTGTCGCGGATCTCGATCTCGATGGGCATCTCGATGTCGTGGTGCCCAACTCCGACTTTCTTCACGCCCAGACGCCGGCAAACGTCGCGTCAGTCCTTCGCGGCGACGGCACTGGCCTGCTCGGCGCCCCCGAGTCGTGGGGCGCGGGTGGTGATGTTCCCGTCGGAGTCACGGTCGGCGATTTCGACGGCGATGGTTTCGCCGACCTGGCCATCACCAACAGCAGCGCCGGTACGCTCAACGTGCTGATGGCGGCGAACCCGGCACAGTTCGCGGTGCCCACAGCATTCGTCGTGGGCGAGTCACCGATCATGTCGGCCACTGGCGATATCGATGGCGACGGCGACCTCGACCTCGCCGTGACCAATGATCTCACCTCGGACATCCACGTGCTGCGCAACCTCGGGGACGGAGCGTTCGAGACTGCCCAGGTCTATTCGTCGCCTGGATCCCCTCGCGAGGTCATCCTCGAGGATCTCTCGGGGGACGGCGTGCTCGACATGGCCGTCGCCGCCTCGGATGCCAACCAGGTCTTCATCTGGCAGGGCCAGCCCGACGGAAACTTCGTCACCGCCGGATCGCTGCCGACCGGTGCCGGCACGCTGGGTCTACTCGCCGCAGACCTCGACGCCGACGGCTGGCTCGACCTGGTCGCCACCAACGAATGGGACTCGACCGCGACGGTCTACCTTTCGGACGGCGCCGGCAGCTTCGTGGCGTATGCCAACGTCGCGGTTGGCAGCGGACCTCGGGCACTGGCCGCCGGCGATTTCGACAGCGATGGTCACCTCGATGTCGCGACCGCCGACGAGACCGACAACGCCGTGCTGGTGATGATTGGTGACGGCCAAGGTGGCTTGACCCCGTCGGCGGACTACTCGGTTGGCGTGCTGCCGTCGTCGGTGCGCGCGGGCGACCTGAACGAAGATGGCGTGCCGGACCTCATGACCAGCAACCAGCTGTCCAACACCGTGGGTGTGCTGCTCTCGAATCCGTAGTCGTGGTGGCGCCGTAGGGCCATATCCGGGCGGCACCTACATTGTCGCAGGAAACTTCGCAATTCGTGCGCAAGACCCGGATCAATCCAACCGTGGGCCTGAATCGTTCGTCGTCGTCAGGCGTCGTGAGACGCTGCACCCATGCGAACCATCACGCTCCTGCTCGCCGCTGCCCTGACGTTGTCCCCTCTCGCTGCAGCGGCCGCCCGAACCGGTGACTACCCGGGTGGTGGCGGTGCTGGTGGTCAGCCGGTGGCGCGGGTTGAAGGCTCGGGCCAGCGCCTGCACTTCAGCTTCGGCGGCAGCGTGCGCCTCGTGGGCAACCAGGCCAGCGGCAAGTTCGTGCTGGTGATCCATCCATTGGCCCCCCAGGGAAACACCCTGACGGTGGCATGCAAGTACAACAAATTTTCCGAGGTGACGATCACACCCACCGCTGCGATGTTTCGCGCGGAGGGCAAGTGCGAGAGGTTGCTGGTGACGGGTGCGCTAGAACCCTTCGATGCGATCAATGTGTTCCAGATCGTCCACGGCGACCAGATCGACAGCATCGACGTCAACTTCGTCGGCCCCACCGGGGTCGCGGTGCCAGCTGGCGCGCTCGACTTCGGCAACTTCACGTTGACTGCGATCTAACGAGCGCGCCGGGCAAGCGGGCAGCTTCGGAGCAGGTGCGTCTGGCGTACCTGCCCGAGCCGCGTGGCGTCACCACTGGCGATTGCGGTCAGAGACACTGGCCGATGTTGTAGTCGACACACGCGGCGGCGCATTGGTCCGCACGGCAACCGTTGAGCATGACCGCCGCCGCCGCCGCGGCGCCCGAAATGCCGTCACAGCACGCGTCGAGGCAGAGTCCCTTGGCCCCGCAGCTGACCAAGCACACCGCTGCCGCAGCACAGCCGGGCTCCTGGTCGCACTGCTGGGCTGCAACCGAGCAGTCCCCTGCAGGCTCGGCGACACAGCCCACGCACACGCCACAAGACTGGGCGTCGCACGCGACACTGCCGGTCTCGGCATCGTCGCTGCTCTCGGCGCTCGCGTTGGTATTCCCGGTCGAGCTTCCGGGGTCGTCGCCCGTCGAGGACCCATCCGGCTCGTCGCCGGTCGACTCGGTCTGCATGTCCGCTGTGGTGCCGCCAGAGCCGTTGTCGGAGCCCGTGCTGGTGTCCGCCATCGCGACACACAGCCCGTCGGTGCAGACGCTTCCAGCCTCGCAGTCGGCTTGATCGCAGACGCACCCCGCGCTGCCCGCCGTGCAATCTGCGGGCACGCACATCGAGATCTCGGCCACGCACTCGAGCGTCGGGTCGCAGCTACCGTTGCCATAGCACTCGCAGCCCAGCGCTCCGGCCTCGCACGACTGCGCGGAGCTGGAGTCGTTGGTCGAGCTCTCCGAAGCAAGCTCGGCAAAGCAGCCCGAGAGCAGTGCGACGACGGCCCAGCCAAATCTTCGGATGGATGGAACGAGCATGTCGAGACTATCCACGCGCAACACCGACTTCTTGACCACGCACGCGCCCATAACGTTCCCGGCTGCCAAAACCAAACGCTCGCAGGAGAGCTTTTGATTCACGATCGATGCGGATCGGTACGATGTTGGCGACGGATGGCCCACACGTCGGTGCTCGAGCATTGACTGCACTGGCGGTTGCAAAGCTCGCTCGGGGATACGCCCGCAGCTCAGTAGAACGAGAACCGCAGGCCGACCAGCAGCGTCTGGAGAGGGAACCGCGAGCCGCGGACGAACCGCGCGTCATAGGTGAACCCGGCGCCCATCGCCGCACTCGCGTTGAGGAAGAACTCATAGCCCAAGCCCAGCGCGCCGCCAATCCCGGCGGTCAGACCCTTGCGATCGGTGTCCTCGGGCGTCCGTCGCGGAACCCCCGCAGCGCCCAGGGCACCGCGCAGATACAAGCCGCGAAACAGGTACCCCGTCGCCTCGATGTCGCCGCCGAAGGCGACGCCGCCACCGCGGGCCAGATAGGGCGTCAGATGCAGATCAGCACCCAGGGTGAACCGCTTGCCCACGCCGCCGCCGATCGCAAAGTCGACACGAGTCGCCGGCAAAAAATCGTTGTACCAAAAGAACGTCCCGCCAAACCCCATTCCCGCGCCGAGGAAAAAACCTCGACGGTCGCGGGCACCCTCGATCTCCAGGCCCCGGCGTCCGCTCACCGCCGCCTCGGCCGACGCCGTGGCGCTGAAGGTTGCTCCGCCGACAACGCTGGCAAGAGCCATCGAACACAACCCTAGGCGATTGGGGCGGCGACGCTGCATGCCGCCCATCATGGCACAATCGCTACCGCAGGGTCGTGACGTCGACGACCGCGAATCCGCCTGCCGCAACCTTTACGCGGGTGGTGTGGCGCTGGGACCCTCCAGGTCCGCTGACCGTCACGACGATCTCATGAGTCCCCGCCGGCACGCTCGCGCGGGCGACGTGGAACCTCGCGGGCAGGCTCGTCCAGCTGCGAGTATCTGGCTTGTCGAGCGCCACCATCGTGCCCTCGATGGCGGCTGCGGCAAGGAACCCGATCAGCTGGCCGGCACCCTCGGCCTGACGGCCCGCCGCGCGTCCGGCCTCGGCTGCGGCCGCGCGCGCGATCATCCGGGTCAAGGCCGCCCCGATGATCTTCGGCTTGATGGCCTCGTATTCGCCGACGATCTCGCCGGTGACATCGGTCGCGAGCTCCATGTCGACGCGGTGGCCATCGATCGTGATCGCGGCACTGTCGTAGACGGTGTCGTGTGCGACCAGTTCCGGGTAGGTCACGACCTTGAACATGCCGTACTCGAGCAGCGTGGTATCGCCCGTGATGTAGGCGCCCGCGAGTCCAATCGCCAAGCCGATCGGAATACGCTTGGGGATCTTGTACGGAACC
>CANLQR010000637.1 GCA_947492135.1 Deltaproteobacteria bacterium | reverse complement strand
TGCAGCCCTGCAAGCATCGCGGGGCCGCCTTCGCGCACTGCCGTCACCACGGCGGCGCGCTGGAGATCCCACGCGGTGGCGTAGCCGAGATCGACGACGCGTTGGCGCACCGGCCGGGGCACGATGCAGGCGCCGAGTTTGCCCGGCGTGATCTTCCCGGCAAGCCGTGCCCACAGCTGCGAAGCGTCTTGACCTGACACGTGCAGGGCGGCCTCCCGCAGGGCTTGCGGCAGATTCATCGGCGTCTCGGAGTCGCGCAGCGCCCACGCGACCATGGCAACTTCGATCGATCGTGCGGCGGCCTGGGCGGCGACGTCTCGGGCATCCACTACCCCCTGGACGCGCCAGGGCTGCGCGCGTTCGGCCACGAGCGCCTCGGCAAGATCGAGGTCAGCGGCGTAGTCATCGGGCGACAGCAGTCCGAGCTCGAAGAGCGACTCGCGAGCGATTCCACGGGCGAGGCCATGCACCAGCGCCGCGTGCTGGGGGCTTCGCGTATTCGCCTCGTCGGACGGCGCGAGCTGCTCGAGCAGCCGAGCCAGCCAGATCCTCGCAATCGTCGAACCAACAACGAGGCGCCCAGACGCGCCCCAGCCGTCGGCGCTATCGAGATGCACCCGTAAACCTTGGGGATGTGGCTCGGCGCGCGGCTCGGGATGATGGCCCGGCGGACCGACAAAGACCTCCGTGAGCCAGCGTTCGTCGATGCGCACCTCGAACATGCGCTCGAGTTCGCTGCGAACGATCCCCATCTCACTGGCCACCATGCGCACATCGAACCGGGATTCGCCGTAGACCAGCACGCGCTCGCGGCCGAACCCAGTGGTGAAGTCAGCGTGCTGCATCGGACCACAACCGACCCGTGCGAACTCGGGAACCACGCGCAACGTCGCCGGCGTGGCGATGAGCTCGGCGGCGATATCGACCAGCCACGGGTGCGCGCAGAACCCCGTCGCCTCGGCGACAAACGTGGTCGGCCTGGGGTCCTCGAGCACCTCGCCCAGCGGCACCACGACCCCACGAGTGCCCGCGACGTCGGCGAGCAGCGCAGCCCCGTCGAGGCGATTGAGGTCGAGTTCATGCGTGCGCGACCCGCCGGCGGTCTCGACCTCGAGATCAGTGGACGAACCGAACCGCAGACGAACCGGGGCTTCGCCGAGTGCCGGTGAGTTGCGACCGACGTGCGCCGCCGGCCGGGGCCCGGCGGCCACCGGCGAAGGGGAAGCATGCGCGCACGCCGACGCGAGGCCAAACCACGCCACCAACGCTCGCCGAAGTTGCATGGCGGTTCATCGTAGCGACGGTCGATTTGTTCCCGATCCGCACGAAGTCGAGAAGAAAGCCGCGGCTACATCACAAGAGGATTTTCAGCTCATACCGACGAAACGTCGTCGCGCGCCGTGGATCGGTTCGCCAGCTAGCGCGCGTCGGGTCGGTCTCGCCCTGCGCTGCCAGCTCGGTCACGACGCCCACCTTGCGTGCGAGATCCCAGCCGTCCATCACCGTCAGCTCATCTCGCGCCAGGCCGACCAACGTCAAGAACAGCACGCTGCCAAACCCGGTGTCGACCTTGCCCAGCTGCGGATCCGGCACACAAACGACCCCTTCGAGCACCGTCGCCGGATCGCCGCCGGTCAGTGGCCCACCGAGATCCACGACGTGCCCGCTGTCGAGTTCCCCGTGACCCGACATCACGTAGTGACCGATGCCTTGAAGCAGCGCGAGCGGCCACAGCGGCGGCGTCTCGTCACCGGTCGCGCGGCGCAAACGCAGACCGAGCTCGAACCCGAAGCCCGAGACGTCGAGCCGTGGCGACGACTTCTCGAACAGCTCCGAGAGTCCGTAGGTGACGTAGTGCCAGTGCCCCTGCAACGTCTCCCACGCGCACACTGCGGGCAACGGATTACGACTGTCGAGATCGTACGCGGTTGCACTCGTGAACTGATGCGGCAGCGCGCCGGGGTGCACGATGGCGCAGGCCTGGTCGATGGCGGCCCAGCCGGGCGCAGCGATCGGATAGTTCGGATCGTCGACCATCGGACGTCACGCGGTGCGCTCGAACTCCCGCATGAACGCGACGAGCGCCTGCACGCCGTGCTCGGGGAACGCATTGTAGATCGACGCTCGGCACCCGCCAACCAGCCGGTGACCTTTGAGCCCGCAAAAGCCCGCACTCTGGGCCGCGGCGAGGAAGCGCTTGGTCAGCGCCTCGCCCTCGGCCTCGTCCTTGCCCACCAGGGTCCAGGTGACGTTCATGCGCGAGCGGCTGCCGGGCTTGGCGTGCGCGCGGTACAGCGTGCTGCCGTCGAGGGTCTCGTACAGCGCGTTGGCCTTGCGCTCGTTGGCAGCGCCGATGCCCGCGACGCCATCGTGGTCGCGCATCCACTCGAGGACGTTGCGGAGCACCAAGATGCCGAACGTGTTCGGCGTGTTGTACAGGCTGTCCTCGGCTGCATGGGTGGCGTAACGCATCATCGTCGGCACCGGGCCCGGCGCCGACCGACCCAGCAGATCCTCGCGGACAAACACGATCGTCACGCCCGACGGCCCGAGGTTCTTCTGCGCTCCGGCGTAGCCGAGCGCCACGTTCTCGAGGCCCATCTCGCGGCTACCGATGTTCGACGACAGATCGACGACCAGCGGCACGTCGGCCTCGAGCTGGGGCAACCGCTCCCACTCGGTGCCGTAGATCGTGTTGTTGCTGGTGAGGTGCACATAGCTCGCGTCGCGGTACGCGTCGGGCCCCGGCAGCGCAGGAATGTGATCGTGCCCGCTCGCGGCCGAGCTCGCGATGACGCGGGTCTCGCCGAAGAGCTTGCTCTCGCTGATGGCCTTTTTTGCCCACACGCCGGTGTCGACGTAGGCGGCAGCGCGGTCGGGCTGGCGCAGATTCATCGGCACCATGGCGAACTGGGTGCTCGCACCGCCCTGGAGAAAGAGCACCTTGTGCGTGCGCGGGATGCCGAGCACGTCGTGACACAGGTCCATCGCGGCGTGGTGCACGTGCTCGAAGGTCTTGCTGCGATGGCTGATCTCGAGGATCGACAGCCGGGCCTCGAGCGCCGGATCGTCTGCCGGGCCGAGCTCGCGGATCGCCGCGGCGGTGCGCTCGAAGACCTCGGGCGGCAGGATCGCGGGGCCTGCCGAGAGATTGTAGGGCCGAGTCATCCGCGAACCTTAGCAGGGCCGCCGTGGCGCCGGGTGGGTGGCGGCGTGACTGTCGCCGAGCGACAAGGCGGGCCCCGCGCGGCGCCCGACGATCCGCGGGCGCGCCGCGCCACGTACTTGGGTGCGTGCCCGAGGTAACCCCAACCTCGATCGTCGCATACCCTTGCTACGAGCCTGTGCTCCACCACTTGACTGCCATGACCGACGATCACCGCCAGCCCCCCAGGGTTCTGTCCGAGGCTCCATCGACTGCCCGCCGCGACTTCCTGCTGCGCGCCGGTGCCGGCACGGTCGTGACCGCGATGGGTGGCGGCCTGTACTTTCTCTCGGGCCGCGAGGCCCAGGCGGAGAATCGTGCGGACGGTCGGCCGCGGGTACCGCCCGGTCAGCGCGTGATCGAGGCGCTCAAGCCGATGGGCGGCGAGCCCGGCGAAGCGGCGGTCTCGGCGTTTCGTCTGAAGGTCCACGGCGAGGTCGAGACCCCTTTCGAGCTCACGTTTTCGGAGCTCGTTGGGCTCGGTGCGGTCGAGCAGGCCGTGGACGTCCACTGCGTGACCGGTTGGTCACTGCTGGGTGCGATGTGGAAGGGCGTTCGAATCAAGGATCTCGCCGCCAAGGCCGGGATCAAGGACACCGCGCGCCACGTGATCTTCGAGGCCGCGCATGGCTACACCAGCAACGTGCGCCGCGACGAGGCCCTCGCCGACGACGTGATGGTGACCTGGGAGCTCGATGGGCGCCGACTCGCACGCCCTCATGGCGCCCCGGTTCGTGCGTTGGTTCCCGATCTGTACTTCTGGAAGAGCTCGAAGTGGCTCACGGGCATCAAGTTCGTGCGCCGCGATGAGCCGGGCTTCTGGGAGACTCGCGGCTACCACAACCACGCCGATCCCTGGAAAGAGGAACGTTATGGCTGATGGCACGGCCAAGGCGCCGACCCCTGTCCGGCGCTTCAAGCTGCGGCCGTGGCTGCGCGCGCTGCATCGCGATCTCGGCTATCTCGCGGTGGGTCTGACGATGGTCTACGCGCTGTCGGGGCTGGCCGTGAACCACATCTCGGACTGGGACTCGAACTTC
>CANLQR010000636.1 GCA_947492135.1 Deltaproteobacteria bacterium | reverse complement strand
GCCTTCACAGCATCGGCCACCACGTCATCGGCCTTCACGCCATCCGCCGTCGCGTCATCCGCCGTCGCATCATCCGCCGTCACGCCATCCGTCGGCACCCCACCGGCGACCGCGCCATCCGCGGTCGCGCCATCCGCCATCACGCCATCCGCCTTCACGCCATCCGCGGTCGCGTCGCCGGCCTTCACACCGTCCGCCAGCACCCCACCGGCGATCACGCCATCCGCCTTCACGTCATCGGCCATCACGCCCTCGGGAGCCGCCGATGCACCGTCCGAGCGTTCGTCGTCAGTGTCCGTTGCCCAGTCACGGACGACCTCCCCCGCCGCTGGGAACGAATCTTCAGCGGCGCCAGAAGACACCTCGACTGCCGGCGACGAGCGCTCTGTGTCGACACCGGCGACGCCCATCCCCTCCGCCGCGCCTGCGGTGAATCACTCGCCCACGATGCCGGTGAGCGAGAACCCGAACTCGGCGATGCCTGCGGAGCAGCCACTCCTGATCCCGGTGCCCGAGTACGCGACGTCCGCTGCGCCCCCGGCCGACCACCCGCCGTCGACCGCGTGGCCGACCAGCATCGGTGACGCCGCCACCCCCAGGTCCGCGGACGCCGATCCACTCCCGCCGGTGGTGCTGTCGCGCGCAGAGGATCTCGCGGTGGCAATCGAGCGCATGCGACCGATCCCGCGCGGGGGCGCCATGGTCGAGGTCGAAGCGCCTGGCCTCGGTGCGATCCGCCTCCACGTCGCGGTTGAAGGCGATGCGGTTCGGATCCGGATCCATGCCGGGAGCGATGCGCTGTCGTGGTTCGCACGCGAGCACGAGGGCCTGTGTTCAGCCGCGAGACAGGCAGTCCCCGAGTCGCAGTCGGTCGATCTACAGCTGCAGTGCGGCTCCGACTCGAAGCAAGGACAGTCCCCCTACCAGGGCCATGCCTATGTCGCGCCGACGCGTGCCGAGCCCGGAGCCCGCGCGCCCGCGGTGGCGCGCGTCGAGACGCCTACGCCACGGGTCTCGTCGAGTGCGCTCGTCGACGTGGTCGCATGACCCGCGGACCGCTGCCGCACCCAACGCCGCAGTGGACCGACTCGGGCCGTGGTCCTCGCCGTGGTCGCGTGGAGTTGGCACGGAGGTTGAACTGGCAAGGGTCCAGAGAACCACCATGGATCCGACCGCTCCCGCCACAAGCACAGCCGGCCTCGGCACCACAGGACTCAAGCCCGCGGGCAACGCCTCGCTCGGCAGCACCATGGGCAAGGACGAGTTCCTCAAGCTCCTGATGGCGCAGCTCGAGTACCAGGATCCGATGAGTCCGATGGCCGACCACGAGTTCGTCGCCCAGCTCGCGACGTTCTCGGGCCTCGAGCAGCAGATGGTCGCCAACGAGCGGCTCGGTGAGCTGCAGCTCTCTCAACTCAGCAGCGGCAACGCGCAGCTTGCAGGCTTCATCGGCAAAGACGTCGTCGCCCGCGGCGACACGATCACGCTCGACGACGGCCCCGCGGCACCGATCGCGGTGAAACTCGACGGTCCCGCCAGCCAGGTGCGCGTCACTGTGCGCGACGCCTCCGGCAGCGTGGTCTCGGTGATCGAGGGCGGACCGCGAGCCGCGGGAGGCAACGACATCGCGTGGCCGGGCACCGATGGCAGCGGCAATCCGCTACCGCCAGGCAACTACACAGTGTCGGTCGACGCCAAGGACGGCAATGGCCAGCCCGTCAGCGCGTCGACACTGATCACCGGTGTCGTCAGCGGACTGTCGTTCGAGAACGGCTACGCCGAACTCCTGGTCGGATCCCGCCGCATCCAACCGGCCGACATCATCTCCGTGGGCGCTCCTGCGTCGACGAACCCAATCCCAACCGCCAACCCCAATCCACCCGCCAACCCCGCCCCTGAGCCCCCATCGCCGGGGATCGGCGGCTAGACCACCGCAGAAAGTCACGCCATGTCGATCACGTCCACAATGTACAATGGTGCTGCCGGTCTCGGCAGCCACGCCCAAGCGATGGGTGTCATCAGCGACAACATCGCCAACGTCAACACCGTTGGCTTCCGCTCCTCTCGTGCCAACTTCACCGACGTCTTGGGGGGCGTCCTGTCCGGCTCGCGAATGGGCGCCGGCAGCACGATCGGAAGCGTTCAGACGATGTTCAACCGAGGCTCGTTGGTGGGTACCGGCAACGCCACGGACCTCGCCATCGACGGCGGCGGATTTTTCATGGTTGCCGGCGAGGTCGGCGGCATCACTGGTAACTACTTCACCCGCGCGGGGCAGTTCCAGCTCGATGACAGCGGAAGCCTGGTCAGCCCCGCGGGCCTGAACGTGCAGGGCTACGGCCTCGATGCCACCGGAGGACTGAGTTCCACGATCGGCAACATGCAGATCGACACCGGAACCCTGCCCCCGAGCGCCACCGCCAACGTGAGCATCGACGCCAATCTCGACGCCGGTCAGGCGATCGACGGCAACGCGTTCGACATCAACGACCCCGGAGCAACCAGCGACTATCAGACCTCCGCCACGGTGTACGACTCGTTGGGCAATGCCCATCAGCTCACGACGTTCTTCAAGAAGATCGTCGACACACCGACCGCGCAGTGGGAGGTCCACGTGACGACCGCTGGTGCGGATGTCGATCCTGCGGTGGCGACGGCGTTCACCGAACTCACCGCGGGCACGCTGAGTTTCGACACCAACGGTGCATTGACTGCATCGACACTCGCGAACGTCAACGTCCAGTGGACCGGCGCCGCTGCTGGCGTCATCACCCTGGACCTCGGCAATCCGACCGGCAGCGGTGGTACCGGTGTCGACGGCGTGACGAGCTATGCGGGAGCCTCGGCGGCGAGCTCGATCGAGCAGGATGGGGTGAGCACCGGGGAGCTCTCCGACTTCGAGATCCTACCCGATGGCACCGTTGAGGGCCGCTATAGTAACGGCCAGACGCGGACGCTCGGTCAGATCGCGACCGCGACGTTCACCAACGTCGACGGCCTCCAGCGGCAGGGCAACGCGCTGTTCCGCGCCAACAACGAGTCGGGAAATCCGTTGGTCGGAACCCCCGGATCAGGCGGGCTGGGCTCGCTCGTGGCCGGCAGCCTCGAGGGCTCCAACGTCGACCTCGCGCAGGAGTTCGTGACGATGATCGCGGTCCAGCGCGGGTTCCAGAGCAACTCGCGCACCATCAGCACCGCCGACGAGATGATGACGGAGATCAACTCACTCAAGCGGTAGTTCGCTGACCATGGCAGGGGCGGCGGCACTCCCGATGGTGGAGTGACGCTGCCCTTTTTCGTGTGATTTCGGCGAATGCGTCCGGAATCCGGCCGCAGCGCTACGGGCCGACAATGGGCACGATCGATGCACTTAGCCTCGAGTCGACCCCGCAGTGGGGCCCGTCAAGGCAACGTCCATGTCAGAAGCAGCAGCGGCGAGTGAACCGAAGAAAGCCAAAAAGTCGATGATGCTCGTCATCGTCGCGCTGCTGGTGGTCGTGGCAGGTGGCGGTGGCGCTGCCTTTTTCGTGCTCAAGGGCCCCAAAGCCCCGGTCGCCCACGCCGAGCCCGCCGACGGCAAGGCCGAGGGCGGCGATCATGCCAAGGCGGCCGTCGGCGAGGGACCGATCGCGGAGTTGCCACCGATCATCGTCAACCTCAACGAGCCTGAAGGCACGCGCTACCTCAAGACCGTGATCGCCATCTCGCTGTCGGACGACAAAGTCGTCGCCGAGGTCGAGCGACTCAAGCCCGTCATCAAGGACCAGTTCATCCGCGAGCTCAGCGAGCTGAACTTCCGCCAGACCATGGGCGCAAAGAACAAGCTGGCGATCAAGCGCCGGTTGCTCAAGCGCTTCAACGAGCTGGTTGGCGCCGACGCCGGAACCGACGTTTTTCTGACGGAATTCATCGTTCAGTGACGCCATGACGCCTCTCGAACCAATCCTCAGTCGCGAGGAAATCGAAACCCTGCTCGGCGGCGACGGCGGCCGCCGCGGCGGCTCGGTGCACATGCAGGCGGTGGGCATCGACCTGCTGTCGGAGGACCGGCATCTGCGCCTCTTGCTGCCGACGCTTCAGGTCGGCTTCTCGCGCCTGGCCGAGAGCCTCCGCCGGGTGCTCACGTCGGTTCTGCGGGCCAAGGTCGAGGTCCACGACGAACCGCCCGAGGTGGTCACCGGGCGCGGCATGGTCTCGATCGCGTCGCGCGCGGCCTGCATCATCGCGCTGCGAGTCGCCTGCCCGGACGCGACGACCGGCACTG
>CANLQR010000635.1 GCA_947492135.1 Deltaproteobacteria bacterium | reverse complement strand
CGCGTATTTGCCGAAACGCTCGACGATCGCGACCGACTGCTGATGGACGATGAAGAAACTGGTCCACAGAAACCACAGGCAGAACGCTCCCAGCAGCACGACCGGCCACCAAGAGAGGATTTGCGCGAAGACGGGATCCATGCCAACTGCGACCGCCCGTCAGGGACGACCATTCCCAGGAACCGCGGCATTGGCTCCTAGGACCCTACTACGCGACGCGCGACGATGAACGCAGCGAGGGCGGCGATCTCCTCGTCCGACAGCTTCGTCGCGAACTTCGGCATCTGCGCGGCCTTGCCGAACAGATCCGCGGCGGTCGAGTCACGGATGACCCGCTCGACCCACGGCTGCGCGCCGTGACCCACGAGGTTGGGTCCCTCGTTGTCCTTGCCGGGCTCGATCTCGTGGCAGTTGCTGCACTCGAGCTCGTCGGCCCACAGCGCCTTGCCCTTGGCCGCGAGCGCGGCGTCGACCACCATCGTTGGATCGTTCATCAGGCTGACCACGAACTCCACGGTTGCAGCAAGCTGCTCGTCGCTGACTTTGTCGGGCCCGTAGGCCTCCATGGTGTCGTGCTTGGTCTTGCCGAAGAACTTCGGATCGTTGGGGTTGCGGATCACCGCCGCCAACCACACGCGGCTGGAGTAGTCGGTGAGATCGGGCGACTCTCCGCCGCCAAGGCCATCCAGGGCGTGGCAGTGGCGACAGTGCTCGATGAACAGCTGCTTGACCTTGTACTCGGGGTCGTTCCAGTACACGGCATTGCCACCGCGGGGATCCACGCCTTCTTTGGCGAGGGTCCGAGCGCGCTTGGCGTTGATGTCGGCCTCGGCGAGCGCCTTTTGATAGCTCTCGTCGCCGCGGTCGTCGCTGACCGCCATCGCCGTGAGCGCCACCGTGCCGGCCAGCATCGTCGACAGACCCGCGAGCACCGCGATTCGCCCGATGCGCCCCGCGATCGCCTCGATCACCGGCGCGGCCGCAAGAAACGCCGCCGCCGCCCCGGGAATCACGACCGTCGCGATCGGCTCGAGCGAGCCCTCGAAGTAGTGCCGCAGCTTGTAGAGAAACAGGAAGTACCACTCGGGCCGGGCCTGAAAACCACTGGTCGGATCGGCCGGCGCAAACAGCTCGGTGCCGTGGCTCGAAACCGTCATCGCCGCGATGACGGCAGTGGTCACCGTCATCGCCAGCACGTCGACCATCAGCTGACCGGGCGCATAGGTGTCGGGCTTGGCGCCGGCCGCCACCGCGGGCCCGTGGCGCTGGCGCTGGCGGGCGATGAACACGAACAGCCCACTCAGCAGCAGTGGGAGCACGAAGGCGTGCAGCGCAAACAAGCGCAGCACCGTCAGGTTGCCCGCGGAGCTTCCACCCTGGATCAAGCGACGGATCATGCTGCCACCGGGCGTCTGCTCGGCGATGCCGAGCTCGACCTGGATCGCCCAGAAGCCCTTTTCGTCCCACGGCAGCGGGTTGCCGGTGAGACCTTCGGCCAGCGCGAGGCCGAGCACCGCGAGCGCCGCGAGCCACATGAACTCTCGCGGGCGACGATACGCGCCAGAAAACGCCAACGCCGCGACGTGCAGGACCGCGAGCACCACGAACGCCGAGGCGCCGTTGTCGTGCAGGCCGCGGATGAACCACCCCATCTCGACCTGATCGGTCAAATAGGCGGTGCTGGCCCACGCATCGGAGGACGACGGGCTGTAGTACGCCGACAGCACGATGCCGAGCACCGCCTGTTGCACGAACAGATAGACCAGCGCGGCGAACATCGCGTGCCGCAGCGCGGCGCCGCCCGGCCAGGGTCGGTGCGTGAATGCGCGCCAGCCTGGGCCCAGGCCGATCCGCTCGTCGAGGACACTGCGCAGACTCATGTGATCGGCTCCTTCGACTCGACCCCGGTCTTGAAGCGCTGGTAGCGGATCGTCACGAGCTGCTCGGCTTGCGCGAGCTCGAGTCGATCGAGTCCGCGCGGCGACGGGCCGCTCTCCACAGCACCGTCGAGCGAGAAATACGACTTATGACAAGCGCAGTAGAACTTGTCGGCACCGGCGTCGTAGTCGACGCCGCAGCCCAGGTGCGGGCACACCGACGACAGCGCGACCAGCTCGGCACCCTTGCGCAGCACGAACGCGGAGCCGATCTTGACCTGGATGACGCGGTTCCACGCGTCGACACGGTCGGCGTACAGATCAACCTTGACCGGCGCACGGCCGGTGAACAGCGTCTCGGGTCCGGCCGGCACGAAGTCGCCCTCGCCACTGGTCGCATCGTGGCGCAGCGGTTGGCCCAGGAACACCAGCGTCGGGCCAAGCACACTGGCGGCCAGGCCGACGCCAAGCGCACCTGCGGCGGCGGTCAGCAGGTTGCGCCGCGAGGAGGTCGCGGTCGCTTTCACGCCGGTGGGATCATCGTCGCTGGGGATCTGAACCATGAAGGTGACGGAGCCTCGAGGGGCGATGATGCCCCCGATCGCGGGCCGATTCCATCGGACAGTTGCACCCTACCCCGCGCTGCGCTCTTCGAGTTCGGTCCACCGCGCGACCAACTTCGCGGCGACCGCTCGCGCCTGCGCGAGTCGCTGCATGAACGCCGCCTGGTCGGGCTGACTGCGCGCAAAGAAAGCGGCGTCGCACATCTCGGCCTCCAGTGCGGTCACCTGCTGCTCGGCGGCGTCGACCTGCTCGAGCAAACCCTCGAGCTCGTGGCGCTCGCTGAAGCTCAGGCCCTTGCGCGCAGCGGGCTTGACCACGGTGGCAGCAGGCGCCGGCTTGCGCGCTGCAGCAGCACGGGCAGCCGCATCGGCCTGCGCCGCCGCGCGCCGCTCGGCCCAGTCCGACCACCCGCCTTGGTACTGCGTGACCCGACCGTCCTCGAACGCGAGGATCGACGTGGCCACGCGATCGAGAAACCACCGATCATGGGTCACAACCAGCAACGTGCCGCGATAGTCGATCAACGCCTCTTCGAGCGCGCCGAGTGTCATCACGTCCAGATCGTTGGTCGGCTCGTCGAGCACCACGACGTTGGCGCCATCGCGGAGCAACCGTGCCAACGCCACGCGTGCCCGCTCACCGCCGGACAGCGTCGAGATCTTCTGGCGCTGATCCTGGGGGCTGAACAAGAATCGCTCGAGATAGGTGCGCACCTCGAAGGTCTCGCCGCCGAGCTCGATGCGAGTGCCATCCCCCGCGACACTCTCGAAGACCGTCAGACTGTCGTCGAGCCCGCTGCGCTCCTGGTCGAGGTAGGCGATGCGGGTGTTCTTGCCGCGACGCACGACACCGGCCGAGGGCGGCACCAGCCCGGTCAAGACCCGCAGCAGACTGGTCTTGCCGCAGCCGTTGTTGCCGACCACACCGATGCGCTCGCCCTCCGATAGCCGCAAGGTGAGGCCGTCGACGAGCCGGCGACCCGCGATATCGACCGCCACCGCCTCGGCCTCGATGATCATGTTGCCCGAGCGCACGCTGTCCATCGCGATGATCGAGGTCCGATCGACCTTGGCGGGGCCCTGCGCGACCGCAGCCTCCGCACGATCGATGCGGGCTTTTTGCTTGGTCGTTCGCGCCGCCGGACTGCGGCTCAACCAATCCAGCTCGCGGCGCAGAAAATTGCGCCGATTGGCCTCGACGCGATCGCTGTGGGCCATGCGCTCGGCCTTGGCCTCGAGATACATGCCCCAGCCGCCGTCATACGAGAACACCTCGCCGTCGTCGACCTCGAGGGTCCGCGTGACGACGCGGTCGAGCAGATAGCGATCGTGGGTGATGAGCACCAGCGCCCCGGTGTGGTGATCGAGCAGCCAGCTCTCGAGCCACTGGACTGCATCGACGTCGAGATGGTTGGTGGGCTCGTCGAGGATCGCCAGCTCGGGCGCGGCGACGAGGATCTGCGCGAGCGCGACCCGCCGCCGCTCGCCGCCGCTCATCGGATCGACCAGCGCCTCGGGATTGAGAATGCCGACGTGGTCGAGGATGGTCTCGGCCTCGTGATGCATCGACCAGCCGCCGAGCGCCTCGACGCGCGCGGCCGCGGCGGCCTGTCGCTCGAGCAGCGACGTGAGCGAGCCCTGCCCCAGCTCGAGCTTTGCCGAGAGCTCGGTGTGCAGTGCGACTGCGGCCTGCCACGGGACCAGACCGGCAAGCACGACGTCGATCGCCCGCAACCCCGAGGGCAGGTCGGGCGTCTGGCTGAGGTAGCCCATGCGCAGGTTGTTACGGCGGGTCACCTCGCCCTGGTCGGCGGTCTCGATGCCCGCGAGGATCTT
>CANLQR010000634.1 GCA_947492135.1 Deltaproteobacteria bacterium | reverse complement strand
ATATGCCGCGTGCGGCCTACCCATGGTCGCGGGCACGCGTCTGCGCATCACCGCCAGCGATCTGGGCGATGGCATCGTCGAGGGCGCGATCGATTCGGTGAAGGTCCGCGCGCACAACGGCGATGCGCTGTGCGATGGCGGCGACGGCTCGGTCTGCGATCCCAACGCCGGCGACGCGGCGTGCGCCGACGGGTTGTTGTGTTGCTCACAGGGCGCGGTCAACGTCGGTGTGTACCGCTGCGCTGCACCCGAGGCCGGGATCAACTATCACAACCCCCCGGCGAACCCGACTGATCCGGGCAACGGGCCCGAGGGCTGCGCTGGACCCGACATCTTTGTCGATCAAAGCGAGCTGCTGCCCGAGATCGACACCATCAATGTCGGCCAAGACAGCTGCGAGCTGATCGAGATGTGCGTCGGCGGCACTGGCCTTCGCACGGTGCTGCGCTTCAACACGTACACGCCCAACGTCGGTTCACGCGACATGGGAATGGGCGTTCCGTCCAACCATCCCGATCTGTTCCACTACAGCGGCTGTCACAACCACTACCACTTCGACAACTACGCCGCGTACGAGCTGCTCGACGAGACCGGCGTGGTTGCGACAGGCCACAAACAGGCGTTTTGCCTGATTGACCTGGAGCCGTGGGCTTGGCTGAACGATCCGGGGCAGTTCGATTGTGGCAACCAGGGCATCAGCCGGGGCTACGCGGACATCTACGGCGCGTATCTGCCGTGCCAGTGGATCGACGTCACCGACGTGCCGGCCGGCACCTACACCCTGCGAATCGCGCTCAACAGCGCGCCTGCCGGGACCTCGCTGCCGATCATCAACGAGAGCAACTACGAGAACAACATCTCGGAGGTCGAGGTCGAGATTCCGTAGGGTATGAGAACCGAGCTGTCGCGGGGTCGCCGCGATCGGCTCTTGGTGGTCCGGTCCGCCTGAGTTTTTGGGGCCAGGCGAGGCGCTCAGGGTAGAGTGCCCGACGATGGCCAAAGGGGTCGACATCGTCGTCATCGGGGATGACGGCAGCGTTGCTCCGGAGGGCCGCGAATCCCGGTATCGGCTGCGCAACAGTGCAGGCCGCTACCGCATCCTGTCGGACACCCCGGGCTTGCTGGTGCTGCGTCGGGCCCTGCCCCACGAGGAGCTGGTCACCGACGAGCTCGACGCCTTCGAGGAGCTTCTCACCGAGGACACCGGCCCGATCGACGTGGGCGGTCGGGTGGCGTTCGCGGGAGAAATCCTCTCGCCGATGACGCTGTTCCAGATGATCGAGATCGTCGCGGAGCGCGGTTTTGTCGGCGAGATGCAGGTGTTCTCGTCGGGCGGTCGGTGGTTTCAGTTGAGTCTCGACCGCGGGGTGCTCCTGTATGCGCGCAGCAACGACCCCGCGGACCGGCTCGGAGAGGTCATGGTCCGGCACAACGTGCTTGATCGCCCGCGGCTCGACGCCCTGCTCGGGGAGGTCACCGAAAACCACCGACTCGGGCAGGTCTGTCTCGAGCGAGGCGTGCTCGAGGCCGAGCAGCTGTTCAGTCTGCTCGGGACCCAGACCACGGGCATTTTCTTGCGGACGCTGACAGTCGGCGACGGTGCCTTCGTCTTCACTACCCCCGATCCGGCGCAGGCTCCGCCCGATCACACCGTGCATCTCACGGTGCGCGCGCTGCTGATGGATGGGATCCGGCGCCTCGACGAGATCGAGGTGTATCGACGCCTCGTGCCGGGCAATGATGTGCGGTTGCAGCCTCGGCCCGACGCCAGCACCACGGGTCTCGATGCCGACGCGCTCGCGGTGCTCGGCCGCTGTGATGGCGCGACCCCCCTGGGCGAGATCGGACGAGCGGCAGAGCTCGACGAGTTTGCGATGACGCGTGCGGCTTACTTCTTGATCAAGCGCCACTGCGTGGAGGTGGTCTCGCGCGAGCGGTTCGACGAACGCGAGGTGCGTCGGATCGCGGGAGTCTTCAGCGCGGTGCTGGCCGACGTGTTCGCGGCGATCTCCGCCGCGGGTGGGCTGGTTGCGGCCCAACAGATGCTCGGGGCCTGGATCGACGGCTCCGGCTATGCCTCGTACATCGGCAGCGATGTGGCGACGACGGGCGAGATCGACGCCGAGACGGTCCTGGCGGTCGTTCGAGCGGCGCGCGAGGACGACCCGCTGGCCACGTTCATGCACGTCGCGCACGAGCTGGTCTCGTTCGCGCTGTTCTGCGCGGGCTCGGCGCTGAGGCGCGATCAGGAGATGGCGCTGTCGAAGGTCGTCAACGCCCGGCTCGAACAGATCCGGCGGGTGTAGAGGCACTGCCTCACGCGATCGCGAGCACCAGCAAGATCGCTGTCGCCAGCCCGACCGCGCCAACCAGGCTGATCCACAGCTGCGGCACCATCTGCGGCATTTGGCTCAGCACCGGGGCGCGGTACGACGCGTGCTCACGCTCGTCGGGGGACGGCGTCGGCTCTCGGGTCGGGGTCTGCAGGAGCGTCACGGCAAGCATCGGCCCGACTACTGTGCACCCACCGTGTCGACGACCGATGGCGACAATGTGTCGGTTCGGTGACGACGTGGGGGCCGGTCGGCAAGCCGGGGGCCGTGGCGAGCGTTGGTGCTCGCCCCTCGAGCGACCGAGCCGTGCATCCGCCTATGGCGAATGCACGACTCGAGAGAGGTCAGCGTTCGTCGATCAGATCACCGATCAGATCACCGATCAGATCACCGAGATGATCACCTGGCCATCGCCGGCCTGGATACCGTCCATGGTCGAGCCGTCCGCGACGCCGGAGGTGTCGGAGCTGCCGCCGCTGCCGCCACCGCCCGCGCCCTTGTCGTTGCCGCTGCAGCCGACGGTGCCTGCCGAGCCACCACCGCCACCGCCGCCACCCACGAAGCCGCCACCACCACCGCCGCCACCGGGGATGCTCCCAAAGCTGAAGCAGCAACAGGATTGCCCAGCACCGCCGGCCGAACCGCTCCCCGGCGAGGCCGGGTTCCCGGCGGCCGTGCCGAGGAAGCCGCCGCAGCCGAGACCTGCAGCGCCCCCATCGTTCAACACACCGCCTGCACCGCCGCCCGCGACACCGCCCGAGGTCGGCGCATCCGTGCCGTTCTCACCCGCGATGCCACCACCCGCACCTCCATCACCGCCGCCGACGGCGGCGCTCTCGCAGCCCGCCCGTCCACCACCGCCGCCGCCACCCGCGGTGAGAACTCGGTCGTCGATCGTTGCCGCGCCCACGCGAACGTCGGAGGCACCGCCGCCGCCGCCAGCGTTCTGGTTGCCACCCGCTGCGCCGCCGTTGAACCCGCCGGTCGGCGTCGCGCCTGCGCCTCCCACGAAGATCGTGAGCACGTCACCGGGAGTCACGTCGAGGAGACCCTGGGCATAGCCGCCCAGCGCTCCCGAGCCGCCGGGCGACGCGTTGCCACCGACCGCGCCGCTACCACCTTGGGCACCGAACGCTTGCACGAACACCTGCGTGACGCCGTCGGGCACCACGAACTGCTGCGACGCGCCGGTGAAGTCGAACGTCGACGAGCAGCCGGAGGCCGTGAGATCGAGGCAATCGTTGCTGCACGTGGGCTCGCCATCGACGAACCCGAGAGCGACGCACGAGTCGAGGCCCGCCTCGCATGCCTCCGGACCTTCGACCGTGCCGTTGCCGCAGATGTTGTCGACGCAGAGTGAGACGTCGAGTGCGGCACAGTCGGCCTCGCACGACAGCTCGCCGGCAAAGAAGCCCTGCGACTGGCAGTCTTCGTCGTCGAGGTTTGTGCCGTCACAGAGCTCGGCGCCTTCGATGGCGTCGTTGCCACAGAGTCTGCTCACGCAGGCCGACGTGTCGAAGGTGCAGGCGTCGCACGCCAGCTCGCCGGCGAGAAAGCCCTGGCTGACGCAATCCGCACCGTTGAGATCGTCGCCGTCGCAATCCTCGCCGTCGTCGATGGCTCCGTTGCCGCACGCGTCACCCGTGCTGACTGCGGTGTTTGTCGCACCCGATGCCCAGACGTTGATCCGCGCCGACGACGTGCTCGCCTTGATCCACGACGTCGACGACTGCGCCGATCCCAAACGCTACCTGACCGGTGTCACGCCGCCCACGCCAGAGCAGGCCGAGTCGGTCGCGGAGCTTCGCGCAACCCAGGCACGTGCCGTCGCGTGGGGGCGCGCGGGGAAGTACGCGCAAGCGAAGGCCGAGGGCACCGACTTGCTCGACGGCGCACGTGCGCTCGACTACGCCCCGTTGCTCGCCGAGGCGCTCCTCACCACCGGCAGCCTG
>CANLQR010000633.1 GCA_947492135.1 Deltaproteobacteria bacterium | reverse complement strand
GGTCTCGAGCGTCAACGCCGATCGAACCGCAGCTCGATGCCCCGCGTCGCTCGCCCGCGCAGAACGTCACTGCTCTGCGCCACGGGCGCCAAATCGTCCTCGCGATCGGCGGGCGGATACGCCTCGAGGACCAGGTCACCCTGGGCGAGCCCGCCCGCGCTGAAGCGACCCCGCGCGTCACAACGGACCTGGGCGACCTCGCTGTCACCGACCTTGATGACCACGCTCGCACCGGCGACCGGATCGCCGGCCCAGTCGGTCACCACGCCCTCGATGCTGCCGCCTTGGGACAACTCGACGATCCGCAGGGTGCGATCACCATCGCGATCGCGATCGCGATCGCGATCGCGATCGCGAGGCACGCTGACGACGGCACGACCATAGTCCGCGGCCCAGACCTCGACGTCGACCGGCGACTCACCCAGCGCGCCGAACTCCACGAGACCGCCGCGATCGGTCTTGGCCCGCCGGTCCCCGGCGATCACGATCGCGGACGGAATTGCGACGCCGGTCTCGTGGTCGCGCACGTCGACCACGAGCGTCCAGCCCCGCGTCATCACGACCTCGACGACGCGCTCACGACCACGAGCGACAGCCTCGGCGTCCACGACCACGCCGGCATGCCCCGCGTGATCGAATAGCAACGACACCGGGCCCTCGGGCAGCGCCGCGAACTCGAACTGACCGCGGGCATCGGTCCACGTGACCTCGGTCGGCACCAGCGTCGATGCGGCGCGAAGAGTGACCTGCACGCCGTCGATCGGGCGGAGATTGTCGTCATCGACGTGGCCACGCACGATCGCCTCGGCTCGCGTGAGCACGAACTCGACGTCGACCGCCACAGCGCGGACCTCGACCTCGCGACGCGACGCGACCATGCCCGGCGCGCGCGCACTCAGAACCACCGCGCCACGGCGCAGGCCGGCATCGAACACGCCACGGTCGTCAGTGCCATAGACCCCGCCGTCGTCGAGTTCGATCCACGCGTTCGCGATCGGCCGAGCGTTGTCGTCGACGACGCGGCCGGTCAGCGGCCGGCCCTGCCGCAGCCGCAAGCGGATGCCCTCGATCTCGGCGCCGGGCCGGACCCGGATCTCGACGGGGTCGCTCGCCGCGAAACGGCCGTGGGTGGCCCGCAGCGTGTAGGTTCCGGGCACGAGCTCGGTCAGCGTGAACGCCCCGTCACCGTCGCTGGCGACCGCGCCGCCGCCGTCGCGGCGATCGGGCGCGTACTCGGGCGAGGCCTGCGGGATTTCGGGAACCGGACCGGTCGTGATGCCCAACGATCCCTGCGCGACCACGGCACGGTCGAACACCGTACGTCGTGCCGAGGACTCGCCCACCGAGAACGGCGCGTCGCTGACCACCTCGATGCTCGCGTCGGCCACGCGCCGGTCGTCCTCGTCGAGGACGACTCCGCGAATCCGCCCTGGTCTCGCCATGCGCAGGACCACCTGCGCCGGCGCCGTGTCGGCGACCGCGACCTCGACCCCCGCGGCGGCCAGGAAGCCCTCGGCGTCGGCGTGAACGACGTAGCCACCATTCGGAACCGGGCCCATCGCGGCGATGCCTTCGGTATCTGTGCGCGCATGATGTTGCAGCAAGCCAAGGTGGGCGGCACCCAAGGTCACGCGCGCATCGACGATCGCGGCGCCCTCGGCATCGACGACCTTGACGGCAATGCGATGGGCCGGCACCAGCGCGAGCGTGACGTGTCCGTCGGGTGCCACGTCCTCGAGCGGAATCGAAGCGAACTCGGGCTCTCCCGGCACGGTCGCGGCCGCGATCGCAACCAGCGCGTAGACCCCCTCGGGGATCTCCGCGAACGCGAACGCGCCGGCCTCGAGCGCCGTTTCTCGCGCCGGCCACACGCTCGAGCCCTCGACCCGCACATGAGTGCGCGCCAGCACATCAGGTGGCCCCATCACCTCGCCGCGGAACTCGTAGAGTCGATCGAGCACGAGCTCGACCTCGAGTTCGGGAGCGATGACCTCGAGGACGGTCGGTGCGAAGCCCTCGGCCTCCACGCGCAGCGCAACCGGACCCGGGGGTAGCGTGTCGAACGCGAACTCCCCGTCGGGGTCGCTGCGCACCCGCCACGGCTCTGGCTCGCCGAGATCGGGATCGGGCCGCGCACTGATCTCGATCTCACCGACAGGGACACCACGGGAGTCGGTGACCTTGCCTGCGACGGTCTGGCCGACGCCCAATGCGACATCGGGCAACCGGCCGACTGCGCCGTCCGGCACCGGCGCTTCGATCACGGCACGCAGGCGTCCAGGAACCTCCAGATCGAAGGCGACCAGACCCACGACCGCGGCGGCGAGCTCGATCTCGAAATTGCCCCCGCCATCGCACGACACGGTGGAGGCCACCGCAACGCCGCGCTGCCAGGCACGGATTCGACAGCTCCCTGCTGCTGGCGCGACGGTGGCGACCTCCTGCGGGGGCGCGGTCGGTGGGTCGGTCTCGGTGGCGTCGTCCTCATGCGCGTCGGCACGCGGGTCGCCTTCGGGCTCGGCGGCATCCACCGTGACCTCTCCGGTCGCTCCGATCACGACGAGGGCTGCGCGCGGCTGCGGTGGAACCTCGAGCAGCACGCGCCCGCGAACGACCGCGAGCACGGCGTCGGGGGCCGTGGGCTCCACGACGAGCGATGGCGGCGCATCACCCTCGTCCACGCGCGTGTCCGAAGGGCGCATCGCCAGGAACAACGCGAGCACGCCAGCCAAGGCGAGCAGAACCCCGACGAGCCACCCGCGTCGCACCGGCGCGCCGTCGCCGGACGGCTCGCCCTGGGACGCGTCGGAAGGGGGATCCACGGTGCCCACGAGGCTAGGTCGCGATGGCGACGAAATCCACGGGACGCGAGCGTTCGCCTGATGCGTCGCGTCGACGGGTTCAGGACGGTCGCGCGACGCGATGTGCCAGCGACAGCGCGCGGGCGTGGGAGAATGCGACGGTCAGCGATCCGGCGATGGCGATCAGCTCGCCCGCCCGCCCGTGCCCGACCAAGCGCGACCCCGCCAGGATGAGCGCCCCGCTGGCGAACCCCGCAACGACGCCCCACCGCCCAGCCTTACCCTGCTGCCACGCCGAGAACCCCGCGAGCAGCACCGCGAGCACGACCACCCCGTGCTCGGCGGTTCGCTCGAGACCAGCGATCGACAGCAACACCGGCAATGCGACGACCGCGATCGGCATCACCGCGCAGTGGATCGCACAAACCAGCGACACCACCACGCCCATGCGGTCGAGACGATGGGTCATCGATGACGCAGACAAGGCGGCGAATAGTAGTGCGACCACGCGACGAAGCAAGCGAGGGACGGCGCTCGCGCGCGTCAATACTTGCGCAGGTGTGCAACTGCAGACCCAATGGGGGGTCTACGCCTCGGCCACTACTTGCCCACGGCGACGGCGTCGATCTCGACCAGCACGCCCTTGGGTAAGCCAGCCACGGCAATCGTCGCACGCGCCGGCGGCTCGCTGTCGAAGCACGCCCCGTACAGTTCGTTGACCACGGCGAAGTCGGCCATGTCCGTCAGAAAGATCCCAGCCTTCACGATGTTGCCAAAGCCCATGCCGGCGGCACCGAGGATGGCGCCGAGGTTCGCGAGCACGCGACCGGTTTGCAGGCGGATGTCACCGTCGCCGACGATCGCGCCCGTGGCCGGGTCGAGCGCGATCTGGCCCGACACGTACAGGGTTCGACCGCCTTCGACCAACACAGCCTGGCTGTACGGCCCAATGGCGGCCGGAGCTCCCGAGGTCTGGACAATCTGTCGACGCATGACCGTGGAAGCCTCGCCTACGCACCCCACCCCGCACAAGCGCGGCGGCGGCTTGCAACTCGCCGCGACAGCGTATAAAAACCTGAGCCTCTCCGGGCGCGTAACTCAGCGGTAGAGTGCCACCTTCACACGGTGGAAGCCGCAGGTTCGAAACCTGCCGCGCCCACCCCGTAGGCTGGCGGAATCACGAAGTGGGCTGACTTCGTGGTCCCACTGTGGTCCCGGGGCGGTAGATCGGGCGACCCCTGCCCGACGCATACGCCAGCGGCCCAGGATCTCGGCGGCGTCGTGATCGGGTGACCACGTGCGTGGCCACGCTAGGGCGCCTTCACCGCGACAGTTTTCAGGGTTCACCGGGGTGGCGAGCCTGCGGAGCCGGCGGTGGTAGGCATTCCAAACGGTTACAGATTTAAGGGGGAGGGTTGGCACGCGGCCCTGGTGAGTCGCGCGCGGTTTGCGTACGGTTTTCGGACACTTAGGGGCCTTCGACCTTCTA
>CANLQR010000632.1 GCA_947492135.1 Deltaproteobacteria bacterium | reverse complement strand
GTGCGATGCCCTTGGTCAGCGCGCTCATCGCCGGCTAGCCTCCGCCGGCCTGCAAGAGTTGTTGGTAGGCATCGATGATCTTGGTGCGTACGGTACCGGCAACACGCAAGGCCACATCGGCTTTCTCCATCGCGACCATGGCTTCGTGGATGTCGACTTCGCCCGTCACCAAGCCCTCCGTGGTCGCGTCTGCGCTCACGGCGGAGTTCTCGAGGTCGGCGAGCGCCGATTTCAGCTGCGCACCAAAATCGCCCGAGGCCGCGCCGCCCCGAGCCGGCGCTTGGGTTGGCTCGGCCGCCAGGGAAACATCACCGACACCTGCGAGTCTCATCGTCCGATCCTCAGCGCCTGATCGGCCATCGATCGAACCGTAGAGAGCACCGAGGTCCCCGCCTCGTAGGCCCGCGCGGCGCCCATGAGGTCGACCATCTCGCGGATCGAGTCGACGTTCGGCATCGCGACGTAGCCGGCCGCATCGGCGTCCGGGTGCCCGGGGTCGTAGACGAGCTTGGGCTCATCCTGGCTGACCACGATGTCGCTCACCTTCACACCGACGGCGTCGTCCTGACCTTGGGCGCCGCGCATCGCGGCATCGAAACCTCCCGGCATCGGCACGGTCTCCAACACCACGTCGCGGCGCCGGTACGGGCCTCCTTCAGGAGTCCGGGTGGTCGAGCGGTTCGCCAGATTCATGGCGGCCACGTTCATGCGGGTGCGCTGCGCCGACATGCCGGAGGCAGCGAGGTCCATGGTCTGAAGCAGGGTCATTGGGCGGTGTCATCCTCGGCCGTCGTTGGCCGCGTAGCGGAGCAGTCCGATGCGTCGTGAGAGCAACTCCGCCAGCGAGCGGAACTGCAGGGTGTTCTCGTTCATGTGGGCGATCTGGGTCTCGAGCGATACGGTGTTGCCGTCGGCGTCGGGGACCTCGTCGTCGTGGGTGATGAGCTCGGTCTCGAATGACATGGTGCTGCGCACGCCGTCTTCGCCGACGATGCGATCGAGACGCTCGGTGAACTCGAGGTCGCGGGCACGAAAACCCGGGGTGTCGAGGTTTGCGAGGTTTCCCGCGAGGACACCCTGGCGCTCGCCAAGGAAACGCAGGTGCTCCGACAGTCGGTCGAGTCCGGGCAGCACCGTGCCCTCGACACGCAGGGTGCGACCTTCGCTCATGGCGTACCGACCTCTGACAGCCGCTTTGCGGCGGCGGCCAATCGCTGCTCCTGCAGGCGGGCAACGGCCAGCTGGCCGAAGCGCGTCCCGTGGGTCGAGATGTGCACGAGGATCTTGTGCGCGTCGGCATCGTGACCGAGCCCCTGCTCGGCGACCGCGAGGTGATACGCGAGACGATCCCGCTCGGCCGGATCGGCGGTGCGCCCTGCGAGGCTGCGCAGCAGATCGGCAGCCTGGGCGTGCCGCCCCACGCGAACGAGTGCCACGGCGAGCGCGTGGGCGTGGCGCGCGGCGGTCACAGGATCTTTGCTGGTCGGTTGCATGGAGGCGCTCGTGGCCGAGTTGTTCGCAAGCGAGGTGTCGCTGGCGGATGACAGCGTGTGCACGATCTGGGCCGACGTTCCCCAACCGAGCACCAGCTCGTCCTCGAGGGCGTCGATCGCGAGCGAGGTCGACGCAGAGGTGGCCCGTTTCCGGGCGTCGGCAAGCCACGACCGCGCTGCGGCGAGCCCGTCGCGATCGCAACGCGTCACCGCGAGCGCGGCAATCTCGGGCAACAGACCGGGCGCGTCGGGGTGTGCAGTGAGCTGGAACTCGACCGAGAAGCTGGCGCGCTCGACATCGCCCAGCATCCGGTAGATGTGGGCGACTCGACCCACGAGGTCAGCCTCGGTCCTCGGGCTCGGCTGAACCCGTAGGCGCGCCTGCAGCAGGGGTAGTGCCGTTTCGAACAGTCCCAGCTGTTCGTGAGCCTCGGCGACCAGATCGGTGATCGCATCGTGCTCGGCGAGGACACCCAGCTGTGTCGACCAGATATCCCATTGGATGGCGGTGCCGCGGGGGTCACCACGCAGAACTGGGCCGACCAACGTGAGTGCGACCAGATCCTGACGCAGGGCTTCGGTCGCCGAGAGCAAGGTGGTTGGCAACGCCGTTGGGTCTGGGAGACGAGCGAGCGCAGCGTGGTGTAGGCCAAGATCGCGCAACACCATCGCTGCGCGCACACCGGAAAACCCATCGAACTCTGCGCGGTCGATGATGTTGGCGGCGATGTCGATCTGCGCCACGCTCGGCGTGGCCGCCCCCGTCAATACCTCGAGATGGAGGATGTCCAGCCGCGCAAGCACGGCGCCGGTCGAGCGGGGATGGCGGCTCGCCACCTCGCGCAGCTGAGCCAGCGCCTCGTTGATGTGGCCACTGGCGACGTAGAGCTCGGCGATTCGCAGCGCGGCGAGATCAGCGAGCCGTGGAACCTCGACGAGGCGTTGCCAGAGTCGCTTGGCGTCCGGCAGCTCGCCGGCCGCCATGGCTCGCTCTGCGTCTTGCCAGACCTCGAGCTCCGCCCCGAGATCGTCGGGCTCGGGCAACGGTTGGCGAACGCTGCCCGCGAACGCGCGCAAGCGAGTCTGTTCGTCCGCAGCCCCAAACGCCACGCGCATTGTCGAAGCCGTGCGCCCGGTGGCGAACACGACGCCGCCGTTGGGGTGGACAATGCGGATCCGTACGCCGCCGTCGATCGCCTGCGCGCCGACGTGCCACGGCGTTGGGATCGCATCCAGCGCCTGGGCGACCTCGCCCGGCGAGACTGCGAGCTCGATCTCGAGACCCAGCTGGCCTGGCAGTGCGCGCACTCGTTCGTCGGCACCGGCGGGACCGGCGGGCAAGTCCAGCAGCTGCTCACGTTGCACACCGTTCACGTGGGGCGCGCTCACGGTCGGCCCGCCGTCCGTCGCAGCTCGACGTCGCGGCGCGGTCTTGGCTGCACTCGGTGCCGCGAGCAAGAGCACCAGCGCGATGGATTTGACGCCGAGGCTCACGGCCGGAGGCAGAGCAACTGTCGTGCCGAAGCCTCTGACGCCCTACGGAAGACGCGACGGCGGGACCCTAGATCGGGGGCTCGCCGACCCCAGCGTCACTTCGCCGGACCCGCTTGCGCAGTTTCTCCACCAACGTGGTCCGATTCAGGCCGAGCAGCATCGAGGCTTGGTTCTTGTTGCCGCCGGTGCGTACGAGGGCTTGATCGATCAGGTTGTTCTCGAACGCTTCTACGGTGCGACGCAGATCGAGCCCTTCGTCGGGCAGGAGGAAGTCTTCCGGCGCGGCGAGCATCCGCGTGCGCGGCGCAAGCACGATGGGGATCGAGTCGGCAAGGTCGATGGCGCTGGGAATCGCCGGCGCCATCGGCCCGTCGTCCACGACTCGCATCCGCGCGTTGCTGGTCCCCGCGTCAATTCGGCCGTCAGTGGACGAGGCTTCGGGATCCAGGTCGGGTGCCGTCAAGGCGACGAGGTCACGTCGGGCGTCGCGAAGGATCTTGGGCGGCAGGTCGGCGAGTCCCAGGGTTCCGTTTCCCCCGTGCAGCAGCGTCATGCGCTCGATTGCGTTCTCGAGCTCGCGAACGTTGCCCGGCCAGCCGTAGCGGCTCATCACATCCATCGCGTCGTCGCTGATCCCACCCACCCGCGAATTGCGGCGGCGCACCTGGACCTCGAGGAAGTGTCGCAGCAGCGTCGGAATGTCTTCCCTGCGCTCACGAAGCGGCGGAAGGTGGAGGGGAATGAGGTTGAGGCGATAGAACAGGTCGTCGCGGAAGGTCCCCGCCTCGGCCATCGCCTCGAGGTTCTTGTTGGTCGCGGCCACGATGCGGACGTCGCATTTTCGCGGTCGAGTCTCGCCGACCGGAACGTACTCTTGCTCCTGCAACACGCGCAGGAACTTGACTTGGACTGCGAGCGACATCTCGCCGATCTCGTCGAGGAACAGCGTGCCGCCGTCCGCGACGGCGAAACGGCCGTCACGAGCCGAACTCGCCCCCGAGAACGCCCCCTTGGCGTGCCCGAACAGCTCGCTTTCGATCAGCGTCTCCGGGATGGCACCGCAGTTCACGGGCACAAATGCCCGCTTCACCCGTGGCGACGCCTCGTGCAGCGCGCGCGCGACCAGCTCTTTTCCGGTCCCACTCTCCCCGAGGATGAGCACGGTGCAGTCGGTGTGGGCGATACGCTCGAGTACGAGGAACACCTCGCGCAACACCGAGGCCTCGCCGATGAGATCGGGTGCATACTTGTCTCGCCACAACAATCGCGGGTCGCGCTCGCCTCGGGCCCCGGGGGCGCGGGCG
>CANLQR010000631.1 GCA_947492135.1 Deltaproteobacteria bacterium | reverse complement strand
GACCCGTCGCAGCACCCAGGCCAGCGGCATCTCGATGTCATCGACGAGCCTGCGGGCGGCCGGCGTCGCGCCAGCCAAGACCTCGCGCAGCGCCTTGGCCAGCGCCACCAACGCCTGCACCCGCTCGCCGGCCCAGCCGGCAGCGGGCGCGACTGCCAGATCGGCGGGCGCCGCCTTGCCCCTGCCCTTGCCCGAGCCCTTGGCCAAGATCACGTCGAGCGGACTCAACACACCGCCGAGCACATCGCCCACGAGTGCCTCGAACTCGTGGGACGACCGCGCCGGGTCGAGCGAGTACGACAGCAGCATCGGGTCGAGCGACACGCCGGCGAGCTCGATGCCCAGACCGGTGAGCGCGTGCCCGAGGTTCTTGTGGTCGTGGACCAGCTTGCGTGGGCGCTCGGCGGCGAGGATCGGCGTGAGGTGCTCGAGCACGGTCGCGCGCGGCAGTGGCAGGCCATCGACCAGATCCGCCTGACGGTGAGCCATCGGCACATACGCGACCGGCCCCGGCGCGGTGCCGATCGCCAGGCCAACGACCACCGCGCGCAGCGGGTCGGCCCCATCCAGGATCGGCACGACCGCGAGCTCTTCGGCGACGCGCCACGCAGCGCACAGCTCGGCGAGCCGGCCCTCACCACCTGCCGCGATCACCTCGACTGCGGTGGGATCCGGAGCGAACTCCCCGTGGCGAGCGAGCTCGACCGCCCCGCCATCGTCGACGGCGGCCGCAGCACCCGCGGTCGTCGACTTGCGAGCGGTGCTACCGAGCTCGCGGACGATCTGCTTGAACCCAAGCGGATCGAAGAACGCCATGACCTCTTGCTCATCAGCGCCGGGGTCCTCGAGCGCAGCGATCGGCAGCGGTAACGGCAGGTCCTCGTGCAGGGCCACCAATCGCCGCGACAGCCGGGCCGCCTCGACGCTCGCCATCAGCTTCTCCCGCCGAGCCTTCTGCGGAATCGTGTGGGCACCGGCGAGCACGCCCTCGAGGTCACCGAATTCTGTGAGCAGCGCAGCGGCGGTCTTGGGCCCGATCCCGGGCACACCCGGGACGTTGTCCGAGCTGTCGCCGACCAACGCCAGCAGGTCACCGAGGCGCTCGGGTCCGACCCCGAATTTCTCGACCACCTCGGGCGGACCGACCGCCAGGTTCTTCATCGTGTCCCACAGCACGCACGAGGGCGCGGTGTCGTCGACCAGCTGCATCAGGTCCTTGTCGGACGACACCACCACCACGCGGACGCCTTGGAGCTTGGCCGCGCGGGCGTAGCTGGCGATCAGATCGTCGGCCTCGAAGCCGCGATCCTCGACCCGGACGATGCCCAGTGCGTCAGTGGCCTTGCGGATGAGGTCGAACTGCGGGCGCAGATCCTCCGGCGTGGCCGATCGGTTGGCTTTGTACTCGGGGAACATCGCGCGACGCTGGCCATCTCCCCCAGCGTCGAACACCGCGAGCATGTACTGCGGCGCGAACTCGCGGCGCGCCGCTTGAACCATCCGACAAAACCCGTGTACCGCGTTCACCGGGGTGCCATCCGGTGCATTGAGCATCGGCAGCGCGTGATAGGCCCGAAACGCAAAGTTGTAGCTGTCGAAGATGAACAGACACCCCGCCCCACCCTGGGGCCGCGCAGTACTCACGGATCTCCCAACGGGTCGGCGCTGAACACCGGAGAATGCCGACGCACCTGCAAGAACATCGTCTGAACGATGCTGGTCACGGGAATCGCCAGCAGTGCCCCGACCAATCCGAACACGTGTTCCCCGGCGATCAATGCGAACACCACGATCACCGGGTGGATCTCGGCGGCGTCGCCGATGATCTTGGGATTGAGCACGTTGGCCTCGAGCAGATGAATGCCGATGATCCACAGCAGGATGCCGAAGGCAGGCCCAAGCTCGACGCCGTTCTCACCCGACACCATCGCGATGACGATGATCGGCACCGACGACAAGATCGTGCCGAAGATCGGGATCAAGCTGAACATTCCAGCCATGACACCGAGCAGGAAGCTGTACTTGATGCCGAAGATCATCAGGCCGACAAAGGTCAGGGCGCCGTTGACGGAGCAGATGATGAGCTGGCCACGCACGACGCCACCCAGCCCCTTGTCCATGCGCGCCCAGAGCTCTTCGAAGCCGGGACGAAAGTCGGCGGGCACCAGCGACCGCACGAAGCGAGTCACCCGCGCGAGGTCGACCAGCGCGAATCCAGCGACCATGAACGTGATGACGAAACTGGTCAGGAACCCGACGACACCCTTGACCAGGGCTTGAATCGCCGGGCCGATGAAGCCAGTGAACTCCTCCGAACGCGACACCACCAGCTCCCGCAGATCGCGGGTGAGATCGACCTTTCCGGGCGCGCTGATCGTGGGCGGGCCGATCGACCAGCTCCCGTCGTCGCCGGGACGGGCTTGCAGGCGAACACCGTCGAGGTCGACCTTCCAGGTGCCGTCACCGAGCTGTTCCATGATCAGCTCGGTCGACGGCGGGACCACCGGCGCAACGTCGGCGGGAAAAAACTCGGCGCCGAACGTCGAGTCCACCCAAGCCGACGCGCGCGGCAAGTACACGTCGTTGAGCTCCGCGATGCTCGCCGGCAGCGTGTCGCGCAGCTTGGCGACGTCTCGGACCACCGCCGGCAGCAGCAAGCCGAAAAAGCCCGCGAGCATCCCAACGATCACGACGTAGCAGAGGATCACCGCGAGCACCCGACCGATCCGTGGCTGCAGCCGCGCGACGACCGGCGCCAGCAGATAGACGATCAAGAACGCAAAGACGAACGGCAGCAGGATCTCGTTGAACAGCACCGCAACGAGCACGAGAAAAACCAAGAAGCCCCACAGCCGGACGAATCGTCGCAGCAGGGTGAACAGCGTGTCGCGCCGCCGTCGGGAGATGCTTGTTTCTTTGTTTTCGGACACTGCGGAGCGCTCTTTTCGGGCCTAGGGGGCACCGCGAACCAAGGATGGGACCTGGAACCCCGCGTGCATCGTGCCGCGGTTGGCCAACGAATCCCAGGCTCCGCAGTGATCGCAACGGAACTTGAACTTGGGCGCCGCTGCGCCACATCGCCCACAGATCAGCGGCGGCGCCTCGACCTCGCGCATCGCCGCCTCTCGGGCACCATCGCGTTGGCCCCGAGCGAGCCGCTGGCGCACCAGGGCGAGCGTGGCCGAGGCGCTCCCCGCCGCGACGCGTTCGAGTGCGGCCGCGGCTTGATCGGGGTGCTGCCGTGCAACGAACTCGGACAGCGCCACCACCAGCTCGCTGCTCGCGGTCGCGCGCAGCGTCGCGAGCATCCGCTCGAGCAGGTCCTCGACCGGACCATTGGCGCTGGCCCACCGCCACGCCTCGGGGGCGAGGATCCCCGCCGCAGCGGGCGTGGCCTCCCAGGCCCGCTGCCAGCCTTCGATCGCGAGCTCGCGATCACCGGCCGCCGACTCGACCCGAGCACGCACCGTCCAGACGTGTCCGCTGTCGGGCGCGAGCTCGATGGCGCGCTCTGCCAGCTTGCGCGCCTTGCGTTCGTCGCCGTCGGCGAGCGCGACGCTGGCCTGCCCCGCGAGCGCATGGCCCCGGCCCTGTCGGCTTTCGCGGCGGCGGCGGCCCTCGACGAGCTTCTCGTGGCGTTCCCACGCCGCCGCTGCACGCTCCCACGCCCCCGCGTGCTCCAAGGCCATCGCGAGTGACTCGAGGGTCGCGACCGATCGCGGGGCCAGACTGATCGCCCGGACCAGCGCACCCACGGCGGCGCGCTCGTTGCCCTGCGCGAGCAGATCGCGGCCTAGACCCACCAGCGCGGCGACCCGCTGCTCCGCTGGCAAGGCCGCCGAGGCCAGCACGGTGCGGTGGATGGCCTTGGCTCGATCCACGCGGCCGCGGCGGCGATCGAGGGCCCCCAAGGCGAGGAACACCGTCGCGTCCCCCGGCTCGGTCTCCGCGAGTTGCTCGAGCTCGAGCGCGACGTTGTCGAGGTCGCCCTCGGCAAGCTCGTAGAGCACCCGCGAGCGTCGTGCGAAGCTGTCGATCGCTCGCCGCCGAGGCGCGCCCCAGACGTACCCGCCGGCCGCCCCAACCGCGAGCGCGAACACGAGCATCAACGCCCACATCATGAGCCGCCCCCTTCGCGCTCCTGGGCCAGCTCCCGCCCACGCAGCTGCTCGGTCATCACCTTGCGACTACCGGGTTCGACGTGGGCCTCGGCGGCGAGGATCTCGTCTTCCTCTTGCTGGCGCAGTGGCAGCGTGCGCAGCTCGAGCACCTCGCGCTCGAGCTCGCGAACCCGACGCTGCGTGATCGCG
>CANLQR010000630.1 GCA_947492135.1 Deltaproteobacteria bacterium | reverse complement strand
GCAGCAGCGGCGCTTCGGCGAGCGCCGCGCGCAGCAGCGCCCGCGCGGTGTCGCCGTCCCACCGCTGCACCGCATCGGGGCTGACGAGCAAGACGCGCTCGCCATGGCGGAGCTGCAGCGTGGGGAGGTCGACCATGGCGTTGCGATCGAATCTGCGGGGGGCTGGGCCGTTCGTCAATGTCCCGCGGGGGGCTCCGCCAAGGCGGTACCGCGCTCGCACGCGGGCGCGAGCGCCTCAGCGGCGGTGCGCCGCGCCAGCACCTCGCGGCGGAGCAGTCGCTCTGCGATGCCGTACTGCAGCCACTCGAGCAGCGCCCCGGCGGGGATCAGCGCGAGTCGTTGCCACGAGGCCAGGCCCAGGCCGCCGAACACCACGATGCTCGCGAGCACCGCGGCCTGGACGATGAAGCAGGCGTGGATTGACCAGCGCAGCCGACGGGACAGCGACCGATCCCGCCAGAACCGTGTCGTGGGCGCGATCCCCCAGCGCTGCGGTACGAGCATCAGCGGTTGCGCGGATCGGGTGGGCAAGATCGGCGTCAGCACCCGATCTCCTCCTCGAAGCACTCGCAGGTCGCGGCCGCGACGGCGAGCCCGCACGCGGCCCAACCAGCGAACGGCACGCCCGCGAGGCCACCGCACGCGGCCGTGGCACCGGCGACGGCGATGCCACAGGCAATCGGACCCTCGGAGGTCCCGTCACCGGCGGCGGCGAGCTTGGCCTCGTGGATCTCGACGCGTCGCCGGCGGAACGCCTCGTCGAAGGCGTCGCCGCGCACCTTCGCCAGCCTGGGATCGTGGGCATTGTGCACGGTGTGCCGCTTCCAGCGACCCTCGAGCAAGTAGGTGTACGTCAGATCGACCGCGTGGCTCTTGGCGTCGACGCGCATCGTCTCGACCGCGATCTTGCTGCCATCGCTGGCGAACGCCGTCATCGTGGTGGTGTACGCGGATCGCGAGCTCGCGCGCTCGACCCGCACGGACGCCACGCTGGACCCCGCGGCAGGTGACTTGACGCGCGCAGCGGTCGCGCTCGGGCGGTCGGCGGCGGCGGCCGTCATGGGACGGGTGGCCGCTGCGGTGACGAGGCCCCCGAGTAGCAGGGCGGTGACCACGACGCCGGTGGTGAGGTTGCGGGGGGTGGATTGGGGGTGACGCATGACGAGGGCTCCTGTCCGCGGGGTTGTTGGTCGCGGCGCTGCGATGACCCAGTCGACACCCTGGGGTCGGCGTTGCAGGGGGGCGGAGGATTTCTCGCGGGGGTGCACGCGACGACGGCGGCACAAGGGGGATGGAAACCCGCGCGTGGTGCCCGAGAGCCAGTCCCCTCGGTCGCGTTGGCTACCGATCGAAGCGCGGGTCGTACGCCGCGAACACCTCGTCGGCACCCGCCAGCGTGACGTCGTCGCGATCCAGCTCGACATCGGGCCATGCCTCGGCGAACCACAGCTCGCCCATGGCTTCGTCGGCGGGGTCGACACTCTCGAGCAGCTCGAGCGACAGCGCGATGCGATCTTCGGCGCTCAGGGCGAGCGCGGCTTCTAGGAGTTCTTCGCGTGACATCGTGCTCCCGTCGTCGCGCGGGTCTGTTGCGAAGCGCGTGCCAGTTGGAGACTCGCTTGGTTGCGTGGGCGCGCGGTGCCGAGGACGTCGTCGTGGCCTGCCGGTTGGCCACGGGTGGTCCGCGCGTGGGCCGGTGGCCAGTCGGTGGGTCGATCGCCGGGGCGTGAGCGATGCGCGGCGCCGATCACGGGGTCAAGAACGGCACCGGCGGTAAGAACGCGTGTTGCTCGTACAGGCTCCACGTGCCGTACCACGACAGGTACTGCGTGAAGTAGAGGATCACGGCGTACGCAACGACCACCGGCACCACCAGCAGGCGCCCGAGCACACGCCAGCCCCGCGGCCGCGGCCCGCTGCGCGCGAGCCCGCGACGCAGCGCCCAGCCGCAGACCAGGCGCGCAGGTAGCATCAACGCGACGAACAGCACCCCCGGCAGCCACGTCGCTTCCGCGGGGATCAGCTCGATCTTGAGCAGGTACAGCGGCAGCGTGAAGCTCACCGTCAGCATCAGCGCCATCGCCGTGGCCAGCGGGGCGCCAGCGTGCGCGCGACGGACGGTCTCGAGGTCCATCAGCGCAGCCAGCCGCTGCTCATGGGCCACACGCAGCTGCAAGAACGGCAGGTAGAAGACCACCATCGCCATCGTCACGGTGCCGAGCACCGCGAAGATCGGTGCGCGCGAGCCGAGCGCCAGCAACGTGGTCGGCACCAGCAGCCACACCACAGCGGCCACGAAGCCGAGCACGCCGCTGCGGATGATCGTGCCCAACTCGAGCGAGACCCATGCCGCCCACACCGCGTCGCGGGCGCGGCAGTAGCCGTCGCGCGAGCACAGGGCCGCGAGCACGGCGAACTCGTGGCGCGGGCGCGGTAGAAGCATGTACCGCAGCCGTCCCCCTCGCGCGGCGGCGGCCAGCGCGTGGAGTCCGAGCAGCAGCGCCACACCGATCGACAACCCGTGCAGTGTCGAGCCCGTCGCGCCGTCGGGATCGATGAGCGATGCATCGCGGGCGAGCGACGCGAGCAGCCGCGGGATCCACAGCAACAGCCACAGCCCGAGCGCAATCGCGCCCAGACGCCCCAGCAGCGCCAGCCCCGGCACGCAGTCGCGCAGCCGGTCTCCGCGCGCGACACGGGCGCCTGCCACCAGCAGGTAGCCCAGGCTCACGATCTGGAGCACGGGCAAGCTCGCCAGGATCGACAGGCCCACCACCAACGCGATCCCACCGAAGACGCCATCGATCCCGCGCTGCAACCGCGCAAGTCCCAGCCAGAGCATGGCGCGGATGTGGCCAGCGGCCATCAGCCGTCAGACTAGTACCTCGCGGGGCGATTGCGAGTGGCCGCGCGCGGCGAAATAGCCGCTGCCCGCTGGCGGTAGCCGCCGGTCCGTCGCACGATTGCGGTGTCGCGGGGGCGCCGAACATGGACTCGAGACCCTGGGTCAAGGATCTGTTGTTCGTCGGGCTGGGGCTGACCGCGGTCACGACCCTCGTGGTGGCCTTCATGCCGTCCCGCACGCGCGCCGAATTCTCGGTGGCGTCATCGCGTGCGCCGGACGAGAGCGTCGAGGCCGCGGCGCTCGCCGTCGATGCGGCGCTCGCGGTCGATCAGCGCGCGGCCGGCGTCGATCTGGCCGAGCGCGCCGACACGCTCACGGTCGCGCGTCGCGTATCGCTGGCACTGGTGGGCACGATCCCGTCGCTCGAAGAGATCCGCGTGCTGCAGGCCCGCCCATCCGACCAGGCGCTGCCGTGGTGGGTCGATCACCTGCTCGACGATCGCCGGTTCGCCGACTACTTCGCCGAGCGACTCGCCCGCGCGCTGGTGGGCGTCGAGCAGGGCTCGTTGATCGTGTATCGCCGGCGCCGCTTCGTCGCGTGGCTATCGGACCAACTCGCGAGCCACGCGCGGTGGGATCGCATCGCGACGCAGTTGATCACCGGCGCCGGCCTGTGGACACAGCACCCCGAGGCCAACTTCGTCACCGCCGCGGTCAAGCCGGGCGCAGACGAGCCCGAGGAGGAGATGCTCGCTGCGCGGGTCGGCCGCGCGCTGCTGGGCGTGCGACTCGATTGCGCGCAGTGCCACGATCACCCGTTCGATACCCGCTGGCGGCAGGCCGACTTCCACGCGCTCGCGGCATTCTTCGGCCGCGCGGATGTCAGCCTCATGGGCGTCCAGGACGTGCGCGGCGGCTACACGTACGACGATCAGGCGCGCAAGCAGAGCGTCGAGATCGCACCGGCGGTACCGTTTGCGCCCGCGCTGCTGCCACAGGACGGTAGCGATCGTGAGCGGCTCGCGGCGTGGGTGACCCACCCGCAGAACCGGGCATTCTCGCGGGCGATCGCCAACCGCGTGTGGACGTTGATGCTCGGCCGACCGCTGGTCGATCCAGTCGACGACATCGCGATCGAGGGCCCGGTCCCGCCCGCGCTGGATCTGCTGGCCGATGACCTCGCCGCGCACGGCTTCGACCTGCGCCGTCTCATCCGTGTGATCGCGGCCACCGAGACCTTCGCCCGGCCCAGCCGCTCCCCCCGCGAGCACGGCGATCCCGACGCGCGGCTGCAGACCTGGGCGGAGTTCCCCTTGACGCGACTGCGACCCGAGCAGGTCGTCGGGGCGTTGCTGCAGTCGGCGTCGCTGACGACGATCGATCACGAGTCTCACGTGCTGGTCCGCCTCGCGCGAGCTCTGCGGATAGGAAGGATAAAGGGGGTCGGGCGGGGTCGGGCGGGGTCGGGC
>CANLQR010000629.1 GCA_947492135.1 Deltaproteobacteria bacterium | reverse complement strand
CCGAGCCCGTCGACCTCGAGGAAACGCCATGCACGAGCCCGCCCCAAGGTGAGTCTCGCCGAGGCACCTCCACCGCCCGTCGAGCCCCCGACGCCGGCGGACCGGCGCGTCAGCGACTGGACCAATCCGTTCGACAGTGCGCGCCGACGCGTGGATCAGAAGCGAAGCGACCAGCCCCCGCCGCGGTAGCCGAGCGCGACCCCACGCGGTTCGACGCGTTTGCGGCTCGACAGCGTCTTGGCACCCCACACGATCCCACCGATCCCCAGCGCGGCCGAGGCGATGCCAAAACCCCACGCGATCGCAGCGTAGGCCCGCCACGGGCGTTGATCCTCGACCCCGAGGTCACGCGCCTCCGGCACGACGGCAGCGGCGTAGCCGATGAGGCCGCCACCGGCCAACACCAGTAGCGCACCGCTACCGATCAGCACGCCGCCCTTGACGGTCCGCCGGCGGTTGCTCCGTTGCAATTCGTTTGGATCCTCGCGTGGCGCCGTCGGACGGACCATCGGTGCGTCGGGACATGCGTTGGCAGCAACCGCCGCGGTCAGGGACGCGATCTCGTCGAGCTCGCGGTTTGCCGTCGCGACGTCTTGTTCGTCGTACGCGAACGCCGGCGCGTCATCGACGATCCCCTGGAACACCGCCGCGGCGCGGCGGAGCTCAGCCGCATCCTCGTTCACGCGCCCGACCTCAGTGCGGCAGAGTCCGAGCGACATGCGGATCTCGATCATGCGGACGTCGGTCGGCTGGGTGCGAAGGCCCGACTCCAGCGCGGTCTCCAACAGCGTGACGCACTTGGCGAAGTCGGCGGCGACGAAGGCGGCCTGTCCGAGCTCGTAGAGGCCGGCGGCTTCCGACCGGCGCGCGATCGGGGGCCCAGAGGCCACTGGTTCGGGTCCAATGCCTGCGCTCGGAGCCGCCGTCGTGAGGATGAGCCAGAGCGCGAGGGGGGTCGACATGGCGCGGGAGTAACGTATCGACACCAATCTCGGCCTGCAAGAAGATGAAATGCCAACGCCCAGCTCTCCCTGATAGGGTCGCCCCGCGATGGACGATCGGGAGTTGCTCACACGCTGGTCCGGCGGTGACCCAGGCGCTGGCGAACAGCTGTTCGAGCGCTACTTCGAGACCGTGTGCCGGTTCTTTGCCAACAAGGTGGCGAGCGGGATCGAAGATCTGGTTCAGCAGACCTTCCTCGCGTGCCTCGAGGGCGCGTCCCGCTTTCGAGGCGAGTCGGCGGTGCGCGGGTGGTTGTTGGGGATCGCGAACAACGTGTTGCGCAATCACTACACCGCGCAGCGCCGTGCTCCGGTGCCGTTCGAGGGCCTGTCGGTCGAAGATCTCGCGCCGTCGGTCTCGCGGATGCTGCACCTTGCAGAGTCCCACGAGGCGCTCTTGGGTGCACTACGTCGCGTTCCCATCGATATGCAGGTGGTGCTGGAGCTGTACTTCTGGGAGGACATGTCCGGCCCCGAGATCGCGGCGACGTTGTCGCTGCCCGAGGGCACCGTGCGCAGTCGACTGCGGCGGGGACGCGAGCTGCTGGCGGAACGACTCGGCGATCACGCGGCCGCTGGGGCACCGGTTCGCGAGACCCGTGACGACCTCGAGCGGTGGTCGGCGGAGCTGCGGGCGCGGGCTTTGCCCGTGCGCGCGTAGTTCTTGCTGGGCCGGACGCGAGTCTCCGCGTCCGCGTCGGGCCACCTACACCACGGCGTACCGGGCGATTCGCCGCGCAGTCTCCAACTCTGCGCGGAGTCCATCCGGCACCCGCCACGCCGCGCCCGACTTCCCCGCGTCGATCTCGACCGCCCGCTCGAAGGTCATGCCGTCCTCGAACACCCATAGCCTCGACCAGAACGGTGAGGCCATTCGACCCGCAGAACTGCGGATCTGCTCGGCGGAGCGATGCTCGAACTCGCGCACCGACTCGCCGTGCAGCGTGACGATTCCGGTGAAGCGGGCGCAGCCCAAGAGCCGGCCCATGGTTTCGATCATCACCATCTGGCCCAGCAGGTCTGATGGGGGCAACGCGTCGCAGCAGTCGAGCGACAGCGGTGCCTGGCACATGGCGCTCGCGAGGGCGGGTTTACGGGTGATGGCAAAGATGTTCATGACAGCACGGCCTCCGGGTGCTCGGGTGACGGGCTCGGCGGCCACGGGCGCCAGCGAACGGTCCACACCCTTAGTGAAGCCACGGGGCGAATCGATTCCCCGCCCGGACGATCTTTCGGTCGTGGGTGGCGTGAGCTCGAGTCACCCACGCCTTTGGTCGCAGCAAACCCACGAGCGCAGGGGCCGAGTCATGGAACCCCCACGCGCCCGGAGGTCGCGGTAAGTTCGCGACCATGCCGATCCGCGCGATTTCTCCCCTGGCGCCGGGGTTCCGCCACGCCCAGACGCCGGCCAACCCAGGGCCGGTGCCGGCGGTCTACGAGTGGTGGTACTTCGAGGTCGAGTTCAACGACGATGCTGGTCGGCCGTTTCGCGTCATCACGAGCTTCCACTATCCGCACGCCCTCGACGCCCGCCGCGTGCTCTCCTAGCCCGCGGACGGGAGCACGCCGGTGTCGGAGCTGCCGCCGGTGGGATCGGTCGAGCTGCTGCCGCCGGTGGGATCGGTCGAGCTGCTGGCGTCGGTGGGATCGGTCGAGCTGCTGGCATCGGTGGGGTCGGTCGAGCTGCTGCTTTCCGTGGGGTTCGTGGGATCCGTCGACGAATCCGCCTGGGTGTCCGTGACCGTCATGGTCGTGGTGACGGTGGGATCGGTGGGATCGGTGGGATCGGTGTCTGAATCGTCGGATGTCGATGTCTCGGAGCCCGTCGAGCCGCTCTCGGCTTCGTCGGATGGGCAACCGAACAGAACTACCGACGCGCACAGCGTCGGCACGGCGAGAAAGAATCGAGAAGTCGTCATGGTCAGCCTATTGAACCGGGGTTGAAGCTGGGACTCATACCACGGTGGCGCCGAGGTCGGCTCTGCCTGGTATCGTGCTGGGGTGCATGCCGGTTGTTGGATCGCGGGTTCGGCACTATCGCTCGCGTGCGCAACGGCACCGCCGCCGGCCGCACCACCCGCCGCGCCTCCGGCCGCGCGCCTGACCGCGCCGCTGGCTGCGTCGCCACCGACCACACCTGTGCCGCCGTCGCCCGCAGCTTCGCCGCCGGTCGGGCCGCCTGCGGTCGAGAGCGCCGTGCTACTCGAGCCCGCCGCCGAGGATGTCGCTTGCCGGATCTCCGGTGTCGGGTGGACGGCGAAGGCGCTGCGTCTGGAAGTCGATGGTCCGGCGTTTGCGCGGGCCGACGAGGCCCCCGCGACCGTAGTGCTTCCGGTGACCGAGCATCCCAGCGCAGCCAGCGTCACGATGGACGACGGTGCGGTGCTGGTCCGCGCGGTGTTGCGGCATGCCGATGTTGAACTTCATCAGGCCAAGCCGGCGGCACTGTTGGGCATCGTCACCCCCAAAGCCTCTGCGCGTCTGACCTGGACGCGGTCGGGCCCAGGCAACGCCGAGATCAGCCTGGATACCGCGGCTGTGCTGGGTTCACCGCGACCGTTCGTTGCCCAGGTCGGCTGCAGCGAGCTCGCGATCACCGTGGGGGACTACGACGCGCGCGCGTCGATCACCAAGCGCAAGCGCCTCGCGAAGCGAAACCTCATCACCGATCTCGTGCCGCTCGCCGCCACACCCAAGGCCGAGCCGGTGGCTGCGCTCAACCGCGGCGAAGTCGAGCTCATCGAAACCCGGGGGACCAAGGCGCGGATCGTGATCGAGTCCCACGATTACCTCGTCGCGGGCTGGGTGTCCGCGAAGGATCTGGTTCCACCGTCTCCGAGCCTGGGCACTGGCGGCGGGGGCAGCGGGTGGGGAACTCGCGGGGTTCCGCTCCTCGCGCCCGAGCGCACACGCTGTCCCACGGAGGTGAAGCTGTTCGTCGAGCTCGGCACCGCAATTGTGAATGTCGGACACATCCACGCGCAGGCGGGGTTCGTGGTGCTGGAGAACGCTGCCGCTGCGGGCGAGTTCCATCAGATCGAGCTGTGGGAGAGTCCATGGTTGAGGGTCTCCAAGCCGGCGCGCTTGTTGGTCGAACGCGATGAACTCGCGGCATGCGTTCGCACGGGCGGTTCGGCCCAGCCCGCGACACCGTCTGGCTCCTTGCGCCTGCGCAGCACCGCGGTGTCGTGGGTCGCGGTGGCGATCGCTCGGTTCAGCGCAGGGTGACGGTCTGCGACGACGGTGCAGCGCCGGCCGACTGAGGTGGCGCCGCTGACGGGCTGGGCGCAAGCCAGCGCTCGATCTCCTCGATGA
>CANLQR010000628.1 GCA_947492135.1 Deltaproteobacteria bacterium | reverse complement strand
CGTCGCCGGCCTCTCTGAGCGCGCAGTGGCGAGTCAACTCGCCGAACGCTTCGGCTATGACCGCGCGAGCTTGATCATCGTCGGTCCCGAGGCGCCCGATCTCGTGCTCAATACGGTGATGACCGCGTTCGCAGATCTGCCGGCGACACCGCGGCGCGCCCGCGATCGGACCACGACACCGCACACCGGTCTTGCTCCGCGTGCGACCGCCTTCAAGGGTGCCCCCGGGGCCTTCGTATGGCCAATCCCCGGGAACGCGCGGGCGCAGGCCTGGGCCGAGGTCGTCTGCGGCACGCTCAATCTCTTGCGCCGCGCCGCCGACGAGCCCTCGCGCGTCCGGCTGCGGTGCGCGATCGATGATGATCCTCGCCGCGGGGTCATGCTGCTCAAGGCCAGCGGCACCGACGATCCGCAGGCTTTGGTCCGCGAACGACTGCAGCGCGTCCGCGACGACGAGGCGGGACACCTGACCAAGCAGCGCACCGCAGTGGCCGATCGATTGCGCTACGCGGTGCGTCTGCCTTTGGCGCTCGCGCGTCACCTCGCGCGCGCCGAGCAGCCCGGGCCCGAGCCCGGCCAAGCGCCAATGCGCGCCGCGGCCGACCTGCTCGGCGCAGCTGCGGTGCTCGAGCACACCGCAGTCCCGGCGAGCTACGCTCACCTCCTCGACATCGGCGCCTCAACGGTTGCCCGCGACCCGACCAAGCCCGCACCGGCATCCGCACCGGGCGGCGACGAGCCTGCACCGTGATCACCCGTCGTCCCCTGCTCTTCGGGCTTGGCTGTGTCGCGGCGACCGGCTGCAAGCGCAAGCACGCGCCGCCGGTTGCCGAGGTTTGGGACGAAGAGCCGATGGTCGCGCAGGCCGAGGCCATCGGTGCTCTCGCACCGCCATGGCCGGCCCCCAGTCGCGGACAGCTCGACAACGGACTCATCACGTTCTGGTTGCGGGAGCCCGAGGGTGTCGCGATGCAGATCCGCCTGCTGGTGCCCACCACGGTGGACGATGCGGCGCCACCGGGCGAGGCCATCGTGATCGCGGCAGAGCATGCGCGCTCGGAGTGGCAGCGACGGGTGCAAAAGCTCGGCGTCACCGTGGCCATCGAACACGGGCCGCATCGCTTCGAGGTCGTGGCCTCGGGGGCCGACAGCCAGCTCGTGCCCACGCTGGCGGCCCTGCGAAGCGTGGTGGGGACCCAGGCCCCGAGCGGCATCGATGGCGCCCGCACCCGGATCGAGCAACAGACGCCCGCGCGCTCGAACCTCGAGCTGGCCGCGATCGCGATGCTCGTTCGCCTCGTCGGGGTCGACGAAGGTGTCGATGTATCGCGGCTGGCCAAGACCACGCGCGCCCAGCTTCACGCGCACTGGCATGCGCTGCTCGATCCGCGACGCAATGTCCTGCTCATCCACAGCGGCACTCCGGCCGAGGCGATCAAGGGTGACCTCCGCAAGCTCGCGGAGGCGTGGCGTGGCAGTGATGCAAGGGATCGCAACGAGCGGGTCCTCGACCAGGCCACCGCACGCCTGCGCCGCCGCGCGGCGCCGACCTCGACGGGAACCCGATTGCTGGCGATGCCTGCGACGCCGATGCTGCTCGCGCCGTCCGGCAGCGGTGGCCCGACGTTGGTCATCGGACGCTCGATCCTTTTGGCCAACGCGAACGACCGCGCGCTGGCTCGACTCGCACAGCGCGTGTGCCAGGAAGAGATCGATGCGAGCGTCGTGATCGCGGGCAACACCGCGACGTGGATGGTCGCGACCGGAGTGGGTCGAGCCAGTCCCGAGCGCGAGGTCCAGCGTGCGGTCGAGGAGCATGCGTTCTTGGCCAAGACCCGTCACCCGCGCCAGCGCCTGTTCCAGGCCGTGCAGCTGTGGTTGGGCGCCCGCGTGGTCGAGGCCAGCCTGGGCGGCGAAGACTGGACCCGCCTGTTCGCGAGCGCGATGGACCTCGCCGACACCGACACGGCGATTGCCGGGGCGCTGGCGGGCGATGCGAAGCGCCAGCTGGCCATCACCCCGGACGAGCTCGAAGCCTGGACGCGCCGGTGGCTCGACCCGCGAGCCGGCGAGCCTGGCTGGGCGTGGGCGACCGCCGGCCTCGACGCCCAGGCCGTCAAGCGCATCGAACGCGTGACGCCTGTGGCCTGACCCGCCGCTTTCATCCACCCTGATCCGCTGTTGATGCGCGCGACCACGTCGGCGGCTACCATCCGCCGATCGCCATGCACGCACCTCGCCTCGCTCGTCACGGTCACTCCCACAGCACTGCTGTTGCGCTCCTCGCCCTCGCGCTGGGCCTCGGCGGCTGCATCGAGAAGCGACCGCGCCGCAACGAGCGCGCAGGGGCCGAGGCCGCGCCCAAGTCCGCCTCGATCGTCGATCCGGCTGGGGTCGACGGAGCCCTCGACCACCTCATCGAAGGCGAACGCTTCCAGGTCGCCGTCGACGCGGACGATGCGGCCGAAGGCGCAGCCCAACCGCTGGTGACCATCGTCGAGTTCAGCGACTTCGAGTGCCCGTTCTGCGGAAAGCTCGCGGCCAACCTCGCAGCGATGGTGTTGCGTTACCCCGAGGACGTGCGGCTGGTCTTCAAGCAGTTCCCGCTCCCGATGCATGCCCATGCCGAGCCCGCTGCTCGCGCCACCGTGGCCGCCGGTGCCCAGGGAAAATTCTGGGAGATGCACGACGCGCTGTTTGCCGACCGCACCAAGCTGGGCGACGAGGCCTTGGTCGCGCACGCCAAGGACCTCGGCCTGGACATGACGCGGTTTGCCAAGGACTTCGCCGCCCCCGAGACCCTCGCGCGAGTGCAGGCCGAGACCAACGAGGGCCGGGTCGTCGAGGTTCAGTCGACGCCGACGTTCTTCATCAACGGCCGCAAGATCACCGGGGCGAAGGACGCCGACGCGCTTGCCCTGTTGATCGACGAAGAGATCGCGACCGCAAAGCAGTTGATGGCCGCAGGCGCCAAGCGCTCGGAGCTGTATGCCCGGTTCATGCACGCGGCAAAGCCCGGCGCAGGTCAGCCCAAGACGGCCGATCCCGCGGCCAAGCGCGGCGAAGCCAGCAAGGTCGCCAACTATGCCGTCGGCCTCGGGCCCGGCCGGCCAACCACGGGTCCTGACGACGCCCTGGTGACGATCGTCGCGTACGCCGACTACGGCTGCACCGAGTGCGCGGCGGCCCACGGCACGCTGGCCAGCGTGATCGAAGCCCACCCCGAGATCCGAGTTTCGCTGCGTTTCTTGCCGCAGAGTCGAGGCGCGCAAAACGGCGCCCGCGTGGCTCTGGCGGCGGGTCTGCAGGGAAAACTGTGGGAGGCGCATCGCAGCTTGGTGGCCGTGGGCGCCGGCATCGAGACCGCGCCGCTGCGCAAGCTCGCCGAGGCCCAAGGGCTCGACATGGCGCGCTTCGACACCGACGTCGAGAGCCCGCGGCTGCTCGCGATGCTCGAGGAGGACAAGGCCGTCGTCGAGAACGTGCGAGGTACGGCGAAGCCGCCATTTTTCTTCGTCAACGGCCGTTTTCTCGAACACACCGCCTCGGTGCAGGCGTTCGAGACCTTGATCGCCGAGGAGTCGAAAAAAGCCGAGTTGTTCATCGTGTCCGAGTCGCTCACGCGGGCGCAAGCGTTCGAGTCCATGCGCCAGACCTGGCGCGGCTTCAAGGTGATCGATGCGGTGCCCAAGGCACCCATCGACGCGGTGCCCGCCGCCGTGCCAGCGGCCGCTGCCGACCCGGCCAAGGGCGACGAGTTGGCCAACACCCCGGTGCGTGGCGACGCCAAGCTGGCGAAGGTCACCGTCGTTGCCTGCACGGACTTCGACTGTCCGGCGTGTGCCCGCGGCGCGAAGATCCTCGGCGAGCTGACCACGGTGTACGGCGACGCGCTTGCGCTGGAGTACCGTCACCTGCTGCCGCCGGGCCGAAACTCCGGCGAGACCGCCCACTTCGCGGCCATCGCTGCCGGACAGCAGGGCAAGTTCTGGGAGATGCACGACGCGCTGTACGCCAATCGGTCGGCGCGCAGCGATACCGCGCTGGAGAAGCTCGCGACGGAGATCGGGCTCGACGTCGCCAAGTGGAACACCGACCGCAAGAGCGAGCGGCTGCGTCCACGGGTCGAGGAGGACACCGCTGCCTGTGGATCGCTCGGACTCACGGGCCTGCCGGCATGGAAGGTCGGCGACGAGATCATCCTCGGGGCCCAACCCAAGTCGCGCTTCGTGAAGGCGATCGACGCCGCGATCGCGAAGTAGCCAGGAGCGCCCGGCTCGCGGGCTGCTACGGCCCCGCAGTCTCGGCTGCACGCACTATCGCGAGC
>CANLQR010000627.1 GCA_947492135.1 Deltaproteobacteria bacterium | reverse complement strand
CTCCCGGGTCGCCGCTTGGAACATCCCTGTGCCGCAGAGCGAGGAGGGTCGAGCGGCCGGCTGTATCGGACCCGGACAACCCGTGGGGTGATGCTGCGCGTGCGAGTTGTTTGATCACGTCGCCTGCCCGAGGGTGGCAGGGCGTAGGCATCGAATCGCCAGCGAGCACTTTCGTGAGAAACAAGTCCCGCTGCCGGGTGTGAGCTGGGCCCGTCTGCGAGATAAGACGCGGGTCCTCAGTTCCCGGTCTCGACATCCAGATACGCGATCGCCCGGACCAGCTCGAGCAGCCGCTGATGCATCGCGATCCCGACCTCGAGAAACCGAACGCCCATGCCGCAGTGGCCGGCTTCGTGCGTCACCCACACCACCTCGCCCATCAGCTCGAATGGGACCGCGGCGGGTACTCCGAGCTCGACCGGCGGCGTGAAGCGCAGCTGGAGCTTGGTGCCCTGCACGTAGGGGTTGTCGGTGCACACGAAGATGCCGAGCGCCGAAAAATCGATGATCGACGCGAACAGGTAGGTGCCCTCGATGCGGTAGTCGACGTCGAAGTCGACGGGCCAGCGCACTTCGGCGCGACGATCGGAGGCGGACCCAGACACGGCTGCCCACGCTAGCAGGGGCCGAGGGGCGGCACCGTGGTTTTGCTCGGACCGGCCCCTTGCGGGGGCGCGGCTGGCTTCACGCCTACCCGCGCGGCGGGTTGTGGCCAACCCGGCGGGGGAACCCCAAGCCAGCAGCCTGTGGCGAAAGCCCGTGGCGCCGGAACAGCGCCCTCGGCCACCATGGCGGCGTTGCTCGGAACTCGGAATACGCCCGGTATTCCTTCGTCCTCGCGCCTTGCCCTGGTGGCCGATGACGCCGTTCCGACGCCACGGGCTTTCACCACAGGCTGCTAGAACTTGATCCCGACCTGGGCTTGCAGCGTCTGCACGGCGCGTGCGTCCTCGCGCCCGCCGTTGGAGAGCACCCGGTTGAACCCGGGCAACGGGAACATGACGCCGTACTGGAACTGCACGAAGATCGGCTCGCGGGCGTCGTGGTAGCGCACCGAGCCGTCGAGCTCGACCCCATAGCTGTAGCGGTTGCCCAGCGTGCCTTGCTTGCGCATCGCGAGCGCGTACTCGACGTCGACGCGCGCCGAGAAGTGATTCAAGAAGTAAAACGCAGCCCACGGCTTGAAGTACGCCGCGTTCGACACGGTGCCGAGGATCTCGCGGAACATCAGCAGATCGATGTTGTAGGCCGGGTTGAACCGGAAGTTGCCGACCGTGGTGTTGTTGCCCTCGAGCAAGGGGCTCTGGGGGTTGAAACCCAGCGGCGGCGAGTCGTCGCCGGTCGCAAAGCCCTGATCGAAGCCGATGTGGAAGCGGTCGCGAAAAAACCCGTACTTGAACTCGAGCGCGTAGCCGAAGGTTGCGACGATCTGTTTGCGCAGGTTTGCGGAGGTCAGCGCCCGGTACTCGGCGGTCTCGTCGAGCGACTCGTCGATGTTGCGCATGTTGAAGCGCCCGATCGAACCCGAAGCCTCGAACTCGATGCGAAGCGTCCGCCAGTTGACCCGCAGCCAGAGATCCGGGGTGAACAACAGCGCACGCCGATGCACCAGCGTGCTCGCGTAGTTGTTGAGCCCGGTCCGCCCGACCGAGTCGAAGTCGCCGTTGCCCAGGTCTGCGTCGCCACCGTCGCCGGGCTGGGGGTTGTTCGCGTCGTCGTAGTAGGCGCCGTTGGTGCCAAGTCCGTCACCGAGCCCGGGCGAACCGAATTCTTGGGCAACGTCTTGCCGGCGCAGCCAGCCGATGAAGCCATAGTTGATCACGGGCGTGCCCAGCGAGACCTTGCGGCGCAGCATGTCCGGATCGTCGCGTCGCTCGATCGAGGCGCTCCACTGGTGGACGTTGTCGAACTTCTCGGCCGAGAAGTCCTGGCCCACGAGCCCGCCCGAAGTCCACTCGGGCCCGAGCAGCTGTGACGCGGTCGGGCCACTGGACGCCCAGTCCCACGACAACGCGACGGTGTGGGCGCGGCGACGATCCTTGCCGAAGTCGAACGCCAAGCGGATCGAGTCGACCGAGTCGCCGTAGTCCTGATCGACCTGGCGGATGACGTCGGACTGGTCGCCACGCGGCACACCGTTGCCGTGATTGGCGACCATGCCCATGCCCCAGTGCCAGGGCATGCGGCCAAAACGCAGGTCGAGTCCCCAACCGAAGCGAATGTGGCCCCACGCCCGCTTGGCCAGGATGCTGTCCTGGAAGGAGTTGATGCCGGCCGCCGGTGGCACCTGGGTGCGCGAGTAGAGATCGATCGGCGCGTACGGGTTGTCGTAGGCGTAGGAGTCGGGCGTGCTGCCGAGCACCACGTTGTCGAGCACGTCGATCTGCGAGTGCACCCGGATCGTGTCGGTGATGTGCAGGGTTGGCTCGAGCCGCAGCCGCATGTTGGCGCTGGCGAAGCCGTTGCGCCGCTGGCAGCGCGTACCGGCGCGCATGTTCGAGACGCCGTTCTCGGTCAGCCGCGTGAAACACTCTGCAGATTGGCCGCCCACACCGCTGCTGTTTCCGGGGTCGTCGAGGATGTCGGGCGTCTGGGCCGGGGGCGCGAAGAACTTGCTCGGGCGCTGCGGCAAGTAGGGATTTCTCGACAACAGGCCGAGGTGCGGGCGCTGGAAGAAATCGCCGCGCACGCGCATGTAGCCGCCGAGGTCGAACAGCTGGATGCGACGGAATCGCTGCGGCGCGGCAGGCACCGGCTCGATCGGCCGCAGCGCCTCTTTGTCTTTGGGCGCCGCCTCGGCGGGGCCTTCCTTCTTTTCTTTCTTTCCGCCGGGACCGCCGCCACCGAGCGGGCCTGCGCCACCGCCACCGCCGGGGCCACCGCCGCCGAAGCCACCGCCGCCGGGGCCACCGATGCCGGGTTGTGCAGCCGCGGACTCACTGCCAAGCGCCACCGAAGCGCCCACCAGGATCGCCAGCGCACCGATGAGCGCGTGTCGCAGTGGCGTGCGGGAGCGTCGATTCGAAGATTGGCTCATCTACGGGCGCGCACGGTAACCGCGCCCGCCGAGCGGCGTCAACCGCCTGGGGGCGGTCAAACGAACCGAGCAGGGGCGGGTCTTCGCGTGGGCGATCACCGCGCCGCGGGGTCGTTTGCGGCGACGCGGGCGGCCCAGCGGCCGCCGGGCGAATTGCGGCCCGTGGAGGCAATTTGGCGAGCTTGCCCATTAATCCCCCGGCGCCGACGTACCTTCGGCGCATGAGCGCGAAGTGGCAGCCCGGGCAGTTGTTGTTCGTGGGCTTTGAAGGGACCGAGTGCCCGCGGCCGCTGGCCGAGCTCGTTGCAGCGGGCCGGGTCGGTGGGGTGATCCTCTTCAGTCGCAACATCAGCGATCCGGCCCAGCTCCGCCGGCTCGTGACGAAGCTACGTGATCTCGCCCCGAAGGAGGCACCGCTGAGCATCGCCATCGACCAAGAGGGTGGCCGGGTCCAGCGCCTGCGTGCGCCGTGGACCGAGTGGCCGCCGCTGCGTCGATTCGGTGAGCTCGGCGAGCTGACCTGGATCGCCGAGCTCGCGCGGGCACTCGCGACCGAGCTGTCGGAGTGTGGCATCGGCCTGGACTTCGCTCCGGTGGTCGACGTCGACAGCAACCCCGCCAATCCCATCATCGGCGACCGAAGCTTCTCGCGCGATCCGGCGCGGGTCGCCACCCAGGCCGCGGTGTTCATTCAGGCCATGCAAGCCGCCGGCGTCGCGTGCTGTGCCAAGCACTTTCCCGGCCATGGTGACACGCACCTCGACAGCCACCTCGCGTTGCCCCGGCTGCCTCACGATCTCGATCGACTCTTCGAGGTCGAGCTGCCCCCGTTTGCGGCTGCAATCGCGGCTGGCGTGGCGAGCATCATGACCGCCCACGTGGTGTTCGAAGCGGTCGACAAGGTCCGACCGGCGACGTTCTCACCCGACGTGATCGCGGTCTTGCGCGAGCAGCTGGGTTTTGGTGGCCTGTTGTTCTCCGACGACCTCGAGATGAAGGCCGTGGCCGATCACTGGGAGCCACGGCACATGGTCGAGGCGGCGCTCGGCGCGGGCATCGATGCGCTGCTGGTGTGCCAGCGCTTCGACTTCGTCACCGAGGTTCTCGCGCGGCTCGAGCGCAGCCGCGACAGCCAGCTCGAGCAAGCGCTGGGTCGGGTCGCCGCGTTCAAGCTCGCGTTCCCAGGGCCGACCATCCCCGAAGAGCCACCAGGCGACGTCGCGCGTCCGCCCTATCCGGAGCACCTCGCGCTCGCCGATCTCGTGGTCCGCGGCGGATGAGAGGGTGAGGCCGTGGACG
>CANLQR010000626.1 GCA_947492135.1 Deltaproteobacteria bacterium | reverse complement strand
GGCTTGCGGCGGACCAACCCCCACCGCGCCGAGGCGAATCCCCGCCGGCACGTGCGGATCCGTCTCGCCCGAGACCCACAGATACACGATGGGGTCGATCCAGATCTCGATCTTCGTGCCTGCCAGCGGACGCTGCGGCGACGACAAGTTGGTCGCCCGGAGGTCGCGCGAGTCGATCCCGAAGGTGGTACCGATGCTCCACCAGGTGTCGCCCGGTTGAACCCAATACTCGTGTTGGCGCCGCTGCGGCGGCACCCGCCGGGGATGCAGCTTCAGTCGGGTGCCGACGCGCAACTTGGTGGTCTCCGGCTTGAGTCCGTTCCACATTCGGAGCGACTCGGGCCGCACGCCGTAGCGATACGCAATCTGCTCTGGGGTCTCCATCGGCACGATGCGATGCACCAGCCAATCCGACTCACCTTCGACCGTATCGATCCTGGCCGCGCCTACTTTGAAACGCTGGACCTTGCGGCGTGAGGCGACGCCCTCGGCGGGCAACTCATCGAGGACCGACTCCGCATCGGGCAACTCCGGGACTTGCTCGAGCGGCACCGGGCTGTCGAGGGGCTCTTCGCCATCGGTTCCAGACCCGGCGGAATCGGTGTCGGCGTCGGCACCGGTGTCCGTCCCCGTCCCGTCGTCGGTGTCTTGCCCGCCCTCCTCCGCCAGGGCGGCAATGACCGGGCGCTTTTCCTCGATCTTTGGTTTGGGTGGCGGCAAGCGGGCCTCGAGCATGGCCTCCTCGATCGCCATCCAGATGCCATCCTCGGGCCATGCCAAACTGGCGAAGCCCACGAACAGCGCGACGCCACCCATCACGAGCCAGGAAAACAGCGCGGAGACCGGCGAGCTCACCAGCGGGAGTGTAGATCGCCCGCGGCCTCAGAACACGCCGACGACCTTGAAGAACGCAATTGACGACCCAGAGGCCTTCTGGCCGAATTTCGTGTCCTGCTTGCCCAGCAGGAAGAAGCTGCCCAACTCGAAGGTCACGCTGCCCCACGGTGGCACGAGGATCACCTCCGGGAAGATCACGTACGAGCCTGGATCGCCCTTCCCCGTCGGGAAGTCCACCACACCGAACACCCGAAAGATGAAGTGGCGCCCAAAGAAGATCAGGTCGCTTCCGGCGACCAGGTAGTTGCCGATGTGATCGGCACCGAACTCATCGATGAAGCCGCGCAAGTACTGGGCCTGCACGTACACGTGCTTGCCAAACGTGTAGTCGATGCCGGTGGTCGCTTTGACGTATGGCGTCGAACGGATGGTTCTTCCGATCATGCTCGAGACGGGGTTCTGCACGCCATCGTCGTTGGTGCCGGTCGTGACGTCGATGGGCAGAGGAAACTCGATGCGCAGCTCTTGCGCCTGGGGGAAGAACAGCGCGCCCTCTCCCCAAAGCCCCATGTTGTTGAGAAACGGCAACTCCGTGGCGAAGTCGAAGCCGATGACCTGCATGCGCGGGTAAATGAGCGTGACGTCGGAGCGATAGCAGCACTCGGCGTCGGTGATCTCGCCAACCCGAGGGTCTTTCTGCGACGACTGCACATCGACTGGCGTCGGGATGTCGTGCCGGCCGTTGTAGTACGACAACGAGAGGTCGATCTCGCCTAGCGTCGTACCGATCTTCGCGGCCGATTGCCCGGTGGTGAAACGCCGGCTGGGCTGGCGCACGTGGCCGACGACCGAGGGCACGAGACCGGGCTGGATCGCCAACAGGCCCTGCAGGTTGTTGATCTTGGCCTCGTCGGGGGCGTTCGCGAACGGCACCGGCGTTTGCGGGTCCTTGAGCGCCGCCGCGGCCGACGGCGGCAACAGGGCCGGGAAGAACATCGGCACATACACCCCTTGGAACCACAACTTGTCCTGCAGGGGCGCGTAGTCGACCACGACCATCTGGTTGGCGATCGGCTCGGTGAACAGCGGCCGGTCCTCGAGGTCGTCGGCATTGATGTTGTTGGTCGGATTGAACTTGTCGGCGGTGCCCCACACGACGATCTGCCGACCAATCTTGATGTCGAGACCCGGCAGCAGATCGTTCAGCGCGATGTAGCCCGAGTCGGCCTCGACGTGGAACGGTGTCAGCAACCGCTGCGTCGCGAGGTCGTCGAGCTCGGGAGTCTGCGCGAGACCGAAGAACACCGGTTGGACGTCGCCGACGATCTGGACGTGCTTGTTGGGGGTGTATGTGAAGCCCAGCTCCAGCCGGTTTTCCTGGCGAGAGAACCCACGCTTCTGGACCTTGTGGATGTCGTAGTACGCGCTCGAAACCACGCGGACGCGGGTATCGAGCTTGTCGAAGAACTTGCCGCGCGCTTTGGCCCCCACACCCGGCGTCGGCGATCCGCTCTTGGGCTGCTCGACGACATCGGTGTGATCAGCATCGGTGCCGAAGATGTCGTCCATCGTCTGCGGCTTGGCCTCACCCGGCTTGGCCTCGCCCGGCTTGGCCTCGCCCGGTTTCGCCTCACCCGGTTTCTCCTCGCCCGGTTTCGCCTCGCCCGCGGGTGGCGTGTCGGCCGGCTCCTCGATGAACTCGTCGAGCGGGATGTCCTCTCCCTCCGGCAGCCCGAGCGGATCCTCTCCGCCGGGTGCTGCCGGTTCCACGCGCGCGAGCCTCACCGGCACCGCGCGCGCACCTTCATAGGCGCGCCCAGCCGGCGCCGGTGACAAGAGCGTGAGCAGGTGGAGAATCGCTGCGACGGGGCCAGACAAAGCCCCGGCAGTTTACTCTCTCAGGAGCGTGCGGCGGGAGAAGAGATCATCTTCGACGCCCTGGTTCACGAGCAAGTTCGACAGCTTGATGACGCTCACGTCGCCGGTCTTGAGGTCGAGCATGCTGACCTGCGTGGGAACGAACTTGTCGTCGATCTTTATCCACTCGTCGCGGAGTTGCTGCCGCGTCTCGGTGCCGCTGCTGTCGAAGTAGCGGAGCTTGGTCACGCCGCCCTTGGTGCCATCGATGACGAGCTCGATCTTCGCCGCCGAGGTCTCGATCCCGGCCTTGGGGGTCAGGATCAAGGTCGTCAGCGACCCGTCGGTGCTACCCATCTCGGCGTCGTACAAGGGCGAGAGCTTGGCCTCCGCCATGTCGGACAGGGTGAACGTGCTGCCCAAGAAACCCTGGTTTTGCACGTGGGCTGCCACGCGACGCACCTTCTTGAACTCGGGCAAGTAGATGTAGAGGTTGTCGGTGCCCTCGAGCAGAACCTTCATGCCCGCAACATCGCCCGGGGCGACGAACTCCAGCAGCTGACGATCGAGCCCCTTCATCACGGCGTTGAAGGTCAGCGTCTTCTTCAGCTGGCCTGCCTTGATGATCTGCATCGTCGCGGTGTAGCTCTGGTCGTCGAAGGTGGCCGCGCGCCGGTCAACCTCGGCCAGGATCGCGGCTGCGTCCACGGCCATCGCTGCAGCAGGGACCTGCGGTGCGGCTTGGGCCGGGCCGACGAAGGCGGTGCCAAGGGCCATGGCGAACAACAGCGTGGTCTTCTTGATCATCGGTGGGCTCCGGAAGTGTACCAAGCCAGGAGGTAGTCCAGCAGGGTCGGCCTTTGGACGACGGCGACCTCGACCGATTCAGGAGCCGACACGAGGAGGAGGCAACCCTTGGCAATACTTGAAATTTTTCCCCGTTCCGCGGCCAACGTGTGCAGCCGACTGCGCAGCGGTCAGGGCCGCCGGCGGTACAGGATCGGAGCGAACGCGACCGCCGCCCCCGCCGCGAGGATGAGGCCGATGGCGAGCCCGATCCCGAACTCTCGCAATGGGGGCATCTCCGAGGCGAGCAGGACCAGGAACGCTGCGCCGAGCTGAACCCCCGTGGCGACAGCGACGCCACCGAGTTCCGTCACGGCCTCCCGGCCGGGTTCGGGCCCGGTGGCGAGCCGTGCTCGGACGCTCAGGTGGATCGCAAAATCCACACCCGCACCCATCGCGATGCACGAGACCATGCTCGTGCCGATGCCGATCGGATGACCGAGCAACGCGATCGTCCCCAGCGTCACCGCAATGGTCCACACCGCCGGGATCAAAGCCCGCAGGTGGCGCCCGAGCAGCAAGACCACCGCGAGCACCACCACCGAGACCAGAGTCGAGCCATAGAGGCTTCGCGTCACGCTCTCGGCATACGCTTGGCCGATCAGTGGCTGTCCGGTGAGCTGGGCCCGCCACGGGATCTCGCGCAGGACCTTCGCGTCCGTGCCCACCGGCACGCCCCACGTCTCGTCGTCGAGCTCGGAGACGATGTCCGCGAACGCGCGGCAAGGACCCGCCGGCTGCCCAGGCGCCGCATCGTCGAAGCCCATGCCTTCGAGCCCCTCGGGAGCCGCGGGCTTG
>CANLQR010000625.1 GCA_947492135.1 Deltaproteobacteria bacterium | reverse complement strand
ATCCACTCGTGTCAGTTCTCTCTCGGAAGCTGACTCGTCACGACAGTGGCCCGCGCTCCGTAGCGGTCCTCGAAGATTTCCAGCAGATCGTGGCGCTGAGCGTCGGTCGGATGGCCGAGCCCAAAGTCGTCAATGATCAAGAGCTGGGCGCGCGCGAGCTTGCGTAGCGTCTTGGCGTAGGTGCCGTCAGCCTTCGCCAGCGCGAGTTCGTCGAGAAGGCGCGGCAAGCGGCGGTAGATCACCCGCAGCCCTCGACGAAAGGATTGAGTTGAAGTCCCGGTCCCCGGCAACGGCTCGGGCAACCACGGGAGCTGGATAACAACACGTTGCACCCGAGCGGCGGGCGACGTCCAATTGTGAGATCAAGGTCGTTCCCCGCCGCCCGGTGAACGTGAGCGTTCGCATTCAACGTTGCTGGGAACCCGCTTGACGGACAGGAGATAGCCGCTACAAACGCCCTGTTCCACGCCGCGAAGAGTTGACATTAGCTCCAGATCTCGGCGGATGTGCCCCGAGGAGCTTTGTAACAGCGCACGCTCATGCGCTCGCCGAAGCTCGAGATGTAATCGAGGCTGCGCGGCGACAGCTCCTTCACCAAATGAATGCCGCGCAACAGATCGCGAATCTCGCGGTAGAGCGGCTCGAGCAGCGCGTCGTCAACGCCGAGCTCGCGCGCGATCTTCTGCTGTCGACCGATGACCGCGTCGGGCTCGTACTTGCCGGCAGCCGCCGCAGTCGCCGCCGCGATGAGCGCGTTGGTGACCCCCTTGTGCGCCGACGACACCACCACCGGGCGCTCGATCGCGCTGTTCACGATCGAGAGCACCTTGTCGATCTGAGCCCGATCGGCGACCGAGCTGCCCCCAAACTTCATGACGACCATTTGTGCGCCCTGCCCTTTGCATCTGCTACGCATTCGCCGGAACCATGAAGCCTGCCGTCCTCTCGCTCACCATCGCATTCGTCGCTGCATCGCTCGCCGGCTGCCCGGGCCCTCTGCACCTGCCGGTAGTGCCGGGCCCGCACGTGAAAGAGGTCAGCCTCACCGACGTCGGGCTCGATCCCGAGGCGATCGATCGACACGCCGATCCGTGCAGCGATTTCTATCAGTTCGCGTGCGGCAACTGGATCGAGAAGACCCAGATCCCGTCGGACCAACCGATGTGGATGCGCAGCTTCATGGCGATCGAGGAGCGCAACGAGCACGACATCAAGGCGATGCTCGAAGCTGCCGCGGCCCCGGGTGGCGCGCACGACGACATCGCCAAGAAGCTCGGCGATTTCTACTCCTCGTGCACCGATGAAGCCGGCATCGCCGCGGGTGGGCTCGGTGAGCTCAAGGGCCTGCTCGATCGGGTGAAGGCGCTGCGCAAGTCGCTCGAGGCCAAGGGAAAGGCGCCGCCGCCACCGCCGCCCGCCAACAAGATGCCGCAAGCACAGCCGAAGGCCGAGACGCTCGAGCACCTAGTCGCCGATCTGCATCGACACGGCATCTACCCGTTCTTCGACATCTCGAGCGGGCCCGACGACAAGCAGGCGACCATGACCATCGCGCAGATGGATCAGAACGGCCTCGGCCTGCCGGAGCGCGACTACTACCTGAACGACGCGGCGCGCTTCAAGGATATCCGCGGCTACTACCTCGATCACGTGAAGGCGATGCTCGCCCTGGCCGGCGACGTGCACGCGGGTCAATCGGCCGACGACGTCATGAAGCTCGAGACGCGCATCGCCACAATCTCGAAGGCCAAGAAGGATCGGCGCGATCCGCAGGGCATGTACAACAAGATCGATCGCGCCGGTTTGCAGTCGCGATCGAAGAGCTTCGACTACGGCGCGTACCTCGACGCGCTCGTCAGCGAGCCCGCCAATCCGTCGCTCGGGCTGAAATCGTTCAACGCCATCAACGTCACCTCGGTGCCGTTCTTCGAGGGACTGCAGGAGATCCTCCACGACGCCACGCCCGCCGAGCTCGAGCACTACCTGACCTGGCACATCCTGCGCGCCGAGTCGTTCGCGCTGCCGAAGCAGTATGACGACGAGCACTTCAGCTTCGTCCAGAAGATCACCGGGCAGAAGGAACAGAAGGCGCGCTGGAAGCGCTGCGTGATGGCCACCAGCGGCTCGCTCGGTGAGCTCATCGGGCAGGCGTACGTTGAGAGCCACTTCACGCCCGAGAGCAAGGACGCGGTGAAGAAGATGCTGCTCGGGATCCGCACCGAGCTGAACAAGCGCTTTCCGCAGCTCGCCTGGATGGACCCGGCCACGCGCGAGCGCGCCATCGCCAAGCTCGCCAAGATGGAGGACCTCATCGGTTATCCCGACAAGTGGCGCGAGTATCCATTCGCCGTCGACCGCAGCGCGTTCGTGAACAACGCCCTGCGCGCCGATGCCTTCGAGGTCGAGCGCGGCCTGGCCAAGATCGAGAAGACCGTCGACCGCAGCGAGTGGCTGATGGCACCGCAGGACGTGAACGCTTACTACGACGCCAACAAGAACCGGATGGTGTTCCCCGCGGGCATTCTGCGCAACCCGTTCTTCGATGCGCACGCGGCGCTGGCGGTGAACATGGGCGCGATGGGCATGGTCGTCGGTCACGAGATGACCCACGGCTTCGACGATCAGGGCTCGCAGTACGACGGCGAGGGCAATCTCGTCAGCTGGTGGCAGCCCGAGGTGCGCAAGAAGTTCGACGATCAGGCCTCGTGCCTCGCCGATCAATACAGCGCCTACGAGCTACTCCCCGGCGTGAAGCAGGACGGCCGGCTCACGCTCGGCGAGAACATCGCCGACAACGCGGGCGTGACCCTGGCGCTGAAGGCGTTCGAGGCCATGCGCAAGGATGCCAGCGAGGTCCAGGTGGCCGACGGCTTCGACGAGCGCCAGCAGTTCTTCCTGTCGGTCGGGCAGGTCTGGTGCGCCAAGCAGACCGATCAGATCGTCAAGCTGCGTGCGACCACCGATTTTCACGCCAATCCGCACTGGCGCGTGAACGGTTCCCTGCGGAACCTGCCCGCCTTCGCCGAGGCGTTCCACTGCCAGCCGGGCACACCCATGCATCCGGCGAACGTCTGCGCCGTGTGGTGAGGCGCGAGTGGTGAGGGTGATGGCGCCGAACGATCGAAGCCACAGCTACTGGAGCGAGCGCAAGCATCGATCGATTCGCGACTACACCCTGAGCTCGCTGGGAGATAGCCGCTACAAACGCCCTGTTCCACGCCACGAAGAATTGACATTAGCTCCAGATCTCGGCGGATGTGCCCCGAGGAGCTTTGTGACAGCACCAGATCTCGGCGGATGTGCCCCGAGGAGCTTTGTGACAGTGTCTGGGCTCTCTCGGTGCCTGGGCACACTCCTGGCAGCACTGCCTATCTGGTGCGCACCCCAGAGGGCCCCGTCCTGCTTACGGGCGATACGTGCCACACGTCATGGGGCTGGGAGAACGACGTCGAGCCGGGCGAGTTCACGGCCGACCCATCCCAAGAACGCCGAGAGCCTCACGCGCCTGCGCGCCCTCGTGAAGAAGCACCCGACCATCCAGGTGCGGCTCGGGCATCAACCGATGAACCACGCTCTCGGTACACCCATCGACTGAGGTCGCGGGTCTATCGCCCCAGGCGCTCGGTGCCGACCTTGTTCGCCTTTGGAAGCGTCCAGCGCCCCTCGGCCTTGTCGCCCGCGAGGGTGTACTCGACGACTCCGAAGCCGTCGCCTATCCCCCAGCCGACCGCGAGCGTGTCGCCGCTCCGCAGCCCGACTCCCGCGTAGGTCGCGCCGACCGACCACGACAGGTCGTAGACCTCGCCGTTCTTCGCGACCGACAGCGTGCCTTTGTAGCTGCCTTTGCCGCCAGGGTTGTTGCCAGTCACCTGGTAGAGCCCCTCGAGCGTCCCGGGCTTGCCCTGCTCGGCGCGCTCGGTGCCAACTTGTCCCTGGGCCTCGGGGGTCGACCAGCGACCGTCGAGCGAACCGTCGGCGTGAATGCGATAGACCACCACGCCGAAGTTGCCGGCGGGCCCCCAGCCTGCGAGCAGCCTGTTGCCCTCCAGGAAGGCGAGGCCGGCGTAGCTGCCTCCTGTCGTCTTCCACGCCAGGTCGAACATGTTGCCTCGCGGCGTCACGTCGACGGTGCCGGTGTACGACACGCCGGGCAGCGTCTTCGCCTCGAGGATGTTCCAGCGCCCGGCCGGCGCGGGGCGGCTCGGCCCTGCGGCCTGCCCGCCGGAACCCCCGGGTGCCAGCGCCGCCGCGGCCGTGCCGGTCGGAGATGCCTTGTCGGACGAGCCCGTGATTGCGTTGCAGCCCGCGAGCGCAACAACAAAAAACAGGGCGAGAGCGGTCTTCATGCGCGCG
>CANLQR010000624.1 GCA_947492135.1 Deltaproteobacteria bacterium | reverse complement strand
AACACCATGATCTTCAGCACCAGCGGCAGTGCAGCGGGCATCGGCTTCGCCGTGCCGATCAACACGATCGAGCGGGTCGTGCCCCAGATCATCGCCACTGGTGGTCCCGAGCGTATCGGTCTGGGCATCACGATCGTGCCCGAGGAGCTCGTCCCGCGGATTCGCAAGCAACTGAGGATCGAGCTCGAAGGCGTGATCATCGAGACCGTGGCTGCGGGCTCGCCGGCGGAGAAGGCCGGCCTGCGGCCTCCCGAGGTGAAAGGTGAGGTGCTCCAGCTCGACGTGGTGGTCGGCATCGACGACCAGCGTGTGCGCAACTTCGACGAGCTCTACGGCGCCATCGAGGGCAAGTCGGAAGGCGACACCGTCAAGGTCTCCGTGCGCCGATTTCCCGCCGACAAGGTCGAGATCCTCGACGTGACCCTGGTGAAGCTCGCGACCCGCTGATCTGCTATCATCGTCGATGTGGACCGGTTGCTTCGAGGGATCAACGTCGATCACACGCTGCGCGTGGTGACGACCGTCGCGACGACGCTGGTGCGTGAGGGTTGTAGTCGTCATGGCCTGCGCGGCGTCGAGGCCGTGGCGTTGGGCCGGGCGCTGACAGCGGGCTGTCTGATGGCCACGCTGACCAAGAGCGACGACGAGCGGGTGCGGATCGTGCTCGAGAGCGCGGGGCCCATCGGACGGTTGCTGGTCGATGCCTTCGGTAGTGGCGACGTGCGTGGTTGTCTGGAGCGCAGGCTCGAGCATCCCGTCGACGCCGCTGACGGGGCCCAGCGGGTTCCGCTCGGGGACTGGGTCGGGCGTAGCGGGCGTCTGGTGGTCACCCGCGACATGGGGTTGGAGCAGCAGTACCAGGGCGTGGTCGAGGTCCGCACCGGCGAGATCGATCGCGATCTCGAGCGCTATCTTCAGGACAGCGAGCAGCTGCCATCGGCGCTGGCGTGCGAGGTGTTGCTCGATGGCAAGGGCGAGGTGGTGGCGGCCGCCGGTGTGCTGTGCCAGAGCTTTCCTTTTGCGCCGGACAGCCTCATCGCACCGGTGCGCGAGATCGTCCACGGCGAAGGCTTCGCAGCGTTGCTGCGCCACGAGCGGACCGTCCACGATTTGATGGGTTTCGCCCTGGGCGGCGACGACTTCGAGGCGCTGAGCGAACACCCCGTGCGATTTCAGTGCAACTGTGGACCCGAGCGGGTCTTCGCGGTGCTCTCGACCCTGGGCGCGGACGACATCGAGGCCCTCGCGCACGAGCCCGGTGAGACCGACGTGCGCTGCAGCTATTGCGGAACCTCATACTTCGTCGGTGCCCACGAGTTGCTCGAGTTCGCGCAACGGCTCCGACAACACCGATCGTAGGAGTCTGCTGTTGGCCCGTCCGGTGAGATTTCGCGTGGTGCCGCACGAAGAGGGCGTGATGCTCGGGCAGTTGATCGCGCGGCGTCTGCCGGGGATGACGGTCGAGCAGGGCAAGGAACTCGTGCGGGCCGGTGCCGTCTACATGGGACACCTGCGCATGCGGGTTCCTACGGTGCGCGTCGTGGCCGGCGAGCGCATCACCGTGTACCCCCAAGCGTTGGCGGACCAAGAGTTGCCGGCGGGCATCATCCAGATCGTCTGGCGCGATCGAGATTTCGTCGTGCTCGACAAACCCGCCGGAGTGCCGGTGTCGGCGACCCGTGAGAGTGCCCGAGGCACGCTCAGCGAGGGACTTCGGCGAACGCTCGCGGCCGAGGGCGTGGAGCGGCCGTATGTCGGCCTGGTGCATCGCCTCGATCGTGGCGCCTCGGGCCTCGTGCTGTTCACGGTTCGATCGATGGCGAACATCAGCGTGCACAAGCAGTTCACCGAGCATTCGATCGATCGCATCTACCGTGTGCGGGTGCACGGCGAGACCCCCGACGAATTCGAGTGCCAGGCTCCGGTGCTCGAGCTGCATTCGGGCACGTCGAAGATCGCCCCCGAGAGTCCGCACGCACGCGCCGCAGCGACCAGGTTTCGCCGGTTGCAGGCGAGCGTGGCGATCGCGGGGACCTCGCTGGTGGAGGCGACCCTGGAGACTGGCCGACATCATCAGATCCGGGTGCACGCGGCCCACCTCGGGCATCCCGTGCTCGGCGACCTGCGCTATGGGCGAGACGATGGCGCGGGGCGCTTGCACTTGCACGCCGCGGTGCTGCGGATGGCGCATCCCCAGGACGGGCGGCCGATCGAGGTCGCCGCAGCGCTGCCCGACTGGGCACGCGACGACTAGCAGCTAGCGCTAGCGCTAGCTGCTAGCGCTAGCGCTAGAGATCGAAGTCGATCTCGATCTCGCGTCCGTCGAGGAGCTCGACGTCCCGCGCCAACACCAGGCGTCGCGCGATGTACTCGACGCGATAGCGGCCGGCGGGCAGTCCGAAACAGCCCCACTGTCCGTCCCACAGCTGGACTTCGCTGCATCGCGTGCCGCAGACCAGGCGGATGCGTGCGTCGTCGGAGGCCGCCGACACCCGTCCAAGAAGCGCCGCCGTGTGCGCCGTTCGCCGTTGCAGTGTAGATGCGGCCAAGCAGCTATCGCGTGGAGCGCGTGGAGATGGTTGCGGCATTGCGTTCCATTCAACCCGGACGCGGTCCAATGCTTACATTGCTGCCGTGGTACTGTGGTTTGCATGGGCCTTGGCTCCGTGTTCTCGATGGCGTTGCTCGTGGGCCTGCCCGCGCTCCGTTCACAGCCCTACAGCGACCATCTCCTGGTCGAGGTCGACGTCGCCGATGCGGCGGCACTCGATCGGTTGCTCGCGAGCGGGGTCGATTCGTGGCTCGAGCATCCCCGTCCCGGGATCGTGCCGGTGCTGGTGTCGCCCGAGCGCCGCGCGATGCTTTGGGCCGATGGCTGGAGCTTGCGCGTGCTCTCGGCGGACGTTCAGCGCGACGTCGACCAGGAGGCCCTGCGACTCACCGCGCAGCCGCCGATCGTGGCGGGCGGCGGGGATTTTTTCTTGGATTTTCGTGAACTCGCGGTGATCGAGGCCGAGATCGACGCCACGGTCGCGGCGGCGCCGGACCTCGTGACCTACTACGAGATCGGTGAGTCGGTGAATGGGCGCACGATTCGTGGGGTTCGCATCACCGCGCCAGGCGATGACTCGCGACCCGCCGTGCTGGTCACCGCGGGACAACACGCGCGCGAGTGGATCGCCGTGTCGTCGGGCATGTACGTCATCGATCAGCTGGTCACGCGCGCGGCCGAGCCCGAGTTCGCTGCGATGCTGCAAGCGGTGCAGATCCTCGTGATCCCCGTGGTCAACCCCGACGGCTACGAGTACACGTGGTCCGGCGAACGCTACTGGCGCAAGAATCGGCGCAACGGCGTGGGCGTCGATACCAACCGCAACTTCGGCCACAACTGGGGTGGCGAAGGGGCGAGCAATGTCCCCGAGGACGAGAACTACGCGGGGACCGCAGCATTCTCGGAGCCCGAGTCCGCCGCGGTCCGCGACTTCGTTCAGGCCCACCCCGAGCTCGTCGCCCATCTCGACGTGCACAGCTTCGGCCAGCTGGTGCTTTACCCGTGGGGCGATATCGATGAGCCCGCGCCCGATGACGCCGCGCTGGCGGCGACGGCGACCGCAATGGCCAACGCGATGGGCGCAACCGGTACCGACTACACACCGATCCAGGGCGTGCAGCTGTATCCCGCCGCGGGCAACGCGATCGACTGGGCGTACGGCGACGCAGGATTGCACGCGGTCACGATGGAGCTGCGCCCGCAGGATCCCGAGGTGGGTTTCGTGTTGCCACCTGGGCAGATCGGGCCGGTGGGCGACGAGGTGCTCGCTGGCCTGTGGGTGCTGCTGTCATGGGCCAACGGCGTGATCCCTGATCCGACCGGCGGCGAGTCCAGCAGCGCTGATGCCACCGATGCCACTGACGCCACGGACGCCACTGACGCCACGGACGGTGGCTCGGCGGCGTCGAGCAACGACGGTGACTCAGCGACGCAGGGCATGTCGAGCAGCAACGCGGACGACACCCAGGGCAACGCCGACAGCACCGCGTCGTTGACCGCGGGACCCGAGCTGACCTCGGCCTCCGATGTTGGAACCGCAGGCGGCTCGAGCGAAGGTGGCACGGCCGCCGACGGGGACAGCGGATGCGGCTGCAACGCCAGCCACCCGTCGAGTTCGGCGTGGTGGCTGGGCTTGATGTGCTTCGGCACGCGAAGGCGTGCGCGCGGACGCAGCCGCTAGAACGGAATGTCGTCGTCCCCGGGCTCGGACGGGATGTAGCTCTCGCCGAAGTCTTCGCCGCCGGGCTCGCGGCCGCCGTCGCCACCGCCACCGCCGCCGCGTGGACCACCACCACCGCCGCCGCCGCCGCCA
>CANLQR010000623.1 GCA_947492135.1 Deltaproteobacteria bacterium | reverse complement strand
TGCGTGGTGTGGTTGACGGTTCCCCGACTCGCGCTCGCGGAGAACCGGGCAACGCTGCGCGGCAACTACTATCGTGAGCGCTCGACCCGGGTGCTCCAGCCGATGGTGCAGGTCACCGCGGACGCGCCTGACGAGCGTTTGACCCTGGGGGCCACCTACCTCCTGGACGCGATCAGCTCGGCATCGATCGCTTCGGGCACGGCCCAGGCGACCGGTGGCGACAATGTCTTCACCGAACTGCGTCATGAAGCCACCGGCACGGTGGGCTCGCGGCTCGGCGAGTGGAACCTCGGCGGTTTTTTCCGGTATTCGACCGAGACCGACTACATCTCCCGGGCCGGTGGGTTGTCGGTCGCGCGCGACCTGTTGCAGCGCAATATCAATGTCGCGCTCGCGTATTCGTTCGCCGGAGACCGGTGGTCACGCATCCAGAACAACACCGGCGCCCGAGCCCCGTGGTGCGGCGGGGACGTCAGTATCGACGACTGTCGCAGCACCGGTTTTGGGCGAAACAGCAACTTCTTGCAGGTTCACAATCTCTCCGCGAGCTACTCGCACACGCTGCACAAGACCGTCCTGGCGCTGTTCAGCGCCGGCTATTCGCACCTGCGTGGGCCGCTGGACAACCCCTATCGCGAAGGCCTTCTCGGCGGCATCGAAGAGACCCATCCGCACGTGCGCAACCGCGTGGTGCTGACCCCCGGGGTGCGCTGGATGGTCCCGCGACTGCGCACGGTGTTCGAGCCTTTCTACTCGCTGTACGTGGACGACTGGGGGCAGCGCGCGCACACCCCCGAGCTACGGGTGCACGTGCGCCCGATCCCGCACCTGCGGCTGCGTGCCGGATACAGCTACTACAAACAATCGGCCGCGTTCTTCTTCCGCCCGGACGGTCAGTACGCTGACGGCGCGGCTGCGTGCACGCGGGGGGCGCGGGCCAACTGCGCGACTGCGGACGTCAAGGCGATGCCCTGGGATGCCCACACACCCGGGGCCCAGCTGACCTGGGAATTCGACGGAGTCGCGGCACGCAACCCCGCCCTGCGCTGGATCGAAGGTGGCTACCTCGAGGTGACGTACAATCACTCCTTCCAGAACAATCGGTTTGGCAATGCCCGCATCGGATCGCTTGCAGTCTCGTTCGCGTACTAGGCAGGGCCGTGCAGGACTCCGCTCTGGCCCGAGTGCGGGTCGCGGGGCGCTGGGGCTGCTGATGGTTCTCGCGTGCGGCGAGGCCGACGACTCCCCAGGCTCGCCGACCATCGATGGTCAACCGATCGACGCCTCGGTGGTCACCCACCTCGCGGCCCGCGATGGGATCGACGACACCGCGGCCCGCGTGCGCGTGATCGAGACTCTACGACTCGCCGCCGCCGCCCGCGATCCCCAGACGACCGCCGATGCCACCCTGCTCGACGCACGCCGCGAGCATCTGCTTCGTACCGCCCGCGCTCGGCTCGTGCTGCACACCGACTTCGAGGCCAACCACGGCCCCGAGGACATCCCCGCAGGCGATCCGCTGCTCGCACGGGCGCGCGTGGATCCGCGGATCGTCCACCCCAGGCTCCACCACGTCTGCCAGATCATCGCCGAGCCGGCGGGCCAGCTGCAGGGTGACGAGCTCGCCCAGCGGAGCGCCGAGCCCGTGTGGCTCGCGCGAGCGACCGCGCGGATGCAAGACGTTCGTCGCCACCTCGAAGCGACTCTCCCGATCGACGACGCCCAAGCGTGCGATCTGTTGCTGCGCGATGTTCCGCTCGAGACGGTCGCCGACGACGCCGATATCGTGGTGCGCGCAGAGGCGGCCGGTGGCTTCGACCTCGAGGCCTGCGCCATAGCGCTGGCCGCCGATGGCACCTGCACCCAGCCACAGTTCGCGCCCGAGTGGGTCGACGCGGTGCGGCCAGGGCCCGTCCCGGGGCTCCGCGGGCCCTTCGCCACGCGGTTCGGCGTGCACGTCGCGCTCGTCCGCGAGGTGCTGCCGGCCAGCGCCCCGGACGACGACGAGTTCGAGACCCGCGTGCGCGCGGCCGTGCATCCGATGTGGCGCGCCGCCGCGCTGGGCGAGTGGGTTTCCATGCTGCGGACTCGCCACACGGCCCTCGCCGCGATCGGGGCCGAGTGACCCGCCCGCTCGGAGGCGTGCACTCCGAGTTCGGCGTGGTGCTGGGCACCTTGGTACGCGCGGTCCCAGGTGCGCGCGGCGCAGTCCTGGTCGACGCCGAAGGACTCACGATCGACTTCGCCAACGACACCGAGGTGCTCGACGAGCTCGACCTGCAGATCGCGGGCGCACAGATGGCCATCCCACTGCTCCAGGCCGCGAAGTTCGCCCTGGGCCGAGGCCTCGGCGCGTCGACGGTGCTCGTCGAAGGCCCCGGGGGTTGTGTCGTGGGAGCCATCATCGACGACGACGACGCCACACTGCTGCTGGTGCTGTCGCAGCGCGCGAACCTTGGCACTGCCCTGCGGCGCTTCGGGGAGGCCCACAAGGGCCTGCTCGCGCTGCTGCGCTGAAGCGCCGACCCATCGTCGAGCGTTTCCACACCGCTTGGCACCTTGACCAGGGGGGTGGCTTCATTAGACTCCCAACGCCAATGGCCACGCACATCACCGACGAGTGCATCAACTGCGGAGCTTGCGAGCCGGAGTGCCCGAACGAGGCCATCTCGGAAGGCGACGACAAGTACGTCATCGATCCGAACCTGTGTACGGAGTGCGTGGGCTTTCACGACTACGAGGCCTGCCAAGCGGTCTGTCCGGTCGAGTGTTGTTTGCCCAATCCGAACCTTCGAGAGACCGAAGACGCGCTGTACCAGCGTGCTCAGAAGCTTCACGCGGACAAGCCGTGGCCGGCGATCGCCGACCTTCCGGTCGATCAGTCGCGGTTCCGCAAGGCCTGATCCGGTGGCCCCTTGGCGGGCCAGCAGCAGGCGCTGCGCGAGTGCGGTAGAGTCCGAGCGATGGCGCGGGTCCCGGCGCGCGAGATGCCCCTGCCCTGGCTGAGGATCGCGATCTCATGCGTGCTGGGTGCCGCCCTCGTCGCGGCGCTGTGGCCGTTGATGGCGGCGATTCCGGCTGATCCTTGGATCGCCCCCGAGGTGCTGTTGGTCTATGCCGCGCTGCTGGTGCCGTTTCACCTGATCCGCGCGGCCCGCTGGTGGTTCTTGTTGCAGCGCCTGGGTCCGGTGCGCCTGCCCGAGTCGATCGCCATGGGGCTGGTCGGCTACATGTGGATCGCTCTGCTGCCGCTGCGCCTGGGTGAGCTCGCCAGGCCGCTGCTGGTCGCGCACCGCCACGCGATCGCCGTCGGTCGAACGCTCGCAGTGGTCGCGGTCGAGCGGGTATTCGACGGATTGGTCGTGGTGGTGATGTTCGCGCTGACGCAGTCCGGCGCTCCCCAGGACGAGCTTGGCACCGCCGTTCGCCTGGGCGCGACGATCACCTCGATCTTTTTCGGCGTCGTGTTGGCCGGCTTGGTGGTGCTGGCGCGATGGCCGGGTGTGTGGGCGACGCTGGCGCGAATGTTCGGGCGCGGCGCTCTGGTGGGCGTGGTGACGGCTGCCGACCGACTCGTCACCCAGCTTCGTGAGGGACTCGTCGAGCTTTCTGACCGCCGCTCGTGGCCGGGGTTCGTGGTTGGGACGCTCGCGTACTGGCTGTGCAATGTGATCGGCACGTGGCAACTCGCGCGCGGTTGTGGCTTGCCGATCGGTCTGGCTGACGCCGCGTTGGTCACCGCCGTCATGAACCTGGCGATGACGATCCCCGGGGGCCCGGCTCAGCTCGGCGTGTTCCAGGGTGGCGTCGCCGCAGGTGTGCTCCTGGTGGCGGGGCGCGAGGCGCTCGACACCTCCGGGAGCGTCTTCGCCTTCTGGCTATACGCGGGTCAGCTTGCGAGCATCACTCTGGTCGGCCTGGTGGCGGGACGCGTCCTCGACATCCGTTGGGACGTCGCGCTCGGCCGTTCGTCGGACAAGACCGCAGGGCCGTCATGAACGCGACGGGCACGAGCGTGCGCTGGGGGACGGTGGCGATGAGGCTCGGGCTAGGCGTGGTACTGCTCGCTGCGGTGCTGTGGCTGCTGCTTCGCGGGCCCCAGACGCTCGCCATCGCGTTCGTCCCGATGGCGTGGATGGTGGGGTTTCTCGGCAGCATCGCCGCCAACGCAGTCACCGCGCTGCGCTGGCAGTTGTTGTCCGAAGCGATGACGCACACCCGGCTGCCGTACGGCGTGTACTTCCATCATCTCGCGACCACCCGAGTGATCGGCCAGTTTCTCCCGTCGCTGGTCGTCGACCTGCTGGGACGCAGCGCGAGCCTGCGCGCTGCCGGCAGCACCGAGACCGTCGGCCGCCTCGTCGTGCCGCTGGTGCT
>CANLQR010000622.1 GCA_947492135.1 Deltaproteobacteria bacterium | reverse complement strand
GATGGCCCTGGGTCGCGAGCATCCGATAGGCGAGGGTGCGCACCGCGAGGCCGTCGGAATCGGTCGGCGTCTGCAGGTCGGTGGTCAGCAGCGTGATCGCATCGTTGACGAAACTCCGCGCGTCGTCGTCGGCCACCCCGAGATCGTCGAGTGCGGCGGCCTCGGCCAGCAGTCGCGTCAGGGCGTCGCGCGTGGCTTCGACCCCGCGCCCGCTGGCGTGGCCGTCGAGCGCCTGCCACAACACCTCACGCGCGTCATCGTCGCCCGCCAACCGTGCGGCATCGAACAGGTCCAGCAGTCGCTCGAGTCGGACCGCCCGCGCCCGCGCACCCCCGCGCTCGAGCGTCGCGAGCCGGTCGACCTCCCCGTCGTCGACCCCGAGCGCCGAGGCGTCGGCGAACGGTGCGGCACCGCGCCCAGTGGTTGTCGCGCCATGGGTGCAGGCGCTGATGGACAGCAGCACCACGACGGAACCCAGGGTTCGGCGCATCGCAGCGGTGGACACCGGCGCGCCGACGAGGTTCCCGGCGGCCACTGTGGCGCCAGTCGTGCGTGTCGCTGAGCTTGGCAGGAGCCGCCGCATGGCATCACACCGAGCTACGTACCTACGCCTTCTTCGGACTCGCATCAAGGCGCGGTTTGGCAGTCCGCGAGGTCCAAGCCTCGACGCGGACGCCCGCATGGGCCCCGCGGCGTCGCACTCGTGCGACCCTGCCGCGGCCATGGTCCAGGACGACGGAGAGTTCGACGCCACGCGACGCAGTTGGAATGTCGCGACCCGCAACCACAACGCCCACAAGGGTGACCAAGCCGCGCGGCTGGCCGCGGGCGAGGAGTTCCTGTTCGAGGAGGAACTCGAGCTGCTCGGCGATCTGTCCGGCCGCACGCTCGTGCATCTGCAGTGCAACGCCGGTCAGGACTCGCTGTGCCTGGCCCGCCGTGGGGCCGAGGTCACGGGCGTCGACCTCAGCGACGAGGCGATCGGGTTTGCGCAGGGGCTGGCGACGGCCTCGGGGATCGACGCGAGCTTCGTACGCGCCGAGCTGGTGGCGTGGATGCACACCACCGAGCGTCGCTTCGAGGTCGCATTTTGCAGCTACGGGGCCGTCGGATGGTTGCCCGATCTCCACGCGTGGGCCGCGGGCGTCGCCCGAATCCTCGAGCCCGGCGGGCGCCTGGTCTACGTCGAGTTCCACCCGATGGTGTGGTCGATAGGAGAGACCTTCCGCCTCGATCGCGACGACTACTTCACGCGCGAGCCCTTCGGGGATCCCGTCAGTGACTATGTGGCCGCCTCGGAGGATGCCCTGGGTGCCCTCGACGAACATCCGGTGCCGGGCATCAATGAGGTCGCCGCGCCGAGCTGGCAGCACACGTTCGCAGAGGTCCTCGACGCGCTCGCGCACGCCGGTCTGCGGATCGAGCGGGTGCGAGAGTACCCCTGGGCGAACGGTTGCCGGGTGAGCCCGGGGCTGGTCCGCGAGCCCGGCTCGCGGCGCTGGGTGTGGCCCGCGGGCGTGGCCCGCACGCCCCTGATGTTCGGTCTCGTGGCCCGCCGCGATCCCTGAACGCCTGCGCTGCTTTTGCGTTCCAGGATTGAGAGCCCTGGCCGCGGCCCCGTCGCAGACCTCCATGTTTTCGACAAGCGCCTCGCCGCGGCGGCACGATGACGCGGATGTTTCGCAGCCCGCTTCGGCGGCGGAGCAGCACGCCCCTGCGAACGGCCACGGTGAGGCATCCGAGCGTATCATCGCGCCGCCATGACCCGCACGCGCACCGCGATCGTTCTGGGAGGCTCTGGCTCGGTCGGCACCGCAGTGCTCCGCGAGTTGTTCCGTGACGAGGGATTCGACACCGTCATCACGCTGTCGCGGCGATCGCTGCCCGAGGCCGTCGCGATGGCGCGCGCCGCAGGCCGCAAGCTGGTGGAGAAGCTCGTGCCCGACATGTCGCCCGCGTCTCTCGCCGCGGCGACACTGGATGCAGCGAGGGACGAGGGCGGCGAGCTCGAGGGATTCAGTGTGCTCGGCGTCGGTGCCGGCACCGCGAAGCTCACGCTCGAGGAACATCGCGCGGTGGACGTCGTGCTGAACGAAGCGTTCGCGCGGGCGCTGCGAGACTCGGGCAAGGTCCAGCACCTCGCGTTCATGAGCGCTGCGGCGGCCGACCCGACTGCGAAGGCCACCGGCAGCGGTGCCGCAGGCCTGTCGCGGTACAACCGCGTGAAGGGCGAGGCCGAGGAGGCCGTGCGCGCGAGCGGGCCGGCGGTCGTGAGCGTGTTCCGCCCTGCGATGATCATCGGCTCTCAGCACACGCCTTGGCTGCTCGAGAAGGCGCTACCGTTGTTCTCGTTCGTCACACCGGCGAAGTACAAGTCGATCACCGTCGAGCAGATCGCCAACGCGATGATCGCCACGGCGAAGCACCACCCGACGGCGAGCGCGACGTATCACTACCCGGAGATGATGGAGCTGATCGCGAGCGGGCAACGGTGGCGCGCAGGACCTGCATGACCGACGACCGCCCGGCGAAGCGTGCGGTGGCTCTCGGATCGTGCGATCGATCGCCTGATCTTCGCCGAGACAAGCCCATCCCCACGGCCTGAACGACTGCGCTACGCTGCAGGCGATGAACCCGATCATGAGTCTCGTCGTGCTCGCCAGTGCCATCTGGATGGCCGTCGATGCGTCGCAACTCGGCTACGACAAACGCGACATCCGAGGCCTCGCCGCGATGGGTCCGGTCGGATGGTTTTTCGCTGGGTTGCTGCTGTGGATCGTGGCCTTCCCGCTGTACCTGGTAAAGCGCGGTGAGCTCAAGGCGGCGGGCGAGTTCCGTCGCCAGGCACTCGCCGGTGGCCCGGCCGCGGGCTTCTTGCCGCAGGGCTACCCGCCGCAGGGCTACCCGCCGCAGGGCTTCTTGCCGCAGGGCTACCCGCCGCAGGGCTACCCGCCGGCGAACCAGCCGACCACTCCCCTGAGCGCCGACGAGGTTGCGGATCGGATCGTCAAGCTTGGTGAGATGCGCGACACCGGCCTGCTGACCGAGATCGAGTTCCAGCAACAAAAAGCCCTGGTGCTCGCGCGGATGGGCTGAGACCGCGTGCCATGTCGGGACGGCCCGTACTCGCTTTTCGTGGCCGTCAACGGGGTCGCGATGACCCCGGCCGCGCCGGCGACGGACGACGAACTGATCGACTGCGGGGCATGAACTCGGAGTCCGCGGGGTGATTTATCCGGCCGGCGGCATGTTGCAGCCGTACACGACATCGACGTCGACCACCGATCCGTCCTTGATCGATTGGCACGCGGTCCCGTGGAAGGTGACCGAGTTGGTGAGCGGATCGTAGGTCCAGCCGTTGACCGGGTCGTTGGGCAATCCGGCGGGGTCGAGGTCGAGGAACACGAAGATCTGCGAAGGATCGTCGGGGACCTGATCGAGCGTGAACGTGCACGATGCAACCGTCTGCAGCGCGCTCTCGAGCGCCATCTGCAGGCTGGCGGGATCGTTGGCAAGCAGGCCGTGTTCGGTACCGCCGGCGATCGCGATCTCCTCGAGTTGCTCGCTCACCGCATCGCCAAAGCCAACCGCGAACGTGAGCACCGGGACAGCTTGCCCGTACAGCGCCGCGGCGCCGCCGGGGCCGTTGACGTCATCGGTGCAGTCGCCGCTCTCGCCCCCGTCGGTGATCAGCAGGATCGCGTTGTTGCGCTCGGGGTCCTGCAGCGAGGGCTCGCCGACCATCTCCGCGAGTGAGACTCCCGTACTGGTCTCGGGGTTGCCGCTCTCGCACAGGTAGTGGATGCGGCCGTCGAGCCCCGGAAGCTGGCCCGAGACGCTGCCCACGCCAGCGGTGTTGCCCAGGAAGGTCTGGATGTTGGCGGCATTGAGCGGGAGCATCGGCACGACGATGGCACCTGGCGAGCAGCCCCCCGGCAGGCACGAGGAATAGGTGGCCAGACCAAAGCGGATCGCTTGATCGAACGCGGAGGTCACCGTGTCGACGACCGACACGGCCACCTCCCAGCGGTTGTCCGAGCTGCCGGGGACCTCGCCGTTCATGCTGCCGCTGCGATCGAGCAGGATCATCACGTTGGGTGGGACATTGTTGATCTCGAACGCAAAGCCACCGCAGTCGCCTCCGATCGTGCACGTGCCGTCTTCGCAGACGAACCCGCCCTCGCAGTCGCCCGGGAGCACGCACGCGTCGGGTGGCAGGCACACGCCGGAGATCGGGGCGCAGCGCTCGCCGTCGGGGCAGTCGTCATCGGTCGAGCAGTTGCTGCCGGTGCCGAGGGTGTCGTCACCCGAGCCATTGGGACTGGGACCCGAGGAGCTACCGTCGTCGGACGCCGACGACAGCGTGATCGAGCCCAGCGAGGTCGGGCTGC
>CANLQR010000621.1 GCA_947492135.1 Deltaproteobacteria bacterium | reverse complement strand
CGATGCGCCCGAGCTCGGCATACGACAGCGCCAGATCGGGGTGATCCGCGCCAAGCCGGGCGCTCATGCGCTCGAGCCCGTCACGAAGCAGCGCCTCGGCCCCGTCCAGATCGCCTTGCTTGACGCGCACCATCGCGAGGTTGGTGCCGACCATCGCCGTCGATGGGTGGTCGGGGCCAAACCCCCGGCGAACCCGATCGTAGGCATGGCCGTAGTGTTTGGCCGCCTCGTCGACGCGCTCCAAGTGGTCGTAGAGCACGCCGAGATTGTTGGCAATCGTCGCGACGAGCAGGTCGTCGTCGGGCTGGGTGCGCATGGCGTTGTCGAGGGCCGCGAGGTGGGCCGCCTCGGCTTGCGCTGGCTGACCGCCGTGAAAATGGGCCGAGCCCAGGTTGGTGTAGAGATGACTGAGCCGCGGCGCAGCGCTGGGCCCACTGGCCCGTGCGAGATCCAGTGCGCGCTGGCAGGCCACGATCGCGGCCGCGACCTCGCCGCGGTCGATCTCGACGTGGCAGACGGCGTTGAGTGGCCGAATTAGCACCGGGTGGTCGGCACCGTGTTCGGAGGTTTCGACTTCGACCGCCTTGCGAAGAGAAACGATCGCCTCATCAGCGTGCCCGAGGTTGGCGTCGCTCAAGCCGATGTTGAGCAACGTCGATCCCGTCCCCTCGTCGCCAACCGAGCCCTGCGCGGGCTCGGATGCGAGCAGCGCGGTGAAGTGGCGCTTGGCGTCCACGAAGTCACCGTGATGGTAGGCGACCTGGCCGCGCGTGTTGAGCAGTGCGGCTTGAAGTGACACGACGCGCGGCCCCGCGGCGCTCAGTGCGGCCGCAGCGTGATCGAGCCAGCGGATCGCGTTGTCGTGATCACCACGCTCGGCCAGCTGACCCGCGACCCCCAACGCGGCCAAGACCGCCACGTCGTGGTGGTCTGCGGCGAGCGCCGCAGCGAACGCGGCGTCGAAACGCGGCATCGCGTTGGTGCCATCGCCACCGCGCTCGAGCACGCGGCCGGCGATCATCTGGGACTCGGCGGTGAGCCAGGGGGCGTCGAGTTCGGTGGCACGAGTCGCCGCGGTCTGGGCCGCCTCGAGCGCGGCGGTGTCGCGCCAGGCGTCGGCGGCAACCCGTGCCCGCGCGATCTCTGCGGCGAGCGTGAACAGCTCGTCGCGGTTGTTGGCATCGTAGCGCGGACCCCATCGCACCTCGGCGGTGCACTGGTCCAGCGGCGGCAAGCGCCGCGCGGCGTCACTGGCATGCTCGACCACCGCAGCATCGGCGCGCTCGAAAAGCTCGAGCAGTCCCCCAAGCTGCTGATGGTTGAGATGGAGGCAGAGCTGGCGTGCCGAGACGTCCTCGGGCGCCGTGGTCCCCGCGGACTCGATCTCACAGGCCGAGCGCTCGGACTCGCGTAGCGCCCTCGCGTGTTCCTCGACGAGAACTCTCGCGCGGACGAACTCGTCCGCGGCAAACAGCACCCCGGTGCTGAGGAACGCAGCCTCGATCGCACCCGCGCGGTCGTCGTTCCACAGGGCGTCGGCGCGGCGCTCGACCTCGGCACAGTAGTCGCGCTCGACGGGCGCGTCGGCGGCGAGGTTCGCGGCGACGATCCACGATAGCGCCGGGATCGCCCCCAGCGGTGCGAGCCGACGAGGCCACTTCCACGGGTCGCGCTCGAGCTCGGCGAGCAGCGCGTCCATGCTCGGGAACCGTGCGCTGGGCAGCTGCGCGAGGCCCCGCAGCACCGCGCGGCGGATCCTGCGTGGCACCACCGGAAACGCCGGAGGCGGCCGCACCGCGCCGCTGCTCACAGCCGCTGCGAGGCTCGCGACATCGCGACCCTCGAACGGTCGAGCGGCCCACAGCGCCTCGTACAACGCAACGCAATAGCTGAACTGGTCGGACCTGGTGTCGGCGAGCGCGCCCGCGAACACCTCGGGTGCCATGTACGCGGGAGTGCCCACGAGTGTCCCGCTGCGGGTCGTCCACATGTCGGCAGCGCGAGGGCCGGCAGCGTCGTCGACACTGTCATCCTCGCTAGCCTCTGCACCACCCGAGGCTTCCACGCGGGCATGTCCAAAGTCGCTGACGCGCGGCCGTCCATCTGGGCCTAGCAGCACGTTGGCGGGTTTGAAATCGCCGTGCACGAGCCCGGCTGCGTGGGCCGCCGCGAGGCCGCGCCCCGCGGCGATCCACAGTGCGACAGCGGCAGTCGCCCGCGGCCCCGCCATGGTATCGCCCTCGACATACTCCATCACCATGTACACGCGGCCGTCGTGCTCGCCGACGTCGTGAATGCGAATCACGTTGGGGTGCGTGAGTCGGGCGAGGGCTTGGGACTCGGTGCGAAGGCGTTTGCGCTCGCCAGCGACTCCCGGCGCCAGGAACTTGATCGCGACCTTGCGGCCGAGCTCACCATCCCAGGCCGCGACCACGACACCTGTCGCACCGCGCCCCACCGTGGCGAGCACGATGAAGCGACCCACCGCGGTGCCATCGGGAATCGTCCAGTCGCTCGCCTGCGGCGGCAGCGTGGTCTGGGTCGATTCGCGCAGCGCGAAGTCAGTCGACACGAGCGTGCATCAGACTACCACCTGCCGACAAGCGCAGGCGAGCGCCCCGGGGATGAGCCGGGGCGTCGCGGTCGCCGTCCGCTTTAGGTCGCGGACAGCTTGCGCTTCAACTCTTCGAGTTGCGCGTCGATCTCGGCAGCCTTGGCGTCGTCGACCTCTCCTGCGTCGTCGACCTCGTCCTGGTGCGGTGCCGATGCTGACGACGACGGTGCGTTCGAGTTTGCCGCAGTCCTGGGCGGCGTCACCGTGCCGCCGATGGCCCGGCGCTCGTCCTCGGCTGCGACCAGTGCCATGCGCTTCTTGAGGGATGAAAGCTCGTCGTCGACGTTACCCGCCGCCAGCGCGCGAAACTGGGCCTCGAGATTCGCCTCGGGCAACGCACCGCTCATCTCCGCGGTCGCCTCGGCTTCGGCCTCGATCTGGGTCACGCGATCCGACATGCGCTCGAACGTGTCGAACGCCGACGTCGAGCTGATGTTGGTGAGGGTCTCGTTGATCGTGCGCTGCGCCTCGGCCCGCTTTTGCCGCGAGACCAGGATGTTGCGCTTGCGCTTGGCCTCCTCGATCTTCGCATCGAGTCCGCGCAGCGCGTTCTTGAGCTGCTCGACCGAGGCCTTTTGCGCCTCCCACTGCTGGCGCAGGGTCTCGGCGATTTCCTCATGCTCGGACTTGCGCGCCAACGCGGCCCTGGCGAGGTTGTCGTCGCCGGCCCGAATGGCCAGCATGGCCTTCTTTTCCCACTCCAGCGCCTTGGCGGCCTCGGTTTCGTACTGCTTCTTGAGGCGCTTTTCGTCGGCGATCGCGACTGCGACCTGCTTCTTGGCCTCGACCAGCTGGGTCTTCATGTCGACCAGCACCTGGTTGAGCATCTTCTCCGGGTCTTCCGCCTTGCTGATGAGCTCGTTGATGTTCGAGCGGATCAGCGTCCCCAGCCTCGAGAACAAACCCATGTCACACGCTCCTTCCGGCGACCGCCGCCGCCCCGTTGACTCCACGCGCGTGCACGAGCGGAGCGATCCTATCGATGTGATTGTCGAGCGCCATGCACATGTCTTCGACCATGGCCTGGAACTCGTTGAAGTCGAGGTTCTCGAGCTGCTGCGCACCCGAAAGCACGATCTGATCGCCCTGAAGCGCGTAGGCGCTGTGCATCAGCTCCGAGTTGAGCTCGAGCAGGGTGCGAAACAGCCGCTCGGGCTTGTCGGTCTGAGGCTGCACCTCGAACATCGGGATCGAGAACAACACGATCGGTGCTTCGATGGCCACCCCGATCGGTGCGCGGTGGGCCCCCTCGGGATGCAGCACCCAGGTGCCTTCCCCGACTTGTTCGTAGGGGAGTCCCATTTTGATCAGGTAGGAGTCGAGTTCTTCGTTGCTTGCCATCGAGATGTGCCCTTGCTGCACGTGGGCCCACGAACGGGGTTTGGAACGTCGCGCGACCGCCCACGTGGAGCCGGCGCGATGGGGCCCGGGACCCCGCTCACCCCTGTGCCGGCGACGGCCAGCATCAGGATAACGCGCCACGGCGACGATCGCTCGTTGCCGCGGCACGCGAAAGGGCGAACCGAGCGTCCGGACGGATCATTTCCCCACGCCGACACGCCCCGGACCGCCTAGACTTGCCGCCCCTCGAGGTTCGATCGCGACCGCTGGGCGGTCGAACTCGACCTTTGGCGGCGTCCGCTCCCTTTCGGGCCTTCCGTCACCCCCGCCCTCGTGGTATCCCGCAAGCATCAATGATGGTGGATCCGCCGCCCCACGATCGGTTACCGCGCCACGTCGGCATCATCATGGATGGCAACGGCCGCTGGGCGCGTGCCCGTGGTCT
>CANLQR010000620.1 GCA_947492135.1 Deltaproteobacteria bacterium | reverse complement strand
GCGGCCAGCACCACGTCGGCCCCCATCTCGAGCAAGGTCTCTGCAACCGCGACACCGAGCGCAGCCGCATCCTCCACCGCGCCAACCCGGCCCGCGCGAAAGTACGGCCGCCCACCCGCACCGATCACCAGCCCCGTCACCCGCATCTGGCCGCCGCCGACCTCCTCGGCGAAGCAGCCCATCGGCACGCTGCAACCCGCCTGTAGTCGGCGCAGGAAACTCCGCTCGGCGTGGGCCCGGGCCGCAGTCGGCGCGTGATCCAGCACCGCAATCAGCTCGCGCGTGCGCGCGTCCGCGGTTCGACACTGCAAGGCGAGGATCCCCTGGGTCGGCGACGGACAGAAACGTTCGGGTGAGATCCACTCCGTGATCCGATCCGCGAGCCCCAGCCGCACCAAGCCCGCGGCGGCGAGGATCACCGCATCGAGTTCGCCGTGCTCGACCTTGCGTAGCCGCGTGGGCACGTTGCCGCGCAGCGGTGCGACCGTGACCGCAGGGTTCTCCCGAGCGACCAGCGCGGCGCGCCGCAAACTTCCGGTGCCGACTCGCATGCCCGCGCGTAGATCCGCCAGACCCAGACCCGCGGGGCCGATCAGCACATCGCGGGGATCGACCCGCTCGGGCGTCGCCGCAACGACCAGCTCGGGGACCATCTCGGCCGGTAGGTCCTTCATGCTGTGCACCGCGAGCTCGGCGTCGCCCGCGAGCAGACGCTCCTCGATGCCTTTGACAAACAGACCCTTGCCGCCGATCTCGTGCAGCGGACGATCCTGAATCCGATCACCCTCGGTGGTCACGACGACCAGCTCGACACCGAGCCCGGGATGCGCCGCCAGCAACGCGTCGCGAATGTGGTGGGCCTGCCAAAGCGCCAATTCCGAGCCACGCGTGGCAATACGAAGCGTCGTACTCATCCGGTTCCTTCTCGCCGCAGTGCCGCGGCCAAAGCGTCGTGCTCGTGGGTTGTGGCCGGCCCGGGCGCGGGCGACCGCGCGTCAGACTCGGGCTCGCTGTGGGGTTCGGATCCGCCGTGGGGCTGGGCCGGCGCGCCCGGCCCCAGCTCGAACAGTGTCGCCAGGGCCTCGGCCAGGGTCTCGGTGGGCATCACTGTCGGCGTCGACGCGACCTGCGGGGCGTTGCGCAGCTTCGCCATCGGTCGATGCAGCAGCTTGTGCATGATCGCGCGCCCGAAGTGCTCGACGATCTCCTGGTGCTCGGGCGACAGCGGTCCGAGCTTCCGCAAGGCGCGCTCGAGCTCGCTATCCACGACGGTGCGACCAAAGCTCTGCAGCTCGCCCAGCAACGGACCGATCGCCCGGGTCCGCATCCACTGCACGAATCCGCCGACCTCCTCGTCGACCATCACGGTCGCGCGCTCGGCCTCACCGCGCCGGGTTCGGAGGTTCTGATGCACGATCTGCTGGAGGTCGTCGACGTTGTACAGGTACACGTTCGACAGCGAGGTGACGTCAGGATCCACGTCCCTGGGCACGGCGATATCGACGAGAAACAACGGCCGACCTCGCCGCTGGCGGATGACCGGCTTGAGCAACGCCCGGTCGATCACCGGGTGCGGCGCCCCGGTGCTCGCGATGACGATGTCGGCACGGACGAGCTGGGCCGCGAGTCGATCCCAGGGCTCGTAGTGACCGCCAACCTTGTCGGCGAGCGCCACCCCCCGCGGTGCCGAGCGATTGACCACCGCGATCTCGGCGACCCCATCGCTGCAAAGATGAACCGCGGCAGCCTCGGCCATCTCACCCGCGCCGACGACCAGCGCCATGCACCCGCGCAGCTCGCCAAAGATGCTGCGCGCAAGCTCGACCGCCACCGACGAGATGTTGGCGGCACCGCGGGCGATCTCGGTCTCGGTGCGCACGCGCTTGGCCGACTTGAACGCCAGGCTGAGGCAACGATCCAGCACCGGACCCACAGCACCGCTGTCGCGCGCGCGATCGAACGCATCTTTGACCTGACCAAGGATCTGCGGCTCACCCACGACCAAGCTCTCGAGGCTCGCGGTCACGCGGAAGATGTGCCTTGCAGCGTCGCTGGCCGCACGCACGAAGGCGTGCTCGAGCACCGCGTCACCGGCGGCCCGCTGCAGCTCGGCCAACGCCGGGAGCACCCGTTCGGGCACAAACGAGTGGCCACCCACCGCGTAGACCTCGACCCGATTGCAGGTCGACACCAGCATGACCTCGGCGAGGCCGGCCTGCTCGCGCAGTCCCGTCAGGATCCGGCTGTGGTCGGCGTCGTCCACCGCGAGCTGCTCGCGGAGTTCAACCGGGGCGCTCTTGTGATTGAGCCCGATCGCGTACAGCTCGCCGGTCACCCGCGCACCCCATACGAGACCACGATGAGGACCACTGCGAGGAACGCCGAGATGGTCAGCCAGGCCGACTGCCGCCCCCGCGATCCCCAGGCCGCGCGCATCACCAACAGTCCGACCGAAGCCCCCCAGGCGATTGCCGCTGCAACGATCTCGAACAGCCGCCCTCGCAACATGTGCGGGCCGCCGGCTTGAAGGATCCACAGCACCCCCGTCACGATCGCGAGCGTGAAGACCGGGGCCACCAACAACACCAGGCGGTGATGCAGTCGATCGAGGCCCGTGAGCGACATCGTCCGCGTGCCGGGACGGAACTGCTTGCGCCGCAGCCGACGCTCGGTCACCAGGTACAGACCCGCCACGGCGGCCGCCAGCGTGAAGCCAGCCAGACCCGCCGACGCGAACGCGACGTGTGCACTCGCAATGCCGCTGCCGGTGGGCAGGGTCGCCGCACTCACACTCGAGAACACCACGCCCAGCGCGAGACCTCCGAGTCCAACGGGCGCGACGACGATCCCGAGCGCATCGAGGTTCCGGCCGCGCGACAGCATCAAGTAGCCGAAGCTCGTCACGAGCGCACCAAAGCTCGTCGCGAGAAAGATGTTCTTCAGCGGGTGATCACCGTCGACACACTGCAAGCCGATGAGGACCAAATGGGCGATGGCGCCGCTGGCGAGCAGCGGCCTGGCGCGCCGTCGGATCGCGCGCTCGCCGGGCGAGCCTGCGTCGCTAGGCTCGCCTGCGTCCGCACCGTAGGCGAACGAGGCTGCCCCGTAGGCGAGCGCAGCAATCAGAAATAACGGCAGGATCATGGGCGGTGGACCAATTGTGCACGATTGCACCGCCGCCGACAGCCCCGGCAGCAACCCCGTGCAAAGCCGTGGTGCACCACCGTCAGCCCTGCATCGCTGCCAGGGTCGTCGTCAGCCGCGTCCACGCCGGCCCGTCGAACGCCACCTCGCCGCCACCCTCGCCCACCGGAATCGCCAGGAACCCGGGTAGAACCGAATACGCGCAGTCGCCGAGAATCACCGAGGTGTCGTACAACTCCGCGCCCATCTGCGTCAGTTCCTGAGACGAACGGACGCTACCGACCAGACTGTGAGGATCCACGTCGTGCCCGTCGACGCGTTCGACGTGTACGGCAGGGTTGAGGTACAGCGAGACCGGCCCGGCCTCGACTGGCAGCCGCAGCAGGTCGCCGTCGAGTCGCACCCGGTTGGCCGCGAGCCAGGTATCGACCAGGGCCTGTGAAACGAAAATCCTGGGCATGCCGTCTTACCCACAAGCGAGCGTTCGAGAGGAAACCAAGCGGTGCGCTCAGGCCGCCAAACACGGGGTCAAACCCACGCGATGCGGTGCGTGGACCGAGCCACACCGTGTGAAGATAGTCCTTTAGCCTCGCCGCCGTCCACACCTTGCACCCCGGCTTTCCAAGCCCCATGCTCGCCGCCGCCAAGGCGCCCTGAAAGGCGCCGCTGTGAAGGGAATCCCCGATGTCGGAATCCATCTCGCACGTCACCGACGCCAGCTTCAAGAGCGACGTCATCGAATCTGACCGCCCCGTACTCGTCGACTTCTGGGCGGTGTGGTGCGGCCCTTGCCGCGCCATCGCACCGCACCTCGAGGCCCTCGCCACGGAGCTCGGCACCAAAGTCAAAATCGTGAAGGTCAACGTCGACGAAAACCAACAGATCGCGACGAACTTTCAGATCCGCTCGATCCCCACCTTGTTGATGTTCAAGGCTGGCAAGGTCGTCGACCAGATGGTCGGCAACCCCGGCAGCAAGGCGAAGCTCGCCGAGTTCATCGGCCGCCACGTCGTCTAACCGCGCTGCGCCGGGTTTCCTCTACGCGTCGCCTTTGGCCGGGGGAGCGACCGCGCTCCCCCTTGCGTAGGCCGAAAGTCGCTCAGAACTTCAGCGCGACGCCGAGGCCGCCGCCCTGCTTCATCACCAAGGGTGTCGCGCGGAAGGTCTTGCTGATGGCGCGCAGGCCCTTTTCCTGCTTGATGAAGTTCTTGGCGTCGGTGCGATCCTGGAAGACGATGATCGCGAGCACACCCGTGAGCAACGCGGTGG
>CANLQR010000619.1 GCA_947492135.1 Deltaproteobacteria bacterium | reverse complement strand
TCGAAGGCAGCCCGGCAAAACTGCCAACGCACGCGCAGCGACGATGACTTGCTCGAGCCGCGGCGGCTGCGGTGCATCGATGCAGGGGTCGCGAGCGTCGAGGTATGGGCGGAGGCGTTTCGCTCCGAGGATCCCGAGGTGGTGGCTGCCGCGTTTTCCGATGCCTCGGGTTGGACCGTCCAAGTGTCGTGCGGTGACGATGCGATGTTGTTGCGCGAACCCGACCCACCCGTGATCGCCGTCGATCCCGCTGCGACGCGCGACTACTTGCGGCAGATCGCTCGCGCCAGTCTGCTTCGGTTCGCGCGGGACCTTGGGTGGTCCGCTGGCCTGCTCGACGAACTCATCGCAGAGCTACGTGGGTTTGGTGACCCAGTGCTACTCGCCGAAGCCCAGCTTGCGCGCGGCCTCATTGCGACCCGCGCTGGCGCGTACAAGGCGGGCTATGAACAGCTCCTGGAGGCGCTGGGCGCGGCGGAGACGCATGGTGCGACTCGCCTGCAGGCCAACATCTGGCGAACGATCGCGGACAATCGCCACCATGTCGGCGGAGCCGAGGATCTGGAGAACCTCGCGTTGGCGCGGGCGAACGCGGCCAGCGATCGGCTCGGCACGCCAGGAGCGCTCGCGGCCCAGATTCGGATCTCGCGCGCCTATGCGGCCTCTCGCGCTGGAGACTACACCGCGGCCGAGGCCTTGCTTGCGGAGGCGATCGCGCTGGCTGAACAGGCCGCCGCGCCGCGTCAGGTCGTGGCTGCCGTGATGGCGCGTGTGGGCGTGTTTCTCGGCACCGGCCGGATCGACGACGCCCTGCAGGCGGGTGAGCGGGCCGAGTCGTTGGCCGCGGCGCTCTACGGCGACGCGCATCCAGAGTCGGCGATCGCGTCAGGCAGCTACGCCTCTGCGCTTGCCGCCGCGGGGCGACTCGACGAGTCGGACGCACCCGGGATGCGTTGCGCCGCCTCGATCGCTGGCGTCTCGCGAGCACGCAGGCGAGCGGCATCGCCTGCAACTGGTGTCACGGTGTTGCGCGAATGTGTCGCACGCCTTCGATCGTCGAGGCGTGCACGTCCTGCGCGCAAGGCGCGTTGCAAAGCCAGGAACCCGCACCCAGCGTCATCGATGGCCTGGCGGTCGCGATGGCCTGGCTCATCGCCACGGTGCCGGAAGCCGCGGTGCCCATCGCCCAAGCCGTGGTGGACCGAGCGTCGCCGCCGCCGGGCTGGTCGCGGGTACGGGGCCTCGCGGCGGTCGCCTTGATGCGCTTCGATCCGGCCGCTGCACTGCGGACCGCGAGCGGCGCGTGCGAGGCCGACGGGGTCTCGTCGTGTGGAACCGACGCGAACTATGTCGTGGCGATGCTCGAGCCCGATGCACGGCGTCGCGCCGCGTCACTCGCGGCGACCCTGGATGATTGGGCGGATGATGCGTACGTTCGCCAAAGCCGGCCGTGGGTCGGCCTGCTCCTCGCGCAGACGGGCAAGATCGATCGACAAGAGTTGGTCGCGGTTCGCGCGCAGACGCCGATCGAGTGTCACCTGGGCTGGGGCGAAGTCGACGCCTGGTTGAGCGGGTCTGGGAGCGGGTCTGGGGCCGCGACCCGTGACAACCCCAAACAACCCTAGAGGTGATCTCCAGGCCTGACTCGTCCGGGCGCCGGGAACGGGGTTTGCCCGCCTACGGCTACCGTCGTAGTCCGCTAGAGTTCGCGTTCGCCATGGAATCCTCGCCGGGCACCGCCGATCTCTCCGACTTTGCGCATCTCCACCTGCACACCCAGTACTCGCTACTCGACGGCGCAATCCGTACGAAGGATCTCTGCAAGACCGTCCTCGATCGGGGAATGACCAGCGTTGCTGTGACCGACCACGGCAACATGTTCGGCACGATCCAGTTCTACGAAGAGGCGAAGAAGCACGGCGTCAAGCCGATCCTCGGCTGTGAGGCGTACATCTCCGATGGGCCGATGAAGGCGCGGACCGACCGCAAGAACTACCACATCGTCTTGCTCGCGAAGAATCAGGCCGGCTTTGGCAACCTGCAGAAGCTGGTGAGCATGGGCTACCTCGAGGGCTTCTACTACAGCCCACGGATCGATCGAGAGATCCTCCGCAAGCACAGTGAGGGACTCGTCGGGCTGTCGGCGTGCATGTCCGGGCACGTCTCGAGGCTGATCCTCGACGACAAGATGGACGAGGCCCGCGAGCGGGTGCTCGAGTACAAGGACATCTTCGAGCCCGGAAACTACTTCCTCGAGCTGCAGCCCAATCGACTCCCCAAGCAGGAAATCCTCAATCCGCTGCTGGCCCAGCTCGCCAAGGACTGCGGCGTACCGATCGTCGCAACCAATGATTGCCACTACGTCGATCGCACAGAGGCCCACGCCCACGAAGTTCTGATGTGCATGGGTCAGGGCCGGACGCTCGACGATCCCAAGCGGATGAAGCACGACTGCGACGAGTTCTTCATCAAGCGCCCGGACGAGATGGCGCCGTATTTCTCGCAGTATCCCGAGGCCCTGGAAAATGCGTGTCGCATCGCTCGGATGTGCAACGTCGAGCTCGACCTCGGTCGACCGGAGTTGCCGGACTTTCGCGTGCCCGATGGGGTCGAGCAGGATCTCCCCAAGTACCTGCGCGAGACGGCCTACCGGGGGTTAGCCCAGCGCCTGGTCGAGCTGCGCAGCCGCGGCGGTCATCCCAATGAGGACGAGTACCGGGCCCGGCTCGACTACGAGCTCGACGTCATCATCCAGATGAACTTCCCGGGCTACTTTCTCATCGTCTGGGACTTCATCCGTCACGCCAAGCAAATCGGCGTTCCGGTCGGGCCCGGGCGAGGATCCGGCGCAGGCTCGCTGGTGGCGTTTGCCCTGCGGATCACGGATCTCGATCCGATCCGCTACGCCTTGCTGTTCGAGCGGTTCCTCAACCCCGAGCGCATCAGCATGCCGGACTTCGACATCGACTTCTGCATGGATCGCCGCGAGGAGGTCATCCGCTACGTGATGGATCGCTACGGCGAGGACCACGTCGGCCAGATCGCCACGTTCCACTCGCTCAAGGCCCGCGGTCTGGTTCGCGACGTGTGTCGGGTGATGGGCTGGAGCGTGGCGGATGCCAACGAGCTGACCAAGCTGATCCCCGAGGGGCCCAAGGTGACGCTGTCGGCGACGGTGGCCGAGCCCGACGCGCTCAAGGAGAAGATCAAAAAAGACCCCGGTTCCGCGGCCAAGTACAAAGAGGCGCTGCAGGTCGCCGAGGGCTCGGCGCGGCTGCGCGAGCGCCTGGCCAGCGACCCTCGGGCCAAAGAAGTGCTCAGCGTGGGCTGCTCGCTCGAGGGCCTCAACCGGCACGCCGGCATGCACGCTGCGGGCATCGTGATCGGCAACCGCCCGCTGTGGGAGCACGTTCCGTGCTTTCGCGCCGACGGCAAGCTCGTCACGCAGTACACGATGACGGATGTCGAGAAGGCCGGCCTGGTCAAGTTCGACTTCTTGGGTCTCAAGACCCTGACGGTGATCGCGATCGCCAGCACGCTGGTGACCAAGTCGTGCCGTCCGGACGGCGCCGACGGTGGTGGTCCGGCGTGGGCCACGGGTCGCTTCGAGATCGATGCGATTGCGCTCGATGTTCCTGGGGTCTACGAACTCATCGCCCGCGGTGACACCACTGGGGTCTTCCAGCTCGAATCCAGCGGTTTTCGCGACCTGCTGATCCGGCTCAAGCCCGACTGCATCGAGGACATCATCGCCGCCGTCGCGCTGTATCGACCAGGGCCGCTCGAGGGCGGCATGGTCGATCAGTTCATCGACTGCAAGCACGGCAAGCGCCAGATCGAGTACCCCCACATCCTGCTCGCGGCGGTGCTACGCGAGACCTACGGCGTGTTCGTGTACCAAGAGCAGGTGATGCAAGCGGCGCAGATCCTCGCGGGCTTCTCGCTGGGTGGCGCCGACCTGATGCGCCGCATCATGGGCAAGAAGAAGAAGGACGAGATGGACCGACAGCGGCAGTTGTTCATCGACGGCTGCCTGACCACCAGCCAGATCGACGCCAAGAAGGCCGGCGAGATCTTCGATCTGATCGACAAGTTCGCCGGCTACGGTTTCAACAAGTCGCACTCGGCGGCCTATGGCCTCATCACCTATCAGACCGCGTACCTGAAGTACCACTATCGCGTCGCGTTCATGGCCGCACTGATGACGTGCGACAAGGACAAAAACGAGAACGTCGTGAAGTTCATCGCCGAGGCGCGGGGCAGCGGGATCCAGGTGCTGCCACCCGACATCAACGGCTCCGAGCGCGATTTTTCGGTCGAGGTCGCCGAGGACGGACGCCAGGCGATCCGATTTGGACTCGGGGCCGTGCGCAACGTCGGCGAAGGCACCGTCGACTCGGTGCTCGCGGCTCGCGAGCAGG
>CANLQR010000618.1 GCA_947492135.1 Deltaproteobacteria bacterium | reverse complement strand
GAGACCGGGCTGCACTACAACCGGATGCGGTACTATGACCCGGATGCCGGGCAGTACATCTCGCGGGATCCGCTGGGACTGCGCGCGGGACTGCGGGTGTATGGGTATGTTGGGGATCCGGGGATCGCGAGCGATCCGCTGGGGTTGTCTCCGGCGGCGGGGGCGGGCGACTGCGGCTCCCCGAAAATGCTGCCCGAGAAGGCCGGTCCGGTCGGCAAGATCGTCCCGAGCGAAGTGGTCGGGAAGACTCCGGCTGAGATTCACCGGCGCGCGAAGGAGTTGGGCCTGGCCGCGATGGGGCCTGCACCCCAGGCGGGCCGGGGGGCATACGTCGATCCGCAGACGGGAGTTCAACGAATCTTGTCGCACCCCAACGGCACGCATCCACACGGTCACGTCAATGACCCCGATGGCACGCGCCTCGGCGCAGATGGACAACGTGTGGACCCTGAGGCGGACGAAGCACATTTACCCATCTCGACAGGGGACTGAGTGTCCAGGGTGGATATGAAAGACGTGCTCGCGTCGCTTCACGACGCAACAGTGGTTCGGGTCTCCCTTGACGCGAAGTCGGGGGTATGCCGCGTCGATATTCGACGGTCTCCTAGCAAGGGCGGAGATATCGTGCTCCGCGTAGATGAGGTCGAGTTGTTGACGTATCCCCGGCAAAGTCCTTGGGGGCGGAGCTCGAGCATCAACGATGTTCGGTTGTCCTACCCGGGTGCGGGCGTCCGGGTCGAACTGGAGCTGCAGAGCGGTGACACGATCTCGATCGATGGATCGGAGTGCTCCGTTGCTAGCGAGCGAATCGGATAGCGGGCTCGGCGACGCGGTCGCCCACGCGGGCTCCGAGCGAGGCGGCCCGGATCAAAGCGGGTGGACAAGTCGATGGTCGCAGCACGGCTCGGCCGAGCCGCCAGCGGAGTCAAAGTCGAACGAGCACCACGCCGAGGGCAAGAGTCGTGTCGTCCACTCTTGATCTGTGCTTACAGCCCGACCCACGCAAGCGCTTCACCTGGCCGGTCTACCTCGCAGTGATGCGCGCGCGCCTCCGCTGCCCCGTTACGCTCGTCGTGATCGCCCTGGATGCCGCCACTGCACGTTGGTGCGCGACGCCGATTGGACTCGACGACAACGCTTCAGTGCTGCGCCCGCGCGTCATAGGCCCCGCACACGTTCCGATCGTCGACACCGAGGCCGCGCGTCGCCACCCGGAGCTCGCCGTCTTGTCTCTGCTCGCCCACCGCGACGAGCCGGCCGCGCTCGACCTCGGCCGTGCGCTGCTATCCGCGTGCGCTGACCTCGACGAGCCACGTGCCAAGCTGTATGCTGACATCGTCTTTAGCTTCCTCAACGAAGCCGCCCGCCGCGCCCTGGAGGCTGAGATGAACCTCGAGAACTACGAAGTGCAGAGCGAGTTCCTCCGCGACCTCACGGCGCGGGTCGAGGCGAGGGGCGAGGCGCGGGGCGAGGCGCGGGGCCGCCTTCAGGCACTGGCGGAAGCGGTGCTGCGGGTACTCGACGCACGCGCGCTGTCGGTGACCGACGAGCAGCGTGCCGCGATCACGACGTGTCCCGATCTCAACACGCTCGATGCATGGTTGCAGCGGGCGGTGACCGTGACTGACACCGACGAGATTTTCGCGAGCTGACACGCCGCGGACGTTTCTTCAGCACATTCGCGATCGGGCGCGAGGGATGCTTCGCGAGAACGGCGTGATCATGCGGCGGGTGCCGGAAGGCGGCGCCGCACGGCGGTCCGACGGCGCACTACCGGGCGCCGATCATGCCGACGCTGGGATACCGAGTCGCGCACGCGCCTCGTCGAGCGGCAGCGGCATGAGCGACCAATAGTCCCACGCCCCCATCACGTCGACCGCGAGCTGCCGGCCGCGCAGAAACCCGTCGAGGACCCGCGCCGGATCGAATGCGCCGACGGCAGGGGTGACCACCGCGGGGCTCACCGCCATCCCGAGCTGGAACGTCGCGAGCGCGGTGGCGATGAACGTGAACGCGTCGCCGAGATCGTGCGCAGACGTGAAGCCGGCGTAGAAGCCTGCGAGCTCGCACTCGCCGGCGGGATCGGTGCCGCAGTCCGCAAGCACGTGCATCAGGTCGTGATGGATCATGCGCTCGGGCAATCCGCCCGCCTCGCCGGGAAACGCTAGACCGCGACCCTCGAGGTGATCGAAGAATCGGCGGCCGAGGGTGTCGTCGGCGAGCTGCGCGAGCGCACGGAAGCGGGCAGCGAGCGGCGGATCGCGATGACGGCCCGTCATGAATCGCAGCGCGTACCACAGACCCCGCACGCCCTCCTCGGCCCACAGGCGCGCGAACAAGCGCCGTGCATCGGGCGAGCGCCGCATGAGCGCGCGCTTCACCGAGCCCGCGCGGCGGCGGCGAAGGGCGCCGAGCAGTGCGACCCAGGGCGACCGCACGCCGGCTGCCACGGCGATGGACTCGACCGCGTGCTGCCGCTGCTGGGTGACCTCGGCGTCGATGCACGCGGCGACGACGAGAGCCTCGACCACGGCGCGACGAGCCTGCGGATCGGGGAGAACGTCGGCGATCGGCGAGGCGCTCGGAGGCTCGTCGCTGTCCACCTCGAGCGTGGTAGCGCAGGTCTCGAGTAACCGGGCCGCGGCGGCCGACGGCTCGGGGCCGATCACGTCGAGGAATGCGGCGTGGATCGCGTGTGCCTGCCGGCGGTCGAGGGAGAAGGACTGCCTCACGAAGGGCATGATCATGCGACGGACCGAAGGAAGGCAGAAGTTTCAGGTGGCGTGCGAATGCCGACCCCAGGCGGATAGGAAGCGCATGCGGGCCCGTCAAGTTTCTGGTCGGACCGCAGACCCGCGGCGGCACCTGCATGTCGATCCATCTGCACGTCGCCGACGCCGACGCTCTCATCGCGCGGTGCCTCGCGGCGGGCGCCACCCTGCAGCGCGCGGCGGCCGATCACTTCTACGGCGAGCGCTCGGGCACGGTGCGCGATCCGTTCGGGCACGAGTGGAACATCGGTCACTCGATCGAGACCGTGAGCCCCGAAGAGATGCAGCGCCGCTACGACGAGCTGATGCGGGGATGACCTGCAACGCGCGCGCGGGTGTGCTACAGCCCCGCGCATGCGTAGATCCCTCGTCACCCTGCTCGTGGTCGCCGCCTGTTCCAAGTCGCCGACCACACCGCCGACCACACCGCCGGCTCCCGCCACGCCCACCACCCCCGACGGCAACAAGCCCAGCCTCACCGCCGCGGCGTGCGAGGCCCAGGGCGGCAAGGTGGTCGGCGACATCGGCGACGGTGCGATCCACCAGCCCGACTATCGCTGCCCCGACAGCGGCGAGGCCCCCATCGCATCGGTCGCGGCCGCTGGCGATGGCGGCCCGGTCGCGATCGAAGGCGCGGTCTGCTGCAAGTAGTCTGCGCGTCAGCCCGCCCGTAGGTGCGCAGCGAGCAAGGCCTGCAGCGTCGACATGCTCGGCGACGCACTCGTCTACGCGCTCAGTCTCTACGCGCTCTGGCGTAGCGATCGCTGGAAGGCGGGCGCTGCCCTCGCGAAGGGCGTCACGATCCTGCTGTTCGGCGCATGGATCGTCGTCGATCGGCACCAAGGTCGCGAGCGGCGTGACGCCGCTGTCGGGGCTGATGGCGATCTTCGGTTCGCTCGCGCTCGTCGCGAACGTCGCTTGCCTGGTGCTGCTCTGGCGCCATCGCCACGCCGACGTGAACATGCGCAGCACGTTCGAGTGTTCCCGCAACGATGTGGTCGCGAGCGTCGGGGTGCTGCTCGCCGCGGCCGGCGTCTGGCTGACCGGCGTCGCCTGGCCGGACATCCTCGCCGGCGCCCTCGTGGCGCGGCTGTTTCTCCGTTCAGCGGTGTCGGTGATCGGCGAGGCGTGGCCGGCGTTCCGCGCGGCGCCCGTCTCTACGGCGGGCGGCGTGGACTCGCCGGGTTGACGCTCTGTGGGGTGCGTGCCACAGTTTCGCGACGTGGCTCGGCTCGCGCGTCACTTCGGCCTCGTCCTCTCGCTCGTCGTCGCATTCGTGGCGCTGCAGACGGGTTCGGCGTGCGCGTTCCCGGTAACCGCCACCGACTGTGGCGACGACTGTGCGGACGAACCCGCCGACGACTGCGCCGACGACCATGATCCGGCCTGCTCCGACGAGCACGAGCGACCGTGTGCCCCGGCGTGCGCCCAGTGCCCCGGCTGCGCCGGACCCTCGAATGCGGTGCTGTTGGCCGTGGATCGGGCGCCCGCGCCCCGTACACGGCGCGTCGTGCTCGAAGGCTCGGTGATCGAGCTCGTGCCGACCGGACACCCCGAGCGCATCGACCGACCGCCACGCGCCTGAGCGCGGAGGGCCTCTCGTGGTCTGTGGCTGCCGCCGCTCTCGCGGCCAAGGCAGCTGCTTTCGCGGTGCGTTCGGGGTTCGGA
>CANLQR010000617.1 GCA_947492135.1 Deltaproteobacteria bacterium | reverse complement strand
CGAAGCGGTGGCGCGCGTTGCCGTACCCTGGTTGTCATGCCCAACGAGCCTGATGACCGTGGCGCGGGGACCCCGAAGCTCCTCGCCGACCTCGAAGGGACCGGGGTCCAGACCGTGTCCGCAGGCATCGCGCTTGGCGCCCGCACTGCACTGGCCGAAGAACCACCCCTCGCGTTCGAACGCTACCGTGACGAGGGCGAGCTCGGCCGCGGCGGCATGGGGGAGGTTCGGCTGTGCATGGATCACCGCATCGGCAGGCGCGTCGCGCTGAAGATGCTGCGTGCCGGCGAGGGCTCGCGCAGCGGCTCCGGGCCCCGGTTTTTGCGCGAGGCACGGGTGCAGGGCCGACTCGAGCACCCCGTGGTGGTCCCGATCTACGATCTCGGCGTCGCCCCCGATGGGCGTCCGTTTTTCACGATGAAACGGATCGCCGGCAACACCCTCGAACGCGTGCTCACCGAGAGCGCTAGTGGCAACGCCGGGCTGTCAGAGCGCTGGACGCAGCGGCGGCTGCTCAACGCCTTTGCGCAGGTGTGCCAGGCCGTGCACTACGCCCATGAACGCGGGGTCATCCACCGCGACCTCAAGCCGAGCAACATCATGCTCGGCGACTTCGGCGAGGTGTACGTGCTCGACTGGGGTGTCGCCAAGGTCATCGGTGACGAACCGTTCGACGAGGCCGAGATCGTGATGCCAAGCGAACCCACCACGCTGCCTGACGCGCTGGGGCCCACGCTTGGCGGCGACGGGTCGAGTCAGCCCACGGGCGTGGGCGAGGTGCTCGGAACTCCCGGCTACATGGCGCCTGAACAGATCGACGGCGTGAGTTCCAAGGTCGGCTTCGCCGCGGATATCTACGCACTGGGCGCGATTCTCTTCGAGATCCTCGCGCTGCAGCCGCTGCATCTGCGCAGCAGCCTCGCGCACGTCTTCGGATCGACGATTGCCGGGGTCGATCTGCCCAAGCGACTGCGTGAATGCGGCCGCGACGCATCGCCCGAACTGGTGGCGATTTGCGTGACCGCGACGTCGCTGCAACCCGACGACCGCCACGCAGATGTCCGGGCTTTGCTCGCCCCGCTCGAGCGATTCCTCGAGGGTGATCGCGATCTCGAGCTGCGAAGACGGTTCGCCGGGGCAGCGACCGACGAGGCCGAACTCGCCGCCGCCCACGCGATCGACCACGTCGATAGCGACGCCCGCGGTCGCGCACTCGCTGCGTGCAGCCGCGCGCTCGCACTCGACCCCGACGACACCCGAGCGCGGGCCATCCTGCTGCGCTTGCTGCTGACGCCGCCCGAGCAAACCCCCGACACCGTCGAGCAAGAACTGGTCGAGAGCGAGCGCGACACCATCCGTGCCAATGCTCGCGGCGGCTTCACTGCGTTCGGGTCGTTCCTGGCATTCGTCCCGGTCGTCGCGTGGATGGGCCTGCGCGACGGACTGGCGCTTGGCGCGTTGGTCGCTTTGATCGGTGCGGGCATGGTGGTGTCGTTCCTGGGCGCGCGCGCCCGACATCCGGAGATCTGGGCGGCACCGCTTTCGCTGGCCCTGAGCACGCTGGCGTTGATGGTGCTCTCGCGCCTACTGGGGCCGTTCGTGCTCGTGCCGGGTCTGGCGATGGCGAACGCGATCGGTTTCTCGCTCGAGTCGCGCGGCCGCCGTCGCATCGCCTATGTCATCGGGGCGGCCCTTGCGATAGTGCTGCCTGCCGCGCTGGAGCTGGCCGGAATCTGGCCACCGTCGTACGACTTCCGTGACGGCACGCTCGCGATCTTGCCGCGCCTGACCGAGCTCCCCCGCACGCAGACCATGGTGCTGCTGTGGAGTGCGAGCCTTGCCGCGATCGTGGTCCCGGCGTTGCTGGTTTCGCGCACTCGCGACGCCTTGCGGAACGCGGAGCGCCGGCTGGCGGTGGCCGCGTGGCAGCTCTCCCAGCTGGTCCCGCAACAGAAACCCGCCGCGCCGGGGCGGCTCTGAGCGAACGGCTCAGGGCCGCTAGTCCTGCCCCTGCGAGCCCTGACCCTTTTTTCGCGCGAGCTGTGCGGCCTTCCAGAACCCTTTGACGACGTCCTTGTTGCGCGGCTTGATCTTGCGCGCCTCGGCATAAGCGTCGCGCGCCTCGGCATATCGACGCAGCGCCATCAGGGCGTCGGCCCGCAGCAGCAGGGCCCGAAAATCGCCCGGCATCGCGTTGAGCAACTCGTCGGCAGCCGTGAGAACGCCTTGCGGATCGCGTTGGCGCTTGAGGACACGAGCCTGGCTGAGCAGGGCCTCGGCGAGACCCGAGCGAGCTTCGGGATGCTCGGGCCACACGGACACGAGATCGCGGTACGCCTCGGCGGCAGCCGCCCACCTGCGGCGCTCGAGCGCCGCCTGACCGACCGGCTGAATCACATCCGCGGCGGCCTGTCGGAGCCTGCCAATCGCGTCGTTGCCCGGCTCCGCGATCGCCAAATTGGTCAGCGCGACGGCGAGGCTGCCCTCGGCGGGCTCTCGCCACTGCTTGGCGGCCACCGCTGAGTCTGCCAAGGCGATCCACTCCGCGACACTGGGCACTCGACTCGGCTGCACAGCGACAACCGGCGGTGCGACGACCGGCGGTGCGACGACCGGCGGTGCGACGACCGGCGGCTCGACGTCGTGCGCACCACGATCGGCATCCCCCACCACCGACTCGGGGCGACTCGGCTCGAGTCCCGACTTGCGGTCCACGAGGCTCGGCGGTGGCTCCTGGGCACGCGTGTCTGCAGCACCGCGCTTGTCGTGGTCAGACGCGTCGCTGCCGGCGTCGAAAAGTTCGGGCTTGAACGCCAACGTGGCCGCGCCGGCGAGCAAGCCGCCCAGGGCAACGAACAGAATCGCCTTCCCCGCCGCCAACGCACCCGACGGTGCGGCCGCCGAAATGGGGGCAACCGCCGGGGCCGGCGCTGGACCGCGCGGCGCAGGGGCGATGACGGTGCGCTCGGGTTGCACGTAACCTGCAGGCCGGACATCCATCGCAGCGATCGCCGCGCGATGAAAACTGGCGGACGCCGCAGGCGACTGATCCTCGGCGTGTCGTCCACCGTCGAGTGAGTCGCCGGCGGCCTGCAAGCCCAGCACGTTGGCAACCGCGCTGGCGCGACCATCGACGGCACGCGTGAGATCATATTCGAGCGCGCGCATCGATGGTGGGCGCAGCGACGGCGACCTCGACAAGCAGCGCCCGATCACGTCCGCCAGCGCCTCGGGCACCTCCGGGCGCCATGCGGTCGCGCGCGATGCCTCGCGAGCGCTTTTTTGCATGAGCACGTCGATTGCGTTGCGCCCCTCGAACGGCAACCGCCCGGTCACCATCTCGAACAAGATGATACCGATGGCGTACACGTCGGAGGCAATGGTCGCCTCGAGGCCAGCCCCCTGCTCGGGCGCCATATAGTCGGGCGAGCCCATGACCAGGCCAGGCGACGTCTGCGACGCATCAGCGTTGACGTGTTTGCAGATGCCGAAGTCCAGCACCTTGACGAAGTCGGGGTCTTTGCCCCGCAGAGTCAGGATGACGTTCTCGGACTTGAGATCGCGATGGATGATGCCGACTTCGTGCGCGGCCGCCAGCGCCCGACAGATCTGCCGAGCGATGTGAACCGCACGGCGGATCGCCAGGGGCCCCTGCTCTCGGACGGTGGTCCCGAGATGCTGGCCCTCGAGCAACTCCATCACGAAGAACACATCGCCCCCGTCGGTGGTGCCGATGTCCAGTACGTCGATGATGTTGGGGTGCCCAGTCTGGGTCGCGGCTCGGGCCTCACGCATGAATCGCGTGATGATGTCGGCGTCGCGCGTGTAGTGGTCGTGAAGGACCTTGAGCGCGAACGTCTTGCCGAGCGCGAGGTGGATGACGCGGAACACCGCGCCCATGCCACCGATTCCGATCAACGCCTCGATGCGATAGCGCTGCGCCACCACCAAACCCACCCAACTCTGGGCCGACTCGCGGAGCGAGCGCGGGTTGGGCTGCGCGAACGGGCGCGCGCCCGGCCCATCGAGTTCCACGATATCGGACTCGCCCAGCGTGATCGTCGAGGTCGGTATCCGCCGGGCACCGGGCGCCTCCCCGCCCTCCAGTGCGATCACATCGCTGATGCTGATGGCGGCGCTGACGTGGGCTTGCGCGCGGAGGTCCGAGAAATCCTGCTCGGCGAGCTGGCCGTACTCCCGCGCTTCGATCTTGCACTCGCGGGCGAAAATATCGTGCATGAACTCGCCGATGCGGTCGACGTCGCACGTCGGGAAATCGCGGGCGAGGATCTCGGACAGGGCCGCGCGGAACAAACTCGCGCTCTGATATCGTTTCGCCGGGTCAGCCGCGAGCGCCTCGAGCAGCACCTCATCGAGGCCTGCAGGGATCCCGGGGACCACTTCGGACGGCGCCCGTACGATCGGGTTACGCACCGTCGCGAGTGCCTCCGTGTGC
>CANLQR010000616.1 GCA_947492135.1 Deltaproteobacteria bacterium | reverse complement strand
ATCGTCAGACGTTCGAATACCAGGTGTGGCCGGTCCCCGTGAGCAGCTATGGGATGACCGTCGACTCCGACGGCTACGTCTGGGCGTGCTCGAACGACGTGGGTCGGTTCGACCCGGAGACCGAGAGCTGGCAGACCGCGTTGGGCGTCGGTGGTGCCGGCGGTTGCATGGGTGACGGCGCCGGGAAGATCTGGCTGGCCAGCAATCCGATGGTCGCGATCGACACCCAGACGCTCGCGGTCGTGGACACGATCGATCTGCCCAGCTACGTCCACGGTGTCAGCGTCGACTTCGACGGCTTCGTCTGGGGCGTCACGCTGTACGAGCCCTACGCATACAAGGCGGATCCGGTCACAGGGCTCGTCGAGACGTTCAGCGGTCTCAACATGCCGTACACCTACAGCGACATGACCGGGTTCGCGTTGAAGAACGCGGGCACGATCCCGACACCGGCGGGTTGAGTACCGGCACCGATACGAGCCCGGGCGTGGGCCGCTACGTCGGGGTCGACGGCACGCAGGAGACCGAGATCGCGTTCGATCCGGAGCTCGATCGCGAGGTGCTGCTCGAGCGCTCCGATGCCCGCGACCTCGGAGGCATCGCAGCGCTTCGCCGCAAGAGCCGAGCGCTCGCGATGGTCGTTCATCCCGCCATCCCGCGGGTGCATGACGTGGTCGTCGCCGACAGCGGGGTCGCGCGGGTCGTGGTCGAGCGGCCGCGCGGGATGGCGATCGAGCCCTGGGCCCGGTCGGTTCCCAGCCTCGCGCGGCGCCTCGCGGTGATGCACGCCGTCGGCGCTGGGCTCGGGGCGGCGCACGCGGCCGCGGTCGCTCACGGGTCGTTCGCTACGGCGCCAATCGTGGTGGATGAGCTCGACGCGCCGCGGATCACCGGTTTCTTGCGCACGGCCGTGGGCGGCTCGGTGCTCGACGATCGCCGTGAGTTCTGCCGACGGTCGCTCGTGCTGCTCGGCGAGGAGCTGCGGCGGCAGCGACGCGCGCGCTACCGCGGGCTGCTGGCGGCCTTGCGCCGCGGCAGCGAGGCTGGTGAGCAACCGACCCTCGGGTTTGTTCTCGATCGGTTCGTCGCCTGCCGCGCGACGCCACGCCGCTGGGAGTTCGTGGTCGTCGTTGCCGCGGTGGTGGTGTTGACCTGGGCGGCCGTCCGGCCCGCCGGCAACACGACGAGTTGGTGCGACGAGGTCGAACGTCGGCTTGCCGAGGTCTGGAATCCCGAATCACGACAGCGACTGCGGGGGGCCGTGCTCGCCACCGGAGTCGACTACGCCAAGCAAACCTCGGTCGCCGTGGACGAAGGGCTGGAGGCGTTCGTCGACCGCTGGCGCACGCTGCAAGTGAGTCGGTGTACAGCACGGGCCACCGACGCTGCGGTGTCGGTCTGCCTTTATCGCAAGTTCGATGGCCTGCGAACCGTCATCGAGTCGCTGACCGCAGCCAACGCCGACTCGGTCGCGCACGCCGTCGATGTCGTCGCGGCGCTCGGCTCACCCGATGAATGCACGCAAGGCGGCGCGGCGATCCTCGCGATCGCGGCCGACGCCGCTGCTACCGGCGAGATTCGGGCGGATCTCGTGGCTTCGGATCTGCTGCGCGAACTCGGTCGCTACGACGATGCGCGCGCAGCCGCCGAGCGTGCGGTGGCCGCGGCCACCCGAACCGGAAGCGTCGCGGCTTTGGCCGAGGCCCAGTGTCTGCTTGGGCAGGCGCTGCTATCACTCGGTGACGAGGCGGCCGCCGAGCGCAGCTTCCACGAGGCGTTTACCACTGGCCTCTCGGCGGGCCACGATGCGGTCGTTGCCCGGGCTGCCGCAGAACTCACCAACACGCTGGCGCGTCGCGGCATGCTCGACGACGCCCAGATGTGGCGGGATCACGCCGTGGCCGCGGCTGCTCGGGTTCTGGATCCTCGCCTCAAGGCCCGCGTCGCTGCGGTCGAAGCGCGAGTCTGGTTCGAGAAGTCGGACTACGACAGTGCCGCCACTGCCTACGAGCGCGCACTCGAGCTCGCCGAACAATGCGAGCCCCGCGACGTTGCGGCTGTACTGCATGCGCGACAGGCCTTGGCCATCACGATCGGCCGGTCCGGCAACCGCGGCCGTGCGCTCGAGTTGCTGCAACGCAACGTCAGCGAGACCGAGGCGCGCTACGGCAGCGGGCATCCCGACTTTGGCCGGCAGACCAACAGCGTTGCCACCGAGCTTTCCGCGCTGGGCAGAACCCGCGAGGGGATCGAGGCGCGACGGCGTGCTGTGGAGATCCTGACCAAGACCATAGGCCCCGCGCACACCGACACACTGGCCGCGAGGTCCTCGCTGGCGACTGATCTCGTGCAATGGGGTGACGGCGAGGCCGCGGTCGTGCTCCAGCGCGAGCTGGTCGCGGACGCCGAGTCCAAGCTAGGCCGCGACGATCCACGCGCGATCGGTCATCTCGGGGAGCTCGGCATGACCGAGAGCTTGTTGGGGCGCTACGACGATGCGATTGCCCACCTGCGCGACGCGGCCGCGCGCCTCGAGGCCCAGCTCGGCCCCGACCACGGTGAGGTGCTGGCGGTGCTCAGCAACCTGGCGGCGACGTGCATGTTTGCCGAGCGCAACGACGAGGCTGCGCCGATCTACGCCCGGGTGATCGAGCGAACCAAGCGGGCACTGGGCGCCAATCACCCGCAGCTCGTGCCCGCGTTGCTCGGGGCCGCCAGGGTCGAGCGGTCGCTGGGCGAGCATGACGCCGCGGTGGACCTGCTCGAGGCCGCTCGGTCGATCCTGGAGGAACGCGCCGAGCGCCCCGATCGAATCGGCCGCGTCGACTGGGACCTCGCGCAGCTGCTGTGGGAACGACCCGGCGAGCGTGAGCGCGCGATGAAGCTCGCTCGCGCGGCGCATCAGCAGTTTGTGCTCGCACACAGCCAAGGGTTGGCCTCGGCGGCCGAGAACGTGGCCGAGGTCACCGCGTGGCTGCAGGAGCGCTCGCGCTAGCCCGAGCTCGGTGGGATCACTCGCCGCGAAACACCGGGGTGCGCTTCTCCAGGATCGCGGCGACTGCTTCTTTGTGATCCTGGGTATTCTGCACCACCCCCTGGTACGTCGCTGCGAGCTCGAGCGCGGCGTCCAGGTCGAGATCCCAGCTGCGATACGCCGCACGCTTGGTCAGGCGCACCGCCAGCGGCGCGTTCGCTGCGACCTGCTGCGCCATCCCCAGCGCCACGGCAGCCAGCTCACCGGGGGCCGCCACGCGGTGCACCAGCCCGATCGTCAACGCCTCCGCAGCCTCGACCAGTCGGCCGGTCAACACCAGCTCGATCGCGCGCGGAAAGCCGATCGTCCGCGCCAGAAAATACGCGCCACCGTCCCCGGGCACCAACCCGACCTTCACGAAGGTCGACCCCACGACCGCGCCCTCGGCCATCACTCGCAGATCACACATGCAGGCGAGGTCGAGCCCCGCACCGATCGCGGGCCCGTTGATCGCCGCGACGATCGGTTTGTCGAACAGTGCAAGCCGCCGCGGGATCCGCTGGATCCCCTCGATATACTGGCGGCGCAGGGCGACCGGGCCGCCGGCGAACATCCCGGAGGCGTCGCGCATCTGCTTGAGGTCCCCGCCGGCGTGAAAGGCTTTGCCCGCGCCGGTCAACACCACCGCCTGCACTTGGTCGTCGCGCTCGGCGGCATCGAGTGCAGCGACGAGGCTGTCGACCATCGCGGTCGAGTAGGCGTTACGGGCCTCGGGCCGATCGAGCGTGATGGTGACGATGTTGCCTTGGGGTTCGTACCGGAGGTCGGTGTACATCGCGGCAGCGATGTACCACACGAGCGCGGCTCGTTGCCGACCACACGCCTGGGGGGTGCGTCGTGGCGTGCGAGATCATCCTTGCGTGAGGAGGTCTGCCTCGATCAGGACGACTGCGACTGGGACGGACAGGCTTGCAGCGGAACACCGAATTGACGCCCGCCGGTTCGTGGCCGCCCGCGCCCCGCGCGTGTCAGATTTCGCACTCGCCCGGGTAACCTCAGGGTTCGCGGGGTTCGCAGGCCAGCAGTGGGGCGTCGCGACCTCATCCGATCTCGCATGGACAAAGGCCGCTGGCCGCCCGTACGCTTTGCCCGCGCCGGTTTGGTTCGACAATGTTCTCTTCACTCGTCAAGAAAGTCTTCGGCACCAAGTTCGACCGGCAAATGCGGAAGATCAGGCCGATCATCGAGCACATCAACTCGCTCGAGAAGCGGATGGAGGCGCTGTCGGACGCCGATCTTCGCGGGCAGACCGGGTTGTTCCGCGGTCGCCTGGACCGCGGTGAGTCGCTCGACCAGCTGATGCCCGAGGCGTTCGCGACCGTCCGCGAGGCCTCGCGGCGCACGCTGGGCCTGCGCCACTACGACGTGCAGCTCATCGGCGCCCTCGCGCTGCACAACGGCACCATTGCCGAGATGCGCACCGGCGAAGG
>CANLQR010000615.1 GCA_947492135.1 Deltaproteobacteria bacterium | reverse complement strand
AGGTCCAGGCCCACAGTTGGAGCGCGTGCGCGGCGAAACGACGCCAGCGTCGAGTCGATCGGCTCACCCGCATCCGCAGCCGCCACCACCACCGCCGTGCCCGTTCGTCGCGCCGTGTCGAGCAGCATTGATGTGCGCGTGAAACGTGTCCTCGAGCGCGTCCGTGGCTGGGATCATCTCTGGCGTGCTGAGGTGCTTGCGCTCGGGCGGCTGGACCAGCACGCAGCTCATCGAGCCCAGGCAGGTCGCGACCAGAACGCTCGCGGTGGTTCGCCATCGCACGGTGGCCCCGGCGTCATCGTCCATCATGCGGCTGACGCTAAGCGACAAGACGCGGGCGCGACAAGCCGAACTCGGGGTCGAACTCTCGGCCTACGGGTCGCGAAGGACGGGCCTTGTTCGGCCGCGATGCTCGGCCGCCGCCCGGGGCGCAGCCTCCGCGGACGGCAAGCACCGGTGAGTCAAAAGGGGTCGCTTGTCGAGCGCCCTGGGCTTTGGCATGGTGCGCCGCGGATGGTGGCGCAGACAGGGCCGATGCTCGTGGTGATCGACGGCCCGGCCGGCGCGGGAAAAACCACCGTCGCGCGTCGCGTCGCGGCGGCTCTCGGTGTTCCGCTGTTGGACACGGGGGCGATCTACCGCACGCTCGCGTTGGTCGCCCAGCGCCGCGCGGTCGCGTGGGACGATGAGCCGGGGCTGGTCGCGCTGTGCACCGGATTCCCGATCGCCTTTGGCGCGCTCGATGCCAGTGCACAGGCTCAGGCCGTGCGGTTCGCGGAAGAGGACGTCAGCGCTGCGATCCGCACCCCGGAAATTTCTCAAGGCGCCTCACGGGTGTCGGCCGTGCCGGGTGTCCGCGCCGCCTTGTTGGGCATCCAGCGCTCCCTCGCCCTGCAGGGCTGTGTCGCAGAAGGGCGGGACATGGGCACGGTGGTGTTTCCCGACGCTCCGTTCAAGTTCTTCCTCACTGCCGCCCTGCGCACGCGCGCACTTCGGCGCCACACCGAGCTGACGCAGCCCGGTGTCGTCCCGCCGAGCCTCGAGGCCGTGGAGCGCGACGTCGCCGAGCGTGACGCTCGCGATACCTCGCGTGAGGCGGCGCCGCTGCGCAAGGCCGACGACGCCACCGAGGTCGACACCTCCGGGCTTGGTCTCGACGAGGTGGTCGGGGTGATTCTCGGCCACATCGCCGCGGGACCTCGAACGGCGGCCGAGCGCCAGATCTGATCCACGGGCCCATCGAACCGCAAGGGCCCATGTGGCCGGTGGGGCCCATGTGGCCGGCGGGGGCTCACAAACCCCTCGCGGGCCGCGGTTGACCCGCGGGGTCAAACGACCTACCGTCCCCACCTCGCGGCCTCGCCTCGCCGTGCGTGTACTTTCGCAAGAAAGTTCACTCCCGACGGAAGCGACGCGGGCCCGCCCACTCGGAGCGTGGCCTCGCGCAGAAACCCCGCGAAATCCACTCCGAGCACGAGAATCATGACAGAGCAGTTTCACGTCGAGGAAAATTTCGCTGATCTTTTTGCGGCTCACACCGAGGCCGGCGGCGAAATTAAAGAAGGTACGATCGTCAAAGGTGTCGTCGTCGACATCATCGGCGATTTCGCAGTCGTAGATGTCGGCCTCAAGGCCGAAGGTCAGATTCCCCTCCGGGAATTCCGCGAGGAGGACGATCCCGACGACGCGCCGCCCCGAGTCAAGGTGGGCGACGAAGTCGAGGTGTTGCTCGAGGCCGCCGAGGACCAAAACGGTCTCGTCGTGCTCTCGAAGGAGAAGGCGCGCAAGCGCAAGGTCTGGGACGAGATCAGCAAGGCCGTCGACGTCGAGGGCCTGGTTGCAGGATCGATCCAGGCACGCGTCAAGGGCGGCCTGTCAGTGATGCTGCAAGGCGGCGTCAAGGCGTTCTTGCCCGGTTCGCAGGTCGATCTGCGCCCGGTTCGCAACCTCGACGCGTTCATCGGTCAGGAATACCAATTCAAGATCATCAAGTTCAACAAGAAGCGCGGCAACATCGTGTTGTCACGTCGCGTGCTGCTCGAGGCCGAGCGCGCCGAGTTGAAGGAAGAGACCCTCAACCGACTGCAAGAGGGACAGATCGTCGAGGGCGTGGTCAAGAACCTCACCGACTACGGTGCGTTCATCGACCTCGGCGGCATCGACGGCCTGCTGCATATCACCGACATGAGCTGGGGCCGGGTCAATCACCCGTCCGAGCTGTTCCAGGTCGGCGACAAGGTTCAGGTCAAGGTCCTGAAGTTCAACACCGACAGCGAGCGGGTGAGCTTGGGCCTCAAGCAGATCACCCCCGATCCGTGGATCAACGCCGAGGACAAGTACATCCCCGGCACCGTGGTGCAGGGCAAGGTCGTCAGCATCAAGGACTACGGCGCCTTCATCGAGCTCGAAGAGGGCATCGAGGGTTTGGTGCACGTCTCCGAGATGTCGTGGACCCGCCAGGTCAAGAACCCCAAGCAGTTCCTCAAGATCGGCGACGAGGTCAAGGCCGTGGTGCTCGACATCGATGTGTCGCAGAACCGCATCAGCCTGGGCATGAAGCAGCTCGAGGAGAACCCCTACGAGAAGGTCGTCGAGACCTACCCGCCGGGCACTGTGGTCGAGGGCGTCATCCGCAACATCGCCGACTTCGGTGTGTTCGTGGAGCTCGAGCCGGGCATCGATGGCCTCGTGCACATCACCGACCTGTCGTGGACGCAGCGCGTCCGTCACCCCAGCGAGCTGTTCAAAAAGGGTGATCAGGTCAAGGCGATGGTGCTCAACATCGACAACACCGGTGAGAAGCCCAAGATCAGCCTTGGCATCAAGCAGCTACAGCAGGACCCGTGGGATCGTATTCCGTACGACTATCCCATCGGCAAGATCATCGAGGTCAAGGTCCTCAAGCTCGCCGAGTTCGGCGCGTTTGCGGAGCTCGAGCCGGGGATCGAAGGCCTCATCCACATCAGCGAGATCACCGACGAACGGATCGAAGATCCCGGTCAGATCCTCGAGGCCAACCAGACTGTGCGCGCCGAGGTGATTCAGATGGACGCTCAAGAGCGCCGCATCGGCCTGTCGATCAAGAGCGCCAAGCGGCAGGACGAACTCGCTGACGCTCAAGGGTTCGCCAACGCGAGCCAGGCCGGCGCAACGCTCGGCGACGTCATGGCCAAGAAGCTGCGCGGCGAAGACGATCGTCCGTCGCGCCGCCGCTAGACCCCACCAAGGGCCGCCGTTGGCCCTTTGGTCCGAGAGGCTCCCCGGGTTTCCGGGGGGCCTTTTTTCGCGGCGCGGCTGCTACTGCTTGCCCGCTCCAAAGGGATTGCGCAGATCAGGCGAGATCTTCGGCTGCTCCGGCGGCCGTCCGGCGGGCGGCGGATCCGTCGATGGTGTGGGTCCCGTGGTCGTCGGCGTGGGCTCGACGTTGGGGCTCGGGCGCGGCTTTCTGCGCGTTCGTGGATCGCCTTCGAGCGGTGCCAAGGTCGGCGGCAACGGCTGCGCGGGCAGCTGCGAGCTCGCCGGAACCCCGAGCGGTGGGGTGGGACCCGGCAACGTCGTCTTGGGGATGGGCACCACCGCTGCGGGACTCGTGGGCGCCTCTGCCGTCGTCGAGTTCGGCGCTGCCTCGATCAACCCCCGGCTGTTTTCGGCGGCATCGACGGGCTCGCGGACGCGGAGCGCCCACCACGTCGCCGTCCCGCCGAGCGCGAGCAGGCCGAGTCCGCCGAGCACCACGCCGAGCAGCGTGCCCTCGCTGCCGGCAACGGGCACCCGGCGACGCAGTGCGGCGCTCGAGCCCGCATCCGCGTCGAACCCAGACGCACTGGCGCGCGAGGTCGCTTGACTGCGATTCTTCGCGCTCGTGCCCGCGGTCGAGGGCCCCGCCGACACCGGGCCGGAGCCCGACGCCGCGCTCGACGACAGCGGTACGGTGACTCTGGGGGTCTGGGTTGCGCCGACGCTTGCCCCTGCAACCCGCAGCCCGCTTGGCATCCGAACCCTGGCGGTGCCCACGACGCCGCCGTCGACGTGACACGACGAGATCGCGTTGCCGACGGCTTCCATGCTCTGGAAACGGGCGTCGGGATTCTTCTCCAGACACGTCATGACCAGGCCTTCGAGATCGGCGGGGAGGTCGGGCCGATGCATGCGCAACGGCACCGGAGCCTCGCCCAGAAGCCTGCCGATGACGACGAAGGGGTTCTTGTCGGGAAACGGGACTGTGCCCGCCAGCATCTCGTAGAGCATCGTGCCGAGCGAATAGATGTCGGTGCGTGCGTCGACGGTGCTGCTGCGCGCCTGCTCGGGGGCCATGTACGCAACGGTGCCGACGATGCCATGGGTCGCCGTGACGTTTTGCGTGAACTCCTGCGACTCCTCGAGCACCTTGGCGATACCGAAGTCCAGGACCTTGATGCGCTCGCGACCCGAGGGATCGCGGATCAGAAAACAGTTCGCCGGCTTGACGTCGCGGTG
>CANLQR010000614.1 GCA_947492135.1 Deltaproteobacteria bacterium | reverse complement strand
AGCTGCTCCAAGAACGCCAACGGAGCATCGCTCGGCCCGATCCTCGCGTAGCTCCGCCACGCGTCCGCGGTCGCCCGCTCGCTGCTGGCCGGGGCGGGAACGCTGAGCGCGTCGCGGGCCAACTCCAGACGGAGTCGGTCATCGAACCGACCCGCGGGCGTCCACGAAACTCCGCTCCACGACGGTAGCGCGGCGGGCTCGGGCGCTGGCACGGGCTCGATCGTGCGCACCTCGTGGTCGCCGGCAGGCTGGACAGCTGGACACGCGCTGCAGCCGAGCGCAGCGATGCGTGCAACCCACCGCAGCCCACGCGTCGAGCGAGTTGCCATCCCTGCCGCCATCGTCGGCCTCGCAGGTTAGCCGAGCGGACGGGATGCAGTACACTTACCCGGACATGGCGAAGTTCACAGGCACCGTCCGATTCACGGAGCTAGAGGGCGGGTTTTTCGAGCTGCAGTCGGACGAGGGCACCGTGTATCGCCTCAGCGGTACGTTCTCGGTCGATGCCGGCGCGCGCGTGCGTGTCCACGGCAAACTCGAATCCGGCGGTTTCGGCATCCATATGAGCGGGCCGTCGCTCGAGGTGGAGCGCATCGAGACGCTCTGACCCGCGCCGGCCGACCTGGGTGAGGATCCAGGCCGGCACGCCGAAGCGTGCCGGCTGGTGCGAGGGAAGGGACTCGAACCCCCACGTCGTAAGACACACGGACCTGAACCGTGCGCGTCTACCAATTTCGCCACCCTCGCGAACGGCCGCGGGGAAACTATGGTGCCGCGCCTCGGGCGTCAAGTGCGACTTTGCGCCGGCCGACGGTGGCCCGAGGACGCGCAGCAAACCACCCACAGCGGCAAGCACGTCGGCCGGTCGCCACCGCTAGTCCGGTTCACGCCACGCATCGTCGGGGAGGGACTCGACGACAACCCGTGGTCCGGCGGGCGGCACCAGGTCGATCGGCCTCGAGCCCGCGGCAGGTCCTCGATCGAAGTGCGGCGTCGGGATCCCGCTGGGCTCGGACCCCTGGCGCTCGGCATCGCCGCGCGGCCCAGCTGGCCCGCTGCGCGCCGACTCGGGCTTTGAATCTGCCCGATCCGACTCGGTCGCGACCTCGGCCAAAGCCACCGCTCGGCCCACCGGGATCGGCTGCCCGATGACTTCGGTGTCGGTGTCGGTGTCGGTGCGGTCGACCTCATCGAGTTCGGCGAACAAGTCGTCGATATTGTCGGCGTCCACGAGGCGCGGCGTGGTGTCGCCCATGCCGAGCCGGGCGAGCTTCGCCCGTTCACTCGCCAACAGCCGCGCCTGCTCGAGCGCGCGGGCCTGCGAGGCCGCAAGCAGGTTGCGCGTCACCTGCAGCTCTTCGAGCGTGTCGTCGAACTGCTCGCGCTGCTTCTCCAGCTGCGCGAGTCCGGCGGCGAGCCGGGCTGCATTGCGATCGCTGGCGTCGCTCATCTCCCAGATCCGCTGTTCGGCGCTGTCGAGCTGACCAAGCACCTGCTCGTGCTCTTGGGCGCGGATTTCGAGTTCGAGCTGCAACCGGCGCAGCCGCGCGCGATCAGGCGAGGACTCGTCGGCGCGCGGCCCGGACGGATCACTCCCGCTTCGCTCACCGGGAGCGCGGGTACTGGCGGCCAGCTCGAGCTCTGATCTCAACCGTAGAACCTCGACGATCGCCGGCTGGGGCCAATCGTGCATCGGCTGCTCGTCGTCCAGCGAGCCGGGGTGCTGCAGTGCACCGCTCTTGCGTTCGTTGGCCTCGGCACTGGCCTCCAGCTCGCGGCGCAGGAGAAACAACTCTGCGCCGCTGGACTCCTGGGCCGACGCGACATCGTCGAGTTCCTGCTCGCGCTCACGCAGATGTCGCCGCAACATCTCGCGCTCGGCGGCAAGCTGCTCGAGCTGATGTTGCAGCTCGGTCGCACGCGCCTCTGCTTCACGCCGCTCGAATCGCGTGGTCTCGACTTGCTGCTGGAGGTCGCCCACGCTGGCGGCGAGCTGCTCCAGCTCGACCAACCGAACATCGAGCTCGCCTTGGAGTCCAGTGCCCTGCTGACTGTAGCGCGCGACCTCGGCCCCGAGCCGTTCGAGCTCGACGCCAACCTCCACGAGCTGTTGCTCGCGCCGCTTTGCCAGCCCTTGGGCGCTGCGCTCCTGGGCGGTGACGCGCTCCAATCGCGCGCCCAGCTCGGCGAGCTCGGCCCCACGCGCCTCGAGTTCATCCCGCAGGCGCTGCAGATCACCCGAACGCGACGCCATGGCGTCGACCTCGCGCCGCAACCTCGTCGTGTCCTCCTCGCGCATGCGTACCGCAGCCATCGCGTCAGCGCGCTCGAGCTCGGTGCGGCGGAGTTCCGCGCCCAATCGCTCGATCTCGTGTCCGCGCTCTTGCTCGACTTGGCGCGTGCGCTCGAGCTGATCCCGCAGGCGCTCGAGTTCACCGTTGGTCTTGACGAGGTCGATCCGATCGCGCTGGGTGTCGTCGCGAGTGTTCCACAACCGCTCCTCGAGCTTCTCCAGCGCGGCCGTGCGCCGGCCCAACTCCTCGCGCAAGCGGTCGCGGTCGAACCCGATCTCCGCGTGCATTCGCCCCTGCTCGGCACTCTGCGCCGCGGTTGCAGACAGCTCGTCGGTCCGCGACCGGGCCGCAGCAAGAGTGCGTTCTTGCTGATCAACGCGCTCGCGCAGCATCGAGGCCTCCGCGCCCAGGCGCGAGCTCTCCATGATCTTCTCTGCGAGCTGCTCCTCGGTGACCCCCGCCCGCCGCCGCGCGAAGTCAATCTCGGCCTCGAACCGCACGGCGAGCTGTCGCGCGGCCTCGCGCTCCACAGCAGCGATCTCGAGCTGTCGCGCGAGATGGTCACGCTCGGCGGCTGCGCCATCGAGCCTCGCGCGCAGCTCGGTCACGACCTGGTTGCGCTCGTCGAGTTCCTTCGCGCGCAGTTCTGCGCGCTCGCCATTGCGCACCGACGCTTGTTCGACCTCGCGAAGCGACCGCGTCAGTACGGCGACATCGGTTTCTCGCGTCCGTGCAAGTTCGTCCGAGCGCGCCAACGCCAGCTGCACCGTGGCCAGCTCGCGCTCCACCTCGAGCTGTGAAGTCGGCGGCGCGACGGGCAACAACGACACGCTCGCCGACTCGTCAGCACCTAGCGGCACCAGCACGCATTGGACGGCGTCCGCGAGGCGTGACTCGGCCATGCGTGACCCACCGAGTGCCAGGTAGTGGGTTGCCTCCGGCGGCTCACGCAGCAAGGCCTCGCGCACGACGACTGGCGGCGCACGATCATCATCGGTTACCGGTGCGACGCTGAAACCTCGCCACGGCAGCTGCGCGAACATCTGCACCCGCTCGAAGCCGAGCGCGAGCTCGCTCTCCAGCGTCCAGAAGTCCACGCCTTGGTCCCCCGGGTTCCGCGGCTGGCGCGACCACGCCGCGAACAACCCCTCGGGGCTCAGGACTCGGCGAGCCTCGCCAACGAGGCGGGCGCGCTGCGAAGACTCCAGCGCGGCCCAACCCTCGAAGCACACCACCAGCTGCGCGCTGCCGTCAGGAAGCGGCAGCGTCGGCACGCCGGGGCGGACGTCGAGGCCCGCCAGCGGCTCTAGTTCGCCGACCACGATGACGCGTGCGCCGACCTCCCGCAGACGCAGCGGACCCTCGGGACCGCGCGGCGCGACCACCACCACCACGCGCCCGGGCGCCCAGCGCTCGATCGCGAGATATGCGGGCAAGTGATCCACGCTTAGTCCGCGTGATCATAATATGTTGGCAGTGGCAGGTCGACAGGCCTGTCCAACCCCAATGGCGCAACCGACCAAGTACAAGCAGCCCCGCGTGATCAACGTGGTCTCGGTGACGCTCGTGATCGTGCTGCTCTCGGCGGCCTGGGCCGGCTACGAGATGATCCGCATCGGTTTTCTCCGGCAGGAGGCGTTTCGAATGGTCGAGGAGACCGGATCGACGTTCGCCGGGCGCCGACAATTGTATCGCAAGAACGCGGCCGAGCGCGACGCCCTGCGCCTGCGCATGGAGTCCCAGATTCGTTCGGTCGGCGTCAACGATCCCGACCTGGAGTCCTGGATCGAGGTCGAGGCGAACTCTGTCCACCTCGGGGCCGTCTTCACGGTTTGGTACCGCTGGCCGTTCGACCTGCTCGAGCCCTTTCCGCGAGATGTGCAGATCGAGGAGATCGTGGTTCTCCCGGAGTAGCCGGCCCGGACTCGCACCCCGCGAGCCCCGCGCCGCCCGGCGCCACCCATGCCGAGGTAGGCCCACACCAGCCCGCGGGCGTTCGACCCACGCACGGCCGGATGACCTGATACGCTAAAAGTCGCTCGCGATGCAGGCACGGCTCATCTTGGTGTCCGGTGACGGCGCGAAGGAACATGTGTTGTCGGCGTTCAACACGCTTGGACGCCACCCCGACAACACCGTTCAGCTTCTCGACCGGATCGTCTCGAAGGAGCACTGCCGGATCAC
>CANLQR010000613.1 GCA_947492135.1 Deltaproteobacteria bacterium | reverse complement strand
CCAAACGGTCGGCACTCACGGCGTCGAACTCGCCGGCATCGAGCTCCATCGTGACCTTGGCCGGAAACAAGAACGCCGTGCCGCGCGGGCCGACCTCGTAGCAGGGACCCAGTGCAAGGCCATCGGTCTCCCCGCAGCTCACGGCCTCGATGGTGATGTCCACATCACGGTCGAGCGCACCCGCGGCAATTTCCACGGAGAACCGGCCATCCTCGGAAACGACGACACCACCGCGGGGGCCGATCGTTTCGCCGGCGAGGTCACACCCGGCGGCGAGGATACTAGCGACGAAGAGGATCTTCGCGAGTGGTGCCATGGTTCTCACCTGCTTACTTCGACACCAGGTGCCTACTCCTTTACGGCGTCTCACCCTCGATCCGCGTACAAACAGCCCAGAATGTTCCAGGCGATACGCTCGTTTCCCGAGCTTCAAGCGCATTGGACCGATTGCGGCCTACGCCAAGTGTCAGGCCCACTACGCGCGAGCGAGCGATCGGCGGCGCGTCGCCGGGGATGCGTCGTCGAGCAACCGGTCCGAACCGGGACCGGCGTTAGAGCCGGCGCCTATCAGTTCGAAGTCGTGCCGCCGGGCGGCCCGCTGCCCGTCGCGGTAGCCGGCCCGCCGCCCGGTCCTTCGGACGCCCCCATGTCCATGTAGCCTTCGCAGGAGGTCGGCTCGAACGGAAGGCAACCGTGGTTCTTCTCGTGGCATGGCGAGCAGAACGGCGTCGCCGAGTTGACGCCCGCGCAGTAGTCGTTGCCCGACTGATCCTGATTCGCGCAGTGGTCTTCGTTGGGCACAGTGCACGCCGCGACACCAAACTCGACGGCAGCGCCGGCCAGGAGGCCGACAAGGCAACGCATGACGAGTTTCATGGCGTCAGCACCCCAAAGCTCATCTTGGGGCGCCACCACGCGGTACGCCGCATCGACTGGTCGCGGCGGTGGGCGGAGATGCCGGACGCGAGGATGGCGACCCCCGAGATCAGCAGCGCACCACCCAACGAAACGAAGAGGATGCCCGGCGGTCGGAAGCTGGTCGCCGAGGTCGGCCGCTCGCGGAGCGGCTCGGTCGGGCGCCCCAAGAGGACGCCGCCCGCGATGACCGACGCGAGGCCCGCAACGCCCAACACCGTCCCCGTCAGCGCGAACGTCCGGCAGCGCGACTGGGTCGACAAACAGCTGCCAGCCGGCTGGTCGGGCGCATCATCGACGCCCGCGGTCTTCTTGGGACGTCGCTCGCGCTTCCGACGAGGACGCGGTTCCCTGGCAGTGCCGCCATCGGAGCCCGCTTCATTGGTGGTGTCGTCGACATCGGTGCCCGGAAGGATGGGCACCGGTCCGGTCGGCAACACCGGCATCGGCTTGACCGGCGTCGGGGCGACTGGGGTCGGCAACGCGACGGGGTCCTTGTTGACGCCGCCGGGCATGTAGACGCGCTTTGGCGTGCCGGGCTGCGCGGTGGGTGGCGGAATCGATGGATCCGGAATCACCGGACTCGTCGGCGACACCTCAGCGGGAGGCGCAGCCGGAGGTGCAGCCGGGGGCGCAGCTGTTTGCCCCAACACGAGCGAAAGGGCGATGACCGTGGCGACCGGTGACATCACGCCCACTGGGATACCACACTCCGCGGGTCGAGGTCAGGGGGTCGGTACCGCCGTCGTCGCCTGGGCGAAGTCGGCGATAGGGCCGAGCACCGCACGGGTGAGCGCTCGGGCCCACGGACGGGGAGCGATCGCGTTCGCCAGCAGGGGGCTGTTCGCGTAGTAGAACTTGATCATCGCGTAGCCCGGTCCGGTCTGCCGCATATAGAGGTCACGGAAATAACGCAGCGCCTTGACCCGCGAGGTCCACTGGCCACCGTACGCCGCGGTCGCGACGAAACAGACGCCCTCGACCGTCTGAAACTCCTGCGCGGCGGTTTGCACCGCGCCGGCGACCAGCTCGCTCTTGTTGCTGCAGTTGTCCTCGTAGCGCAGACCGATCTGATAGTGGTAGCTGCCGAACAACTCGTGGAGATCGCACCAGCCCGAGGTTCCCGCCTCGATCGGCCCGGAGCACTCGGCGTCCGAGGGGACCGACTGAATTGCGGACGCGACGTTGTCCTCGGTCAGCGGCACATCGCCAGTCCGGTAGTACAGCCGCGCGTTGCGTATGTCCGGGGCGGCGTCGGCGGGGATCGAGAAATGCACGCGCACCGTGTCGAACGCCATCGCCTCGAGCTCGAAGAACTCGGGCGCGGGCAGGGGGTGGACCTCGCATCCCCACCCGTCGTCGGCACCGGAGTCGGAGTCGGACCCGGAGTCCGAATCGTCGCTGCCACTCCCGCTCCCCGAGCCGCTGCCGGTGCCGCCCGTCGGGTCTGTACCGCTGTTGGGCCCGTGGCTGTAGACGCCAAAGCGAAACGTCTCGCCGTTCTTCGTGAACAGCTCGAGTCGGTCGGCCCCGCTGCCACCCTCGACACTGATGCTACCGTCGGGAGGGGCCAGGTCTCCTGAAGAGCCATCCCATTCACCGTAGCCCTGGTACATGTCCGTGCCGGTGAAGGACTTGTCGGCGGGGTCGAAGTCGACGGAGTACACGACCGACGGTTGGCCCAGGTACTCCACGCCGTAGGCGGAGAGTCGTGGATCGATGAAGTGATCGGTCTCGCGATCGTACGCCCACGCGTCGTTCTCATCATGCTCGAGGTTGATCTCGATGAACGCTTTCATCGGCCCGAGTTCAGCGATCTCGCGCGGAACCACCGCGGTGTAGAGCTCGGGCTCATGCCCCGCCGGCGTCGCGCTGGTCACCGCGTCGAGGTCGTTGAGCACCCCGAACATCTCGACGTCAGCGTGATCACCACCGGGTTCGAACGTGACCAGGTCGTTGCGCGGAGGGTAGGGGCTCTGCTCGTCGGCGAACCGGCCCTTGTCGGACTGAAACGTCGCCGGCGACGGACAGGTCATCGTGTCGGTCGATATGACGTCGTTTTCGGCCTCGGTGAGCGGGCGGCAGTAGTAGGGCTCGGGCGAGCTCGAGTTCTCGTGCCAGCCCAGCGAGTCGAGGTCGGATACGTCGTCGTCGTGGAAGATGAGGCTCGGGTAGCTCTTGCCTCGCGCGTGTGCCCACACCGGCAGCACCTGCGGCCGTGGCCCGTAGGGAAACCGCCAGCTCGACAGAAAATCCCAACGACCTGGTCGGTTGCCGATTCCGAGGGTGCCCGTCGCCTGGGTGACCATCACGTCCTGCACGAACGCGCCGTTGGCATCCACCAACCACACGGCGATCTGCGCGTTGGGTACGGGCTGAAAATGGAACTCGACCAACACGTCGTCAGCGGCGCGAGCGCTGGGCGCGAACGCCCCGACCGCGACCAGCATCATCGGCCAAAGCAGGCGAGTGCCTAGCACTGCGATCGAGGAACGACGTGCCCGACAAGCCACCGACGGAGTATAACGAACGGCGGTGAATTTGCCCGAGCAGTCGCGTCGACCAAACTCAGGCCTGCGGCGCCGCGCGCGTACCCGGAGGCTGGGTGGTCCAAGGGCGCACGCGATCGTGCTGATGGCTGGCCTACTTGCGGCTTGTCACGCGCCGGTACCGCGACCCGTGGGAGCCGGTGCGGTGACGGTCGCAGCCGGAGCCCTGCCGCGGGGTCCCCAGCCTGCGCTCGATCGGTTGCCGATCCCCGACCTCGGAGTGGACTGGCAACCGCCGTCGGCGATCGCCGGCGACCCTCGCGCCCTCGCGGAGACACTGCGCCGCGCGACCCGGATCCACGTGCAGCTCGGAGCGCGGCTCAACAGCGAACGCTGGCGCCAGCGGGTGCCTGAGGTCCTTCGCGCGCTGGGCGTGGATGGCACCGTGGCGTTCATCGAATCAGCGCCGCTGAGCAAAGCCCTCGCGGCACCGATGCCGGTGCGCTCGATCGCCACCGGGGCGATCAGCCCCGACGGCATAGGCGTGGACGCCGCCTGGCGCAGCCAGATGGCCAAGGGGGCCGAGCCGGGCACCGTGGTCCTGGCCATCGACGATGCCGTGCTCGACGACGCCCGCTGGCGCGCGTTGCCGTCAGCGTCGATCGGCAGCTGTGAAGCGCCCCTGCAGGCGCTCGCGGTCGGGCAAGAGCAGGCGCTCGCGGAGCTCGAGCCTTTCCTCGATCACGCGGACCGATTGCTGTGGCAGCTGTGGCGCGCCGAGCTTCGAACGTTGTTGCCGCGGATCCGCGAGGAGCTGCGGCCCCACGCGGCCCCGCGTGCGCGCAAGGGCGAGGCCGACGAGGCGGCGTGGCGTGAACACGAGTGCGGTCACGCGATGTGGCAGTACACCGAGCCGTACCACCGATGCGCGCAGGGCAACAAACCCTGCGATCTCGCGCCGCGCGTCCTGTTGGTCGGCGGCCTGGGCATCGGCGCGCCCGAGCCCGACGTGTTTGTCCCGGCCCACTGCGAGTCCGCACTTGGCCAGGATGTGGTCGCTCGCTTGCGCGGGTTTGGCCGGGACGCAGCCGAGGCGGCCAGCGACA
>CANLQR010000612.1 GCA_947492135.1 Deltaproteobacteria bacterium | reverse complement strand
TCGCAGATGTCGATCATCTCTTGAACTTCACCGCGAGCCTCTTCGATGCCCTTGCCGATCTCGGCGGTCACCAGGCGCGCGAGCGGCTCTTTGTGAGCGCGCAGGCGCTCGCCCATCTGGCGTACCAGCTCGCCGCGCTTGGGGCCGGGAATGTCGCGCAGCCGCGCGAACGCCTCGACGGCGCGGGCCACCGCCGCGTCGGCAGCGGCGCGGTCGCATAGCGGGAGCTCGGCGATCACCTCCGCCGTCGACGGATCGACGACCGCCAAGCCCTTGCCCGTGGCGGGCAGCGACAGACCAAGCTCAGAAAAGATGGATTTCACTTCGGCGCTGAACATCGTCGGCCGCGGAGCCTAGTGCATCCGGGCACGACGATCCAGCAGGGTGGCTCACGGGCCCCTCAGTAGTGCGGTGGTTGCTCGTCCACGACCTCAGCGGCCTGCTCGCTGCCGTCGATTCGCTGACGCAGCGCGTCGAGCTCGCGCACGAGCGCGTCGAGGTGGGCGGCGTACTTGGTGACGACCTCGTCCAGCTCGTGCAGGGCTCGCTCCTGGAACGCGACACGAATCTCGAGCTCGACGATGCGGTCTTCCACGCTCTGGAACCTAGCACGGGCGTCCGGCGCGACGCGCTAGAAGTCGATGTTGTCCTCGAAGCTCGGATCCACCGCGTTCTTCCACCGCGGCAGCTCGCCCTCGTACAGCAACGCATACGTCGCGTGCACTTCCATCACCCGCTTGGTGTAGCGGTAGCTCTCGCCGAATGCGATCTCCTCGATGAACGTGTCCATCTCGAGCGGCGTCGACCCCTGCGACTTGGCCGCGAGCCAGCGCGAGACATTGCTCGGCCCACCGTTGTAGCTCGCGTAGGCCATGGGCGCCTGGCCGTGGAACTTCGCGAGCAGCTCGGCCACGTAGTACGCGGACAGATGGGCGTTGGTGTCGATGTCGAACAACCGGTCGGTGTCGAAGAAGTGGCCGGCGTCGGTCTCGCCAAGGCGCTCGGCGAGCTGGTTGGCCGTCGACGGCATGATCTGCAGCGCGCCGCGGGCCCCGACGTGCGAAACCACGTGGGGACGGAACCGCGACTCGGTGTACATCAGCGCCCACAGATGCTTCGGGTCGATCTTGCGCAGGCGAGCCTCCCGCTCCACCGCCGGCCGGAACGCGCGCAGCGTCCACCGGGCCTTGACCGAGGCATCCTTCGACGTGCTGAGCTTCACGTAGGCGTGGGGCTCTTGCAGCGCAAACGCAACCTCGCGCAGGCCGACCCGCAGCGCGTTGACGGTCGCGGCGTCGCGTAACATCTTGCGCCCGGCCTTGGTCGGGGCAACCCGCGGGTACTTCCAGTTGGGCTTCCAGCCGAGCCCGACCAGGATGTCTTCACTGCGGGGGCCGCCGGCCTTCTTGCCACGGGTCAAGAACGCCGCAACGGTCACGCGGAGCTCACGACGGGCCTCGTCGTTGTAGCCCACGCCATAGAGCTGTCGCGTGCGGGCGATCGAAGGCCAGGCGCTGCCGTAGTCGGTGTCCAGACGATCGAGAATCGCCTCGGCCTCGGCTCGCGTGGGTGGATCGAGTTCCTCGGCCACCGGGGCGAGCTTGGGCGCCGCAGGCACCTCGAGGGCGGCATCGAGCAGCCGCGCACGGGCCTGCAAGCCGTAGTAGCCCAGCGCATCGCTGGTCGCCAGTTGACGCAGCGCCGCCCCGCCGGCCGCGACCACCGCGGGGTCGGACGAGCGCACCTGCAGCTTGCCGCGGAAGTAGCGGGCCTTTCTCGCATCGCCACGGTACTTCTTTTCATACGCCGCAAAGCCTGCGATCGCGGCGGCGTCGTTGCCCGTGCGGCTCGCAAGCCAGGGGTGCAGCCACGCTCGCTCTTGCCCGTGGGCCTTGCCGTCTTTCTCGTAGCGCGCGAGCAGCTTGATGGCCTCGTCGTACTTGCCGCCGCGCACCGCGAGGTCGAGGGACTCCCACAGCACATGCGCGCGGTGGGCCTTTTTCTTGCCCCGCTTGCCCTCGAGGTCCTTGAGCCGCAACGCGATGGCCTCGTCGTAGAAGGCGCCCTTCTCGAGGCACTTGAGCAGATCGTCGCGGACCTCGAAGCTCCCGGTCGCCGCGTACACCTTGCGTAGGTCGGCCGCGCAGGTCCCGAAGTCGCGTTGCTTCGAGGCGGTGAACGAGCGCGAGCGCTCGGCTTGGGAACGGATCGAGGCCGGGGTCGCCGGATCCGCGATGAGTTGCTCGAGCAGGTCCCGCGAGACGTCGGCGCGCTTGTTGCGGCGCGCCGCGGTGGCGCTGGCGAGGCGCTCTGCGGCCGACAGTGGACTGGCGGCCTTGCCGGTCCGTGCGGAGATGGCCTCGATCGCCTCCCACGCCGCGACGCCTTCGGGCTCGCCGTTGCGCTCGATCGCGATCGAGCGCAGATCAGCGAGGGCATCGGGCGTACGACCGGCGCGATCGAGTGCCTTGCCGTGCTCGAGCCACATCCGGCCGCGCTCGGGATGATGCGGATACTCCTGCAACACGTCCTCGAGCGCTGCAACCGCCTTGCGTGCACCGCCGGCGTCACTGAGCGCGGCGAGCATTTGCGCCTGCAAGACCTGCATCTGCGCGAAGTTGCGGATGGGCTCGAGCTTCTGCAGCTTCTTCAGGCGGGCCACGCCGCCGAGCAGCTTCGCATCGGCGATCTTCGGAGCGACGCCGCGGCTCCGCGCAAAGCCGAGCTCGGCCTCGGCGAGCTCGACGCCGAGTACGTCAGGAGGGAGAAACTTGGCGAGCTGCTTGTGCTCGACCCGTGGTTGCAGGGCGGCGATGGCGGCTTCGGGATTGCCCGCGAGCAGCTGTGCGCGCCCGAGAATCGCCCCCGCGAGAAACCACGCTTCCGACCCGACGACGGCGTCGGGTGCGGCTGCGATACCCTGGGCAATCGCGATCGCGCGGGCGGAGTCGCGGGCACCGAGCGCAGTCGCGGCGCCCGAAAGCCCGGTCAACACCTCGGCGCCGGCAGCCGGCAGGGGCGTGCTCGACTCGACGGCGGCCGCGTCCGCCGCTGCCGTCGGCTCGCCCATCGCCACGATCGTCAGCGTACCGGTGGCCGGCGGCGCGGCGGCGTCGGACGGCTCCGGCCGAGTGGCGACCAGGGCCATGAAAGCAACGAGACCTAGTGTCGTAGTGACTGCCCGCGCACGCATTCGCGAACTCCCGATGTCAACATCACACGCTAGCACGCCGTTCCCAAATTGCTCGCATTGCGCGGGCGCGGCCGCGGCGTGAACGAGGCCTCGTGGCGAGGCGCACGCGTTGGCACCGATGTGGGACGTTGGCGCCACGAGCCTGGCGCCGCGGGCCCCGCCCGGCTCGGGCGGTCTTGTCGACTCGTCCGCTCGCGTCCCGGCAACAGCCACCGGGACCCTCGCAACAACGCCCGCACGAGCCCCCAGTGACCTGCTAGCGTGCGCGCCGTGACGCTTCGACGACCGACCCACTCGCTATCCGCGACCGTGCTCGGCGCTGGCACCATGGGGGCGCAGATTGCCGCCCACCTCGCGAATGCCGGCCTGCGCGTGTTCCTGCTCGACATCGTGCCGCCAGGCGCGGGGTCCGGCGCGCCCAAATCCGCCCGCAACGCCGTCGCCGCGGGTGCCATCAAGGCCATGCTCAAGGGCAAACCGGCGCCGTTCATGGATCCGGCGCTGGCCTCTCGCATCACGGCCGGCAACCTCGAGGATGACCTCGAGCGAGCCGTCGCCGTCAGCGATCTGGTGATCGAAGCTGTCATCGAGCGGCTCGACATCAAGCAGCCGCTGTTCGCCCGCATCGCCGCCGCCGCACCCGCTGATGCGATTCTCGCGACCAACACCTCGGGGCTGGCGATCGCCTCGATCGCGGCGGCCCTGCCCGAGTCGGCGCGCCGTCGGGTCGTCGGGATGCACTTTTTCAATCCGCCGCGATACATGCATCTGCTCGAGGTCGTGCCCGGCCCGGACACCGCCCCCGAGGTGACGGCCGAGCTGTCGGCATTCTGCGAGGACGTGCTGGGCAAGGGCGTCGTGCCCTGCCGCGACACCCCGAACTTCATCGCCAATCGCATCGGCGTGGCCTCGACCATCCTCACGTTTCGCACCACCTTCGACGGCGGCTACACCGTGGAAGAGGTCGATGTGCTCAACGGCCCGCTGCTCGGGCGACCGCGCACCGGTTCTTTCCGCCTCGGCGACCTCGTCGGCCTCGATGTCAGCGTGCTGGTGACCGAGAACCTGCGCAAGGTGACCTCCGGCGACCCGCAGGCGGCGAACTTCGACGAGCTGCACGACGCGATGGGCACGCCCGAAATCCTGGTCAAGATGCTGGCCGCAGGCATGAAGGGCGACAAAACCGGCCAGGGCTTCTACAAGAAGGTCAAGGGCTCTGGTGGCGCCTCGGAGGTGCAGTCGATCGACTTCGCGACGCTCGAGTACCGCGCGCGCATCGAACCGTCGTTCCCCGAGCTTGCCGACGTCGCGAAGATCCCCG
>CANLQR010000611.1 GCA_947492135.1 Deltaproteobacteria bacterium | reverse complement strand
TGCGAGAACCTGGTGACCGCGCTGAACCGGATGTTGCCGGTCGACATGGCCGTGAGTGCGGCGTGGGAGGAGACCTCCGAGGGCGGCGGGACCGTCGATCCGCGCCACGGGAATGCGGGCAAACACTACCGCTATCGGTTGCTGCTCGGGCGACTACGCGATCCGATGACTGCGCGCCACGTGTGGCAGATCGAGCGACCGCTGGAGGTGTCACGCGTGCGTGACGCGGCTGCGCATTTTGTGGGGACTCACGACTTCGCAGGATTTCGCAGCGCGATGTGTCAGGCGCGTTCCACCGTGCGCACGATCTTCGGGATCGAGCTCGTCGAACACACCCCCACCGCGGGCGGTGTGTTGCTCGACATCCACGTGCGCGGCACGGCTTTTTTGCACAACATGGTGCGCGTGATGATCGGGACGCTGGTCGAGATCGGTCATGGCCGGGGCGATGGCGCGCGGATCGACGAGGCGCTCGCGACCGGGGTGCGTGCGCGTGCGGGTCGAACCGCGCCGCCGACCGGGTTGACGCTCGTCGAGGTGCTGTGGCCTGGCGCGCCGGGGTAGCGAATCGCGCGCCGAACCTGGATTGGGCAAGCCGCCCGGTTCCAATGGGTTCTTTCGGTGGCCGCGCACGAAGCGCCATTGGTGGCCACCCGATGGCCAAGGCCCGCCCGACCCCGTCGTTCGCCACCGACGGACCTGGTCCGTGTGGCAGCTCTCGGGTCGGTATCCTGATTTTCGGCAGGATGTTCTCGCGGCGGCCCGGGCGTTGCGACACTGCGCGAGCCGACGATGCCCGACGCGCTGCGATCATCGTTGCCGCTGTCGCTCGCGATTCTCGCATCGCGGGTGCTCGGGCTCGTGCGCGAGATGGTCTTCGCCGCGCTATTCGGCGCGGGTGCGGTGGCGGACGCGTATCAGGTCGCATTCCGGGTCCCGAATCTGCTTCGCGATCTGTTTGCCGAGGGCGCGCTGTCCAGCGCATTCGTACCGACCTTCACGGCCGCGCTGCAACAAGACGGTCGCGCGCGCGCCGAGCTGCTCGCAGACCTGGTGATGTCGGCGCTGCTGCTCGCGACCGGGCTCATCACGACGCTCGCGCTGGTGTTCGCCGGGCCCCTGGTGGCGCTGATGACCGCCGAGATGGATGGCAACGCTGCCAAGCTGGTGCTCGCGGTCCAGTTGACGCAGGTCATGCTGCCGATCTTGGTGTTCGTGAGCCTCGCGGCGGTGTGGATGGGGATGCTCAACGCGCAGCGCCGCTTCGTGGTGCCGGCACTGGCCCCTGCGCTGTTCAACGTGGTCAGCATCGCGGTGGGTGTGGGACTGGCCGTGGCCGGTCTTCCGCTGCACGAGGCGATCGTGGCCTGGAGCGTGGGAACCACCCTTGCGGGCCTCTGCCAGGCGGGGATCCAGCTGGTGGCGCTGGTGCGCGCCGGCTACCGGCCGCGGTTGCGGCTGGTCGGTGTGTGGTCCGATCCCGGCGTGCGCCGGATCGTCGCGCTGATGGCTCCGGCGTTGATCGGGATCGCGGCGGTGAATGTGAACGTGTTCGTGAACACGATCTTCGCGTCCGAGCTCGGTGACGGCCCGGTAGCACAGCTGAGCTATGCGTTTCGTCTGTTCTATCTGCCGCTGGGTGTGTTCGGCATGGCGATCGCCACGGTCACGATGACCGAGGTGTCTGCCGAGGCCGCGCGCGGTGACCTGTCGGCGCTGTCGCGACGAACCGCGGATGGAGCGCGGGCGTCGTGGATGCTGACTTCGGCGAGCGCCGTCGGGATGGTGGTGCTGGCCGAGCCAATCGTGCGCCTGGTGTATCGCTGGGGAGCGACCTCGGCGGGTGACGCGGCCGCGATCGCGGCGGTGTTGCAGTGCTATGTGGCCGGGCTGGTGCCGTACAGTCTGGTCAAGCTTTATGCGCCGGCGTTCTATGGGATCGACCGGGCTCGCATTCCTATGGTCGCGTCGCTCGCCGGCGTGGCGGCGAACCTGCTGTTCAATGCGCTCACCCACCGGCAGCTCGGTGCGCCTGGAATTGCGCTGGGGACGACGATCGGCGCACTGATCAACGTGGGGATCCTGGTCATGATGTTCGGCCGCGCGGTGGGACGTCACCCCGACCCGTCGCGCCCGCAGTCGGTCGGACGCAACGCCCTGGCGCTGGTGCTCGCCAACGTCGCGCTCGCCACCGTGGCGTGGGGTTGCGTCGTGGCCGGCGCACAGCTTGCGGGCTCTGGTGGCGAGTGGACGCAACGTGCGACGGATGCAGTGGTCCTTGGCGTTGCCATGCTGGTGGGGTTCGCTGTGTTCGCGGTGGTTCTGCGCCGTTTCGACTATCCCGGCGCGGCCCGCCTGGTGGCGATGCCTGGCGCCGCATGGCGAAGGATCCGAGGCAGACGATGACCCCGAATGAATCCCCGAGTACAGACGCGGTCGCCCGCGATCCGGTCTGCGGGATGAAGGTCACGATCGCGTCGGCGGTCCATCACACGACCCACGAGGGGCAGGACTACTATTTTTGCGGCGCCCGCTGTCGTGTTCGATTCATCGCGGAGCCTGCGAGCTTCCTGCAGCCTGCGGTGCCAGCGGGGTCGTGTTGCGGCCACGACGCGGCGGTTGGCGCACCGAAGTCCGCTCACGCTGCCGCCGGCGCGCAGTGGACCTGCCCGATGCATCCCGAGATCCTGCAGGCCGATCCCGGAAGCTGCCCGCTGTGCGGCATGGCGTTGGAGCCGACATCTGTGTCGATCGACGAGCCGCCCAACGAGGAATTGATCGACATGACGCGGCGCCTGTGGGTGGCGGCCGGGTTTTCGCTGCCGGTGTTTGCGATCGCGATGAGCGAGATGCTGCCGGGACAACCGTTACAGCACGCGGTCTCGCCGTGGCTGTTGATGGGTGCGCAGGCGCTGCTGGCCACGCCGGTGGTGCTGTGGTGCGCGGCGCCGTTCTTCGCGCGCGGTTGGGCCTCGATCGTTCATCGCAGTCCGAACATGTTCACGTTGATCTCGCTCGGCGTCGGCGTGGCGTGGTTGTTCAGCGTGGTGATGACTGGCCTGGCCTGGTTGGCGCCCGCGACGATCCCCGCGGCCTATCTCGGCCATGGCGGTGTGCCCGGCGTGTACTTCGAGGCGGCGGCGGTCATCACTGCCTTGGTACTCGCCGGCCAGGTGCTCGAGCTTCGTGCGCGCTCCCAGACCGGCCGTGCCCTGCGTGCGCTGCTGGGACTCTCACCCAAGGACGCGCGCCGCATCGCGACCGACGGCAGCGAACACGACGTGCCGTTGTCCGAGGTGCGGGTCGGCGATCGCCTGCGCGTGCGACCCGGGGAGCGGGTGCCGGTCGACGGTTCGGTGGTCGAGGGCGAGTCTGCGATCGACGAATCGATGATGACCGGTGAACCGATCCCGGTGGGTAAGACCATCGGCGAAGCCGTGACCGGCGGAACGCTCAACGGCACCGGTGGCCTCGTCGTCGTCGCCCAGCGGGTGGGCGCCGACGCCGTGCTGGCGCAGATCGTGAAGATGGTCGGCGAGGCCCAGCGCAGCCGGGCGCCGATCCAGCAGCTCGCCGATCGCATCTCCAAGTGGTTCGTGCCGGCGGTCGTCCTGGTGGCCGCGGTCACGATGCTGCTGTGGTACGCGCTGGGCCCCGAGCCGCGCCTGACGCACGCCTTGGTCAACGCGATCGCGGTCTTGATCATCGCGTGCCCCTGCGCGCTGGGACTTGCCACGCCGATCTCGATCATGGTCGCCACCGGACGCGGCGCCGGTGCCGGAGTGCTGGTCAAGAGTGCCGAGGCGCTGCAGCGATTGGCCGAAGTCGACGTCCTCGTGGTCGACAAGACCGGGACGCTGACCGAGGGCCGCGCGGTCGTCACCCACGTCCATGCACTGGGCGAGTGGACCGAGGTCGAGATCCTGGGTTTGGCGGCGGCGCTCGAGCACGGCAGCGAGCACCCCCTGGCCGCTGCGATCGTCCGCGGTGCGCAAGACCGCGGGGTGACCGTGGGCGCCGCGCAGGGGTTTCGCTCGATCACCGGCGAAGGCGTGATCGGTCGCGTGGCGGGCCGCGAGGTTGCGCTGGGCAACCGCCGGCTGTTTGACCGCCAGGGGGTGGACGCCTCAGAGCTGACGGTCCCGACCGATCGCCAGCGGCTCGAGGGCGACACCGTGGTGTGGCTGGCGATCGATGGCCGCGCGGCGGGACTCATCGGCGTGGCGGATCCGATCAAGGCATCGACGGCGTCTGCGCTTGCCGAGCTGCGGGCCGACGGCCTCGAGATCATCATGCTCACCGGCGATCATCGCGCGACGGCCGAGGTCGTCGCGCGCCGCCTGGGCATCGCGCGGGTCGAGGCCGAGGTGATGCCGCACGACAAGCTACGCATCATCGAGACCCTGCAACGCGAGGGCCGGATCGTCGCGATGGCCGGCGACGGGATCAACGACGGTCCCGCGCTCGCTCGCGCCGACGTGGGGATCGCGATGGGTACCGGCACCGACGTCGCCATCG
>CANLQR010000610.1 GCA_947492135.1 Deltaproteobacteria bacterium | reverse complement strand
CGGCGGTGGCATACCCGAAGCCTGCCGTTGAGCGCACTCGCCCACCGCGCGCGCATTGTGGTATTCGCTTTTCCGCCATGCGGCTCGCCGTCCCGAAGTTCCAGTTTCGTTTCGTCCCCGCGCTCGGCAATGTGATCCACCCGGGCAATTTCCACCCGGTCGGTACCCAACGCCTGGCCGACGCGATGCTCGATCGGGCCAAGCTCGAGCCCGCGCCGGCGCGGGGCAGTGGTGGCAACTGGTTGGTGGTCGGCGGATCGGGTGGATTCGGCAGTGCGGCGCGCGTCGTGCTGGGCCAGCGCCGCGGCGCGCACACGCTCAACGTGTCGTACGACGGCCAGCCCAACCCCGAGAGCAGCAACAAGGTGCGTAAGCTGGGTTCGCCGGGTTTCCATCGCAACCTCGCGATCGAACGCGGGCTCCGAAACGCGGGGCTGGTCGCGCGCACCATCAACGGCGACGCATTCGATGCACAGGTGCAGCGCCAGGCGATCGAGGCGATTGTCGAGCACTTCGATGGTCGGATCGACGGCGTGGTGTGGGCCCTCGCCACGCCCCGCGCGACCGATCCGCGCACGGGCGTGGCGGTGTCGAGCGTGCTCCGGCCGCTGGGCTCGCCCGTGGTGATCAAGACCTTCGGCGGTCGTGACGACGACGGCTCGCGGATCTCGACGCTGGAGCTGGCACCGGGCTCGCCCGAAGAGGCGATCGCGACGATCTTCGTCATGGGTGGCTCGATCGTGAGCACCTGGGTCGATGCCCTGCGCAGTGCGAACGTGCTCGCCCCGGGCTTCACCGTGCTGACCATCAGCTACCGTGGCAACCCGCTCAACGAGGGCACCTACCGCAAGGGCCTGATCGGTCTGGCCAAGGCCGACCTCGAGTTCCACAGCAAGGCGCTCGATGCTCAGCTCCGCCACGCGGTCGGCGGACGAGCGATCGCCGTCGAGGGCCCGGCCGTGGTCACCGAGGCTTCGGGCGGGATTCCGGGCGTGTCGCTGTACATGGCCCACTTGTTGGATGTGCTCGGCAAGGGCTACGAGGACCCGCTGGCCTCGATGACCCGAATGTTCGAGGAGCACTTTGGCGCGGCCGGGCCCACGCTCGACGCCGAGGGGCTGTTGCGCATGGATGATCGTGAACTCGCGCCCGACGTCCAGGCCGAGCTCGCCCGCCGCTTTGCGGCCGCGACCGTCGGTGATCGATTCGACGACGCGCTGTTCGAGCGGTTCATGTCCGAGTACGCGCGGACTCGCGGCTTCGACTGCGACGGTATCGACTACGAAGCCGAGTTCGACGCCGACGAGATCTGCGCCGGGTAGGAGCCAGACCCTTACCGGGTCTGGCTCCTAGTGAACGCCGTGCATGCGCCGGCGCAGCCACGGCGTCCACAGCAGCACCACCACGCCGGTGCCCAATCCGATCCACGTGAGCACCCAGAACAGCTCACCGTAGATCGCCAGCGCGTCGACGGTCGTGGTGTCCTCGGGCATCGCCGACAAAGCGCCGAGCCGACCCGCCGCGATCTCACCGAAGGCCGAGGCGAGAAACCACACGCCCATCATCAGGCTCACGACCCGCGGCAGCGACAGCGTCGTGACAGCAGCGAGCCCGATCGGTGAGATGAGCATCTCGCCGACCTCGAGGATGAAGTACGCCAGCACGATCGACCACAACCCCGCGAGGCCGTCGTCACCGGGGTGGGTTGCCGCCCACGCAAGAGGAACCGTCGACAAGCCGGCGAGCACCAGCGCGCCGCCGAACTTCGCGGGTGTGGACGGGTTGCGGCCGCGCTTGGCGAGCCGGGGCCACAGCCACGCGAACAGCGGCGACAAGGCGAAGATGAACAGCGCGCCGAGACCCGTGAGCTGGGTGGCCGTCCACTGGACGCCGAGTCCTTCGCGGTTCATCACGCGATCGGAAAACGCATTCCACGAGCCATAGGTCTGTTCGTAGAGCCCCCAGAACACCACGCTGGTCGCTGTGATCGCCACCAGCGCGATCATCTGGTCGCGCTCGGCGGGTGTGCACTGGGTGCGGACGAACGGCACGAACCACACCCCAAGCGCGATCGTCATGAGCACAGCGACGATCTCGGTCGCGCTGATCTGGCCGCCCTCGAACAGTGACAGGCGAACTTGCAGCAGCTGCCAGGCGGCCAGCACCGCTACGAGTGCGCCGATGAGGATCCAGCGCTCGCGCGAGATCCCCAGCCGCCATGGCGCTCGCAGTCGGGCGGGATCGGGTGGCTCCGCCTTCCCCAGCAGGTGCGCCTGGCCACGGACGAAGACCACCAGGCCGATCAACATGCCCAGGCCCGCCGAGCCAAAGCCCCAGCCCCAGCCCCAGGTCTCGCCCAACCAACCGCACACCAGGCTCGACGCCCACGCGCCGACATTGATGCCCATGTAGAAGATCGTGAAGCCGGCATCGCGGCGAGAATCATTGGGCCCGTAGAGGCGGCCCACGATCGTCGAGATGTTGGGCTTGAGAAATCCCACCCCGACGATGATCAGCGCCAGCGACAGGTAGAACACCGACAGCGCGAACTCGTCGCGGACGATTCGATCGTCGACGATGGTTGCGGCGTGACCCTCGTAGACCATGCCAAAGTGGCCCAGGCACAACAGCACGCCGCCGAGCACCACCGCCTTGCGCATGCCCAGATAGCGGTCGGCGACGATTCCCCCGACGACGGGCATCGCGTACGCGAGACCGCCGTAGGTGCCCAGCAGCAGGTAGCCCGCTTCGTCGTCGAAGCGGTGGTACTTGGTCACGTAGAACAGCAGCAACGCCTTCATTCCGTAGAACGAAAAGCGCTCCCACAGCTCGGTGAAAAAACAGTAGTAGAGGCCCTTGGGGTGGCCCCATAGCTCACCTGACTCGGGCTTGCTCACGAGGCGGTGTCCGCGAACTCGACCCGCCGCAGCACGGCGATGCACTCGATGTGGATCGTCTGGGGAAACATGTCGAGCGGCTGGACCTGCACGAGCTCGAAGCCACGATCGCACAACATCCGTAGGTCGCGCGCGAGCGTGGCGGGATCGCACGAGACGTACACCACGATCGACGGCCGTAGGCGGGCGACCGCGTCGATCGCACCCGGCAAGCAACCCGAGCGCGGGGGGTCGAGCACCAAGGCGGCAACCTCGAGCTGCTCGTCGGCCATCGTCGCCAGAATCAGCTCGGAGCGCCCGAGTCGCAGCGAGATCGCCGGCTGAGCCGCGAGGTTGAGCGCGGCGTCGCGGACCGCGGGGCCCGACTCCTCGATCGCGATCACCTGCCGGCCGTCGTCGGCCAAGGCCGCGGCGAAGGTGCCCACGCCGGCATACGCATCGACGACCAGGCCCGGCGGCGCCTGCCGTACCCACTCGCAGACCAGTGCGAGCATGCGCTCGGCCTGTGCGCGGTGGACCTGGAAGAACGCCGCGTTCGAGACCTGAAAGTCGTGGCCTCCGAGGCGCTCGGTGACGTGGGTCTGGCCACTGTCGATGTCGGTCAAGGCCAGCCGCGGCTGGATCGACACCGCGTCGTCGGGTGCGCCGACCCTGATGTTGCACTGGGTGGTTTCCGCCACGCGCCCTTGCATCGCGGTGACCAGGGCGTTGATCCGCGGTTCCATGATCATGCAGTGGTCGACCACGAAGAAGGCCCGACGTTGGCGGCGCACGAAGCCGATGTGGCCGTGACGGACCGTGAAGCGGGCGTGATTGCGATAGCCCCACGGATCGGGCGCGGCCAGGGTCGGCAGCACCACAGGGGCGGTGAACCCACCGGTGGTACGCAGCTCGCCCACCACCAGATCACGCTTGAGCACCAGCTGGTGCTCGGCCGAAACGTGCTGCAGCTGGCAGCCATTGCAGTGGCCGAACAGCGGACACGGAGGCGTGACGCGATGAGGTGATGGCCGCACGATCTCGAGCAGATCGGCGCCCGCAAACCGCTTGCCGCGGCGATAGATCCGCGCGCGCACCCGTTCACCAGGGATGCCGCCAGCCACATAAACCGGCTTGCCATCGTCGCCGACCGCGGTGCCATCACCACGCGGCGCGAGGTCGAGGATCTCGATCTCGACGATGTCGTCGGGCATCACCGGGTCTGCGACCACATCGGTCACGTGGCGCCTCCGAGCGGCAGACGGTAGGGCAGGTCGCGCCAGCGCGTGCCGTGAAGATGCGTGATGTTGTCGCGAATCGCGGTCGTCGACGCATCGTCCGCGGTCCCATCCGCGGGGAGGTCACGGGCCTGGCGACGCGCGAGCACATAGGCTTGGGCCATCGACGACCAGTCGGGGTAGGCGGCCTGCAGGCGGCGCGCGATCGGGGCGATGGCTGCCCACGCCCCGAGGTCGTCGAGGTACCCGGCGGCGACGCCGAGCCGAGCGAGCAGGACGTAGCGCAGCAGGTCCCACGCATTGTCGGGGCGGCCCGCAGACGCCAGGCCGTGGAGCATGCGGCGATGCTCGAGCGGCCCGTGCACTTCCCACCAGCTCGACAGCAGGCGGATCGCCTCGGTGCGCTCGAGGTAGGCGTAGTCGGAGTTGC
>CANLQR010000609.1 GCA_947492135.1 Deltaproteobacteria bacterium | reverse complement strand
ACGCGACGCGCGATCGAGGACGCGCTGACGCAGACTCGCGGCCGCATCGAAGGCGAGGACGGTGCCGCGCTCCTGCTCGGGCTCCATCCCGCGACGCTGCGCTCGCGGATGCGGCGACTCGGCATCGAGTGGAAGCAGTTTCGATCGACGGCGCGCTGACGGAGCGCTCCCGGGGCCGCGACGACGGGTGGGCGAGGGGCAACCCGGTCGATGGCGTCGCGGCCCCCATGAGGTCGTCGGCGAGTTCTCGAAGCCGGCAATGCTGTTCTCGATGGGCAAGGACTGACACCACCTGGAACATTCTCTCGATGTACGAGTTCCGTGATCGCCACGTCATCGGCGAACTCGGCATGTCGTGCCTGGCCCACGTCAACGAGGCCGGACTGGAGTCGGGGACTACACGTTCTCGCACGGCGGCCGCCTCGGTTGACTCGACGGCCATGTCGAGCCAGTATCGAAGCTGGCCGCGTGCGGCCGGGCCACGCTACTTCTTGCGTGGTCCATAGCCCAGGAGTAGCAAGGCATGCCTCTCGCAAATATCGTCAACTATGGTGCGGTCCCGGGTGGAATCGGCTCTTCCGCTGTCAATGCCCTCGCGTTCCGGAATGCGCTCGCCGCTGGCGCTACCCGCATTCTGATCCCTGAAGGCAGCTGGTGGTTCAACGAGATCCTCTTCGGCGGCAACTGGTACCTGCCACTCGGCGTCGAGATCTTCGGCGAGGGCGTCAACGCGACTGTGCTGAACTACAACCCGATCAACGCTTTAATCCCCGCGTTCAAGGCTTGGCCGACCCCGCTGGGTACGGGGCAGTTCGCGCGTAGTTCGTTTCACGATTTCACGCTGCTCGGCCCGGTCGTGCCGGGAGTCAACACGCCACCGGTCGGTGTTGGTATCGATCTTGACAACGCGTTGTTTTGCCGCGTGGTCGACGTGCAAATCTGGCAGTTTGCCATCGGCGTGCGGTTCAACACCGGCGCGATCAACACCTACTCCGCCTACAACGTGCTGGATCGTTTCGAGATCAACTCGTGTCGGGTCGGCATCCAGATGGCGACTCGTCCAACGGGGACACGGTCCAAAATGGGCGGGTCTGGAATTCGGTGGTCGTCTACGACGTAAATGGGACCGGCGGCGCACACCAAGAGGGAACCGGGATCATCGTGGCCGGCACGACAGGCGCGGCAGGGCCTTCGGGCGGGCAAGGTGTGCTGATCTCTGGCGTGACCGTCGAAGGCACGCCAGTCTGCGTGGCCGCGGATCTTGTGCGCGACCTGACCCTGATCGGCTGCTACCTCGAGCCCGGCGAGACGCCACCCGGGGGTCCAGGAACGGAGTACCCGACGTACCCGGCAGGCAGCTATCCGTTCGGGCGCGCGCGCCGACGTTGTCTCGCCTCCGATACCGCGGCAGAGCGGCTGCACTTGGTCGGAACGGTGACATCGGAGCCGAACAATCCGGGCACCGAGAGCAGTTGGACGCCGACCTACGCCGCGTTGGCACCGGAGACCCGCACGGAGTTGCAGTTCAACACGTTCCCAGCCTCCGGCAACGCGTTCGCGGTCAACGGCTACGGCGCGGCTTTGCATGGCGCCACTGCGGCGTACTCGAATCGGATCAAGAATTCGGACATGAGCCGCGGCGTCTGGCAGTGGCCGACGACCAACATGGGCCTGGGCTCGCAAACCGTCGATCCAACATTTGTCATCGGTGGGCGGTCGGTGCGCCTGCAGGTCGGCGACAACGTCGGGTTCTACATGTCGCAGAGCTTCGTGTTGGACGGCGGGTTGCGCAGCGTCACGGTGGCGGTGCGGTATCGGCTGCTGAGCGCGGCGCCGAACGCGTTTCGATTCGCGCTCTACTCGGGTGCCACGCGCTTGGGGTTCTTCTCGGACACCGATGCGGGTAGCATCACGTCGCAATGGAAGACGCGCGCGTTGACGGGTCGGTTCGACGGCCTGACCGGAGGCGTCACCGGGCCGCGGACTTTGGAAGTGCGGATCTATCCGTACAATGATGCGGCCTTCGCGGCCGGCCAGCAGGTGCTCGTCGACTCGGTCTGGCTCGTGGATGGCGAATACGCTGTTCCGTACCGCCCCTACACCGACGGCATCGAAATCTTGCGTGGTGACGACCGCCAAATCCTGGCGAGCGGCACGTTTCTAGGGGCCCAACCGGCGATCGCGCTGCCGTTCGCGAACGTCCCTTCGAATGCAGTCGGCGCGATCCTCGAGTTGAGGATCTTCGCACTCCTAGCATCGACGATCTTGACGTACCTCCGAATCGACGACAACGAAGGTGGAGCAGCCCAGCAGCCCCGCGACCTCCATGCACCCGCCAACAGCCGCTGGGCGCTGACCGACTTCCTGATCCCCTTCACGCCCAACAACCCGACGCCAGCGACGTGGCAGGTGTTCGGTCCGGCGGCCAACAACGCCACCACGGTGGGCATCCGACTCAAGGCGTGGATCTTGCGAATGTGACGACGATCTCAGGGCGGGTACACGGCGAAGTGTGCCTCGGTGTCGTTCGGGAACGGGAGTTGCGAGGACCCGGCGGCCGCGATGCGGCCGTCGGGTGCGCGGGCGACTGCGCGCCAGCTGTTCGAGCTTCCGCCGAAGTAGATCGTCCTCGTCCATATCGCGGAACCCGATGGGGCATACCGACGCAGCCACGCGTCGGTGTTCAACTGCTGCGGCGAGGTGATTCCGGAGGCCCAGAACTCACCGCTCGGCGCTGTGGTGACCGCAAAGACTTGCTCTCCACCGGCTGCGCCCCCGTCTTCCAAAATGGTCCACGACTCGTTGCCAGCCTCGTCGTACTGCCGTAGCCAAAAATCAGGGTACGTCGACGGCGGCTGGAGCTCCGACCCAGCGACAACCACGCGCCCCTGCCCATCGGCCCCGATCGCGTAGCCCCAGTCCGTCAGTTCCGTCGCCTCGGTCCGCTCCCACTCCAGGCCACCGTCCACTTCGTACTTCCGCACCACGATGTCCGCGCCGGTAGCAACGCTGAACGAAAACCCCGAGACCACGACGGCGTCACACGGATCGGTGTCGACGTCCCACGCACCGCCTTGGCTCGTGTCGCCGCCGTCGAAGAAGTCCGACCATAGCAGCATCCCATCGCTCGCGTACTTCAACACGGCGCCCTCGACGTCATCCATCGGATTCTCTTGCGTACCGACGATGATGACGTTGTCCTGGGTGTCGACCGCGATGCCGTGCACGAAGTCCGCACGGTTGACGGGACCATCATAGATCTCCGACCAGATCTCGGTGCCGTCAGGGTCGAGCAGGCCGAAGACAAAGTTCGCGTTGTTCGCCTCTCCGGTCACACCGGCGAACGCGATGTTGTCGTTACTGTCGACCGCCAGTGGCGTGTCCGTGCACGAGCCCGTGACCAGCCCGGGATACGTCACCGTCCACAGCTCTTCGTAGTTCGGGTCGTACTTCCGGATCCACACGTCGTCGAGCACGTAGCCGCCGATGATGAGGTTGTTCTGCGAGTCGAAGACGATCCCGGAGCCGCAGTCGGGGATCGAGTTAGGGCCGCCCATCGTCAGCGTCCATAGCGGTGCAACGTCGTCGCTGCTCGTGCAGTCGTTCTCACAACCGTCGCCGGGTTCGACGTTGCCGTCGTCGCAGAACTCGTCGAGCTCGATCACACCGTTGCCGCATCCGCCCTCGGCGCCGAGGTCGAGCGGTGTGCCACCGTCGTCACTCGAAGAGGCCTCGTCGGGAAGCATGCAGGCCGGGCCCTCGGTGGACGTACTGCCGCTCGTCGTCTCGGCGTCGCTCGACGACCCCGAGGTGTCCTCCGACGAGCCCGTGCTGTCTGTTGCGCCACTGGTGGCGGCGTCGGAGGTCGAACTGGACGTACTCGATTCACCGACCGACGTTGTCGTCGCGTCGGCGGTCGTGCTCGTGCTCGCGGTGGTAGTCGCGTTGGTGTCCGTCGTCGCGCTCGTCGTAGCATCCGGTGTCGTGCCCACACTCGTACCGCTACTCGTGTCCGAACCGGCGACGGCGGATGCCGGCTCGTCGTTGCACGCGGCAGCGAGCACCACCATCCCGGTCCAACGTCGTCCAAGCACCATCCAACATCACTAGCACTGCCGAGCCTCGGCGACAAGGCGCTCTAGACGCCTCGCGATGCCGCTGACGTGATCCTCGCTCGAACTCGACTCCAAGGTCCGCGAGGAGCTGCGGGTTTGGATGCGCGCGCTCCACGATCGGATGGGTGCGACCACGCTGCTGGTCTCGCACGACCGCGAGGAGGCGTTCGCGGTCGCCGACCGTGTGGTCATCATTCATGGCGGCAAGGTCGAGCAGATCGGCGCGGCCCCTGCGATCACCAAACCCTCGCCGCGCGTCGCGAGTGTGTCCCCTGGTCCCTCGCTCGAATCCACGACGCGACGCGCGATCGAGGACGCGCTGACGCAGACTCGCGGCCGCATCGAAGGCGAGGACGGTGCCGCGCTCCTGCTCGGGCTCCATCCCGCGACGCTGCGCTCGCGGATGCGGCGACTCGGCATCGAGTGGAAGCAGTTTCG
>CANLQR010000608.1 GCA_947492135.1 Deltaproteobacteria bacterium | reverse complement strand
CACCAAGCACGGGGTCTGCAGCTCGATCTCGAAGGCGTTGGCGAAGACCTCGTCGTCGACGAAGCCCGCGTAGCGCCCATCGTCCTGAACCCGCGCGAGCAGCCCTGATTTCCCGACCGGCACGACTCGGCCGGCTGGATCGGCCAGCTTGGTGCCCGCGGTGGAAAGCCCCACGAGCTCGCGATTGCGCACGCGCAACATCGCGGTCCGCGGCGCGATGGTCAGCAGCGCGCCGGCGAGCGCTGTGAGCACGGCATCACGGGTGGTCGCGGTGGTCAACGCCTCGCGGGCCACAGACAACCGCCGAGCGGACTCGGCTTGTGCGGTCGCCAGGGCTTCGTCGCGCGGCGACGAGATCATCGTACCGCGATTGGTGAAGCGCACCGGAGGTGGCCCGCCGACGATGGTCGTCGTCGGATTGAGGACGATCGGCTCGGCGACGACGTCCTGGATCGGTACACGCGTGGTGTCGGGCGGCACGGGTGGCGCCGGCGTGACCAGGGTCCGATCCTCGGGCGCCGGCAGCTCCTCGGAGGCTTCTGACCCGGTCGGTCGCGGCCACACCAGCTCGGTGTGCCCCCGCAGCAGCGCGTCATCGACCGGCGGAGCCACCACCGCGTCGGGTGTCACCCCCATTGGACCCGTAGGCACGAGCGTGCGATGCGAGGGGCTCGCTACGCCCGGCAGTGGCGGCGGCGAAAACAGCCCCGCGGGAGGGGTTGCCTCCGGTGCAGCGGTGGCGAGCGGCAAGCGGAGGTCGGAGGGGACGTCGAGGTCGTCGCGCGGTGGCTCGTACACCATCGTCGAGCGGCGCTCGAACTCGTCCTCGAGCACCGCGGGAGCATCGGTCTCGACTGCGATCGCCACGCGGCCGTGGTTCGGCAGCAACGTGCCATGGCGCGACGGCCGGTCGAGGTCGTGGCGCATCGAGCCCGAAGCGTCCTCGTGGAGCATCGGAAAACCGATGTCCGACGCCGACGGTCTGCGCCGCATCGCGCTGAGGTAGGCGACGCACAACACCGCGTAGCGCTGAGGAACGATCGAGGAGGCCCGCTCGGCTGCGATCTTCTCGAGCGCGCACTCGGGGATCACGAACGGACTGACGTTCGGCACCATTCGATACAGGGCGCCGAGCCGTTCGTTGGGCAGATCGGGGTGCACTGCGATCCACACCTCGCTGCCCCGCATCACCAGCGGTACCGCCCAGCCGATGTCGAGCACGTCACTGGGTAGCGTGTGCCACGGTCGGTCGCGCTCATCGTCGATCAGAGCGAACGGAGCGATGGGCAGCCCGCAGGCCTGCACGAGCAACTCGCCCAGCGTGTGGGCATCGATGAGCTCGAGCTCGAGAAGGACGGTGTCCAGGCTGCCGCCGTAGATCTGCTGGCGACGGATCGCCATGTCCAGGTGGTCGGGCGCCAACGCCCCGGTCTGCTCGAGATATCGCCGTAGGTGCGTCACTTAGTCCCTCACGACGTACGTGCCAGCCAACCAGTCGTGCCACGCACGCTTCTCGAGGTCGACCGCGATCCACAACCACCCCAAGGCCCCGGGCAAGGCGCCGGCCAGCGTCGCCACCACCCGCACCAGGGTTCGCACGAGATGCGGGCGGCGTCCCTGGCCGTCCACGACCCGCATGTGTAGGAGTTTCTGGCCGGGCGTGCGACCCGAGAGATGCCAGAACAGCCCGAGGTACAGACCGGCCATCACGAGCATCGGCGCGGCGCGGGCCAGCCACGTCGAGACGTCGACCTCGAACGCGCGCAGCAGCATCTCCAGCGCTGTCTTGCCGCCCAGCAGCGACGGCTCCTCGCGGGCAGCCGCAACCAACCAGGCCAGAGGTCCGGCCGTGAACAGCAACAGCACCGCGTCCACGAGTGTGGCCGCGGCCCGGCGCCACAGGCCCGCGACCTTCACCGGCCACAGTACGGTGCCGCAACCGGTGCAGCGAGGCTCAGCGTTGCCCGCGACCTCGGGTGCGAGCGCCGCGTCGCAGGCTGGGCAGACCAACGCCTTGGGCGACCGCGGGCGCCACAGTGCCATGCGGCGCAGATTATCACGGAGACTCACGATTGCTCGGTGCAGCCTGCCGCAGTGGTCAGGCTCCGCGCAATCGTGCCAGACCTGCCGCCACTGCGGTCTCGGTGCGCAGTGTCCAGGGGCCCAGCGACAGGGGCTGCATCCCATGGGCGCGGCAGCTCGCGGCCTCCTCGAGCGTCAGGCCGCCCTCCGGGCCGACCAGCAGGCGGCGGGGCAGCGTGTTGTCGATCGCCGGGCCCCCTGCGCCCAGGCGCTCCCAGGCAAAGAGACCACAAGGGATCTCGTGGGCGGACAGGACCAACTCGAGCGGGGTCGGGCCCGCGAGTTCCGGGGGCGTGGGCAGACCACACTGGCGCATGGCTGCCCGCACCACCCGCTCGATGCGCGCCGCGTTGGGCACCGTCGCGGCGCTGTAGGTCGTCCGCACCAAGACCACCCGCGTGCAGCCCAGCTCACACGCGGCGGTGATCGACTCCAGGCACGCCGGTCCATCGGGTATCCCGAGCCACAGCTCGAAGCTCGTCGATGGCGCGTGGGTGACCGTCCGCTCCACGACCACAGTCGCCTCGCGATCATTCACGGCGAGCACGACCGCCGACGCGATCTTGCCCCGCGCATCGAGGACCTCGATGTTCGTGCCGGGCCGCGTGCGTCGCACTCGACGCAGGTAGTGGGACTCGTCACCGGTCACGACCAACTCGAGGCCGTCGACCAGCGGCCCGTCGTGGAAGATCCGGATCGTCATCGTGGTCGCTCGAGGTCGAGCGCAACCCAGATGTCGCGACGCCGCGGCCACGCCTGGGTGCTGGCGTCGCGCACGAATCCGGCGGTTGTAAACGCAGACTCGACCTCTTCGAGTTCCTCGACCAGCACCCCAGAAAGCACGACCCTGCCGCCCGGTGCGGTGCAGTCGAAGATCGCCGCAGCGCGCGGCGCGAGGGTGTGCGCGCGAATGTTTGCGAGCACGAGGTCATAGGGGCCCGAGGGCGTCGCACGATCCACGTCGCCGGTCAGGACCTCGAGGCGTGGGAGCAACGCGTTGAGTTCGGCGTTCTCCACGGTGGTCGCCGTTGCCTCGGGATCGTCATCGATTGCGACCACCCGTTGCGCGCCGTCGAACAATCGTGCGGCACACAACGCCAGGATTCCCGACCCGCAACCGAGGTCGAGGATGCGTTCGACGCGGGTGGCGGAAGTCCACAGGGCGCAGATTCGATCGATGCACAGCTGGGTGGTCTCGTGGAGACCGGTCCCAAACGCTCGCCCTGGATCGAGAACCACCTCGCGATCGGGATGTCCGGACGCGCGCGGGATCCAGCTTGGTCGCAGCAGCAACGCGCCGTCGCCGAGCACCATCGGGTGGTAGAACTGTTTCCAGGTGTCGCGCCAGTCGTCGTCGGTCCGCACCTGCGCCACGATCTCGCTGGCCGCGAGCTCGAACGCGGCGACCATCGCTCGGACCCGCGCGTCGACCTCGTCGAGACACTCAGGGGTGGTGTAGACGAGCAACTCCGGTCGCACGGGCCCGTCGATTGTTCGAGGGTCGCGGATCTCGACACCACCCACGCCGTCGGAGGCGGCCAGCAAAGCGCCGATCTCATCGAGCACGTCGAGTGTCGCAGCCCACGTTTCGCGCGCTGACTGAGGGCTCGGAAGTCGGACCGTCACAATCGCCCAGGGTATCGTCTGAAATGGAGTCATGGGTCTTGAACACTCGCCGAACGAGAACGGCGTTCTGAAGTCGAGCCGCGCACCAATTTTTTTGCGTCTGGTCGCAATCAAGAGTCAGTGGCGAACCACGTCGGCGATGGTAGCGTACCAGGAGGCGAGCCGAGATGAACCTCGAAGACCGCCGCGGGCAGGCAAGAGCCGGACTGATGAGTCCAGCGATAGCGTTTCTCGCCGACCAGCGTGTCGATTGCCGTGCCGTCGACATCAGCACCACCGGCATCGCGTTGCTGAGCCCGGTCATCCGCGATCCTGGACACTTCCTGCGAGTGAACTTCTCGTTGAATCCGGCGGGCGGCGGTCCTGCCCGATGGTACGACGCGGACGGCGTCGTCGTGCGGGTGGCTCCTCAACCCTCGGGCGTCGTGCTCGGTGTGCAGTTCGTGGTGGTCGAAGATCGCGTGGCCCACGACGTCCACCAGTTTGTGCTTGCGGCCTGCGGTGCCGCCGCGCCCGCGCTGCCGGTAAACCCCGCGCCGCACCCGAGCGCCACGCCGCAACTGGATCCGGCAGCACCAGCCCGTGCCGCGGCCTCCGGCGCGCGCCCGACCCCCGCGCGGTCGGATGCCGCGATGCCCGATGCGGGGCATCCGCCTTCGAGCACGGGCGAGTACGATCCGTCGCAGTACACCGGAGCGCCCGAGCACACGCCGGGCTGGCCTCGCGCGCCGTCGACCCGGAAACGACCCACTGCGGAGTACGGCGTCGCTGACCCGATCGCCGCACCAAGTCCAACCGGGCCTGCGGCGCCGCTTCGCGCCACGCCGATTCCGCGAAGCACTGCGAGC
>CANLQR010000607.1 GCA_947492135.1 Deltaproteobacteria bacterium | reverse complement strand
CGGGCCGTCCGCCTCGTGTCGTTCCTAGGGGCGAGCGCCGGCGGACGACCGCTCGGGATGCCGCTTGTCGCCGCATCGCGCGAAGCCGCGCGACGGTGAATTTCGTGCGCTTGCGGTCACAAGCGATCCGGCCGGGTTCTGCACCCGTGGCGAACCCACGGAGTACCCATGCGACCCCCATTATTCTCGATCCTCGGACTCGTGCTCGGCGTCGGCGTGGTTGCCGCCGCTCCCACCCAGCAGGCACCCTCGAAGAACACGGTTCAGCAGACCGGCTGGCCGCCGGTCTCGAGCGTCGTGGGCGCGACGTGTCGCGGGTGCCTGGAAGGCGATCCATGCACGCCAGCACAGAAGGCGAGCTGCAAGACGCAGGTGGAGGAGGTGCTGGAGGACCATTGGAACGCCAACGGTTCCACGCCGAAGATCCCGATGATGAAGCTCGGCGCCCACGAGATCCCGCGCGATCTCAGGCAGGGCAAGTACTTCAAGTACAACAAGGCGCCCAGCACGTTCACGAGCATCGCGTGGCCCAAGGGCAAGGTCCAGGCGGTGCCGGTCGATCGGCTCGGCAAGGTGTCGGTCGCCGACGCCAAGAAGTTCCACCGCCAGCCGCAGTGGGACGCGAACGGGCAGAAGATCGCGACGTGTGACGAGTACGCGTACGAGGAGCAGTACGACGTGATGCGCTTTCTCGACGCCGCCAACGCGTGTCGAGGCGATCGCAGCTGCATCATGGATGTCGCGTACCTGCCGTCGACGCCGGGCATTGCCGACCGCACGCTGAAACGAAAGGACGGCACGCCGCTCACGACGTTCGGGCCGTTCCCGCTGCAGCTCAAGCCGGCCGGCGGCACGTTGCCGAAGAACGAGATGTTCCAGTTCGGCAGCGCGTACCTGTACGCGAACGGCAAGGGGCCCGAGCTACCGCGTGATCCCGAGCTCGAGGCGTGGCTTCGCGAGGGCCAGACCTTGTATCACCTCGGGAGCGACGGCGAGTGGGATTGGCACGCGCAGATGCGCGAGCGCACGAAGGATGTCTCGGACGCCGAGCGCGAGGAGTACGAGGTGAGGCTCGCGAAGTTTCGCGAGCTGACCGCCCAGCACTACGCGGCAGTGGCCGCGTTCGAGAACAAGATCGGCGAGCTCACCGCGCCGAAGGAGCACGAGATCGTGCTGCCGTACGACATGCAGACCGCGGACATCTTCGAGCGATACGACCGCGTCAGGCAGATGCGCGAGCACGTTCAAAAGGTGCGCACGCGCTTGGAGAAGGGGATCAAGAAGGGGACGATTCCCAAGAGCATCACGCAGCCGGCGACGCCGCAGCAGCACCACCAAGGTGGTGGCATCCATCAGCAACATGTGCAGCAGCACGCGGCGAGGACGGCGATCCAGCCGATCGGCATGCTGGGGTCACCACCACCAGCGACCGCGGGCACGGGCGGAGCTGAAGTGGGGTGGTGGGCCGGGCGTTCATGCGAGAGCCAGCATGGACGAACGCGGCGAGAGGAGTGATGGGGTCGGCCTGATAAGACTCCTGCAATAAATGCAATAATCCCCGGATGGACAAGCTGAAGGCGATGAAGACGTTCGTCCACGTCGCGGACGGGGGCAGCCTGACCGCGGCCGCGTCCACGCTCGAGCTGTCGCTCCCTGCGGTGGTGCGCTCGCTCGCCGCGCTCGAGTCGACGCTCGGCGTGCGGCTCGTGAACCGCACGACGCGTCGCCTCGGCCTCACCGCGGAGGGCCTGGAGTACCTCGCGCGCTGTCGCGCCGTGCTCGCCGCGGTCGACGATGCCGAGGCCGCGCTCGCTGTCGACGACGCCGAGCCGCGCGGCAGCCTGTCGATCACCGCGCCGGTGTTGTTCGGTCAGCTCTTCGTCGCACCGACGGTCACGCGGTTCGTGCAGCGGTACGCGCGAGTACACGTGTCGATGCGGCTCGACGATCGGGTCGTGAACCTGCACGAGGATCAGATCGACGTCGGCGTACGCATCGGCAAGCTCGACGACTCGTCGCTCGTCGCGTGGCGCACGGGTGCAGTGCGCCGCGTCGTCGTCGCGAGCCCGGCGTATCTGCGCAAGCACGGCACACCACGACATCCGCGCGAGCTCGCTGATGCGAATTGCGTGCGCTTTCGCGGACCATCGGGGCCGTGGTGGGTGTTCCACGAGCGCGACACTACGATCGACGTACCGATCGACGTCGCGATCAGAGGCAACCTCGAGTTCAACCACGTGGCACCGGCCGCGGACGCCTGCGTCGCGGGCGTCGGCTTCGGCATGTTCATCTCGTATCAGGTCGCGCAGCACATCCGCGACAAGCGGCTGCGCATCGTGCTCGAGGAGTTCGAGCCGCCGCCGCGGCCGATCCAAGTCGTGGTGCCACATGGACGATTGCTGCCGCGCCGCACGGCAATGCTGGTCGAGTGGATCCGAAACGACCTCGGCGCGCTGCGACTGTGACGCCGCACCACGCCGGCGCCGATGCGGCGTTGTTCGGCCGACGATCCAAGACTCGGACTAGAACGCGCCCTGGAGCTCGACGAGCAGCCCGCGTCCCGGACCGTTCACGCTCGAGCCGTGGCGGTACGCCTCGTTCGACACGTTCTCGAAGACCATTCGCCGCCGCACGCGGTCGCGATCATCACCAAGATCAAGGCAGCCTGTCGGGTCACGGCCGCGATGGTGGGCCACGCCCGCGGTCACCGACGAGGGCGCACGGCCGGCCGCCCAGGTTCTCGTCGTCGAGTTCGCGCGCTGCCTCGCGAAACCTGAGGTTCTCGACATGGTTGCGCACCTCGAGGTAGCGCGCGCTACCGAGTCGAGTACGCAGCGCGACTGCCAACACCTCGAACTGATCGATCGCCGCGACCTTGAGGTGCGATGACTTGATGAAATCCGGTTCATCGTCCAGCGGAACCTGGGAGGCCCACGATCGCCTCGCACGACGTCGCTGGGGTGTCGACGTCGTCCGCGTGTTCAGGCTACCGTCGCGCTCGAGGCCCTCACGTCCCAGCTCGACGCACTGCTGCGCACGCTCATGGTCGAGGCTCCGGTCGGGATGCTGTGTCTGTGGGCCACGACGCGATACGGCAGCTGGGGGCGGCGGTCCGGCGAGTCGCCCGCCGCGCTGTGGCGGATGCTCCTGCTGGTGGTCGGTGTCAGTCTGATCACCCATCCGTTCGCGTGGTGGAGCAACCGCGGACTCGCGCCCATGATGCCGTTCGCGACCCGCGCTGCGCTGATCGAGCTCGCGGTCGTCGTGGTCGAGGCGGTGCTACTCCGCGGCGGACTGCTGTTGCGCTGGCGGGCCGCGTTGACCACCTCGCTGGTGATGAACATGGCGTCGTTCGGCTACGGCCTGTGGCTGATCAGCCGGGACCCGTGACGGGGGCTTCCGAGCTCGGGCGCGGTGCTGCCAAGAGTGCGTCCAGTGCGAGCAACATCGCGGGGAACTCAGCCCACGCGTGGACGCCGGCGAGCGTCCCGTACCACGCGCGCGCACCCACGAAGTCGGTGGCATAGGCCCACGCAACCACGAGTCCGAGCGCGACGATCGAAACCACCACGCGCCCACCCACGCGCAACCCCGGCGGCGCTTGCGTGGGCAGGACCAACAAGACGCAGATGTAGTGCGCGCACTGCAAGTACACGCATGCGGAAAAGACGTGCAGCGCGAGGGCAGGGTGATCGTGCGGCGAAGGCCCCCAGAATGCCGACAGGTGCTCGAACAAGGGCCCGGTCGGCAACACGCTCGTCTCTGGCGACGCAACTGCGCGGAGCATCGCGAACGGTGCGCCGGTCACGATGAGCAGCGGCGTCGCGACGAACACGACCGCACCGACGAGCCCGACCCACCGACGGTGCGAGGGTTCGGTCGTCGCCGCAATCAGTGGCCACGGGGTCAAGTTGTGCAGCACCGCAAGTACCAGCAAGGTCGCCACCGGCGAGACCAGCAGCACGGACATGCACAGCGCGATGGCCACGCCGAGGCTGGCCACGGCGTGACCGGTGCCTTGCCGGAATGACCGCGGCACGAGCAGTAGCACCGAGGCGCAGCCCGCGACCAGCTCGGCGACATGGGCAACGTCGCGGGCGATCCATTGCATCGTGGCAGCGCAGCGCACCGCGAACACGAGCAGCAGTGCAAGCACGACGCCGTGCAGCAGGCGCCCGGTCAGCGCTCGGCGGTAGCGAACATCGAGCACTCTCAGCTCGACCAGGACGTGTGCCAGCCCGAACATCGCCAGCGTCATCGAGTAGACCAGCAGTGGGTACGCCACGGCCGCGAGCGCGGCGCCAGCGAGCAACACCGCGAGCATGGCTGCGTGCGGTGGCCCGCGGTGCGTCACGGACCTCGACCGCGGCGGGCCATCCCGACCAGTCCGAGCCCAGACGGTGCATGCGTGAAAAGATGGCATGAAAGCCCAGTTTTTCAGCGCCTAGCCCGTCGAGGCCGATCGCCGCCACACCACCGTGAGCAGCGACGCTGTGATCAGCACCAGCAGCGCATACAGCAGCGGCAGCCACAACATCTGCTCATGCATGGCTGCCGGGAAGCTGGCCACGATGATGCCCAGCGCC
>CANLQR010000606.1 GCA_947492135.1 Deltaproteobacteria bacterium | reverse complement strand
CTCGACCCGTCGACGGTGGCGTGGTGGCGGTCGAAGCTGAGGCGCGACGCGCGCGCCGAACTCTTTGTGCCGGTGGAGGTCTCCGAGCCTGAGCCGGCGCGGCTCGGGCGCCTCGAGGTGAGGCTGCCGTCCGGCATCGTGCTGACCTTCGAGGAGGCCTTCGATACTGCCGGTCTGCGCGGCCTGATTGCCACGCTCATGGGGGCGACGTGATCGGCCTGCCGGGCCTTCAGCGGCGGCCTAACCGGGATCCACCTCACGGCGGGGTCGTGATCCACCCCGCCGGGTGATCCAAGCACCGTTGGCGGCGGGATCCTGATCCACCTCGGGCGACTCGAAATGCGAACGCGCGGTCCCCAGCGGGCACGCTGCGCGGCATGTGCCGTCGATGTACCGAGTGTCGGAAGTCCTTCGTGCCCGCGCGGTCGGCGCGCGCCACGCAGCTTGTGTGCGGCCCGGCTTGCCGGAAGACGCGTGATCGGAAGCTCGCGCGCGGCCGACGTCGTCGCGAGGTCGATGAGGCGCGGGTCGACGAGCGGGAGCGGCAGCGCGCGAGCCGAGCGCGGCGTTCCGTGGGCGGATGTCACGCGCCACCCTCGCCTCCCAAGCTACTGATTCTAAACGATGAAGTGCGGCAAATCGTGGATCGAATGTTGGCGGCGTCACGCGCCACCCTCGTCCGGGATTTCCGCATGATTCTGCGGCGGTGCGCGCCGAATTCTGGCGATCCCCGGCGGCTGTCACGTGGGAGCCTCGGGCTGCAAGCCCTTGTTCCCCAATCGGATTTGGCCGCCAGCCTGGTAGATGTCACGCATGAGTCTCGACCGGGATCGGCGCCGGATGGTTGAACTCGGGGTGTGAACGAGCCCCTCGCCGAGACACGCATGGTCGAGATTGCGCCGCTGGGTGAGAGGCTCTCCGCACTGCGTCTTTGCGAGGCGAACGCGCTTGCGACGATCGGCCGCTCGCTCGAGCAGCACGGGCAGTTGAGCGCGCTGACGCTCTTCTCTCAGAACGGTCGCCTCGAGATCATCGACGGCTTCAAGCGGGTGCGTGCCGCGCGCGCGCTCGGGTGGTCGACGCTGCTCGCGCGCACCGCCGACGTGGGTTCGATCGACGCGAAGCTGCGTCTCCGCGAGCTGCACGATCGGCGCGGGCTCACCGAGCTCGAGGAGGCCTGGCTCGTGCGCTCGCTCTACCGCGAGGACGGGCTGAGCCAGCCGGAGATCGCGCGGCGCATGAGCCGCCATAAGAGCTGGGTCTGGCGCCGACTGATGCTCGTCGAGTCGCTCGACTTGGAGGTGCAGGCGCAGGTACGTCTTGGGCTCATCGCGGCTCGGGCTGCGGTCGCGGTGAGTCGGTTGCCACGTGGCAACCAGCAGGCGGCCAGCGCCGTGGTCGTTCGTCGTGGGCTCACCGTCCGGCAGACCGATCTCTTGGTCGACGAGGTTCTCGATCTGACGAACGCAGACGCGCGCGAAAGACTGCTCGCGCGCCGCCTCGATGGACCGGTGCCCGCCAAGCCGCCCGGGCCGCGCCCGTCGCGCGCCGTGCGCAGCGAGGCCGATTGGATGGGCGCCGATATCCTCCGGGTCCGCGAGACCGCCGCACGGCTCCAGGCGCGCCTGGGAGCGACGCCGCTCGCGACCTTCGCGCCGGCTGCCGCCGAGCTGATACACGACGCGCTGGTCCGGTTGTCGCCGGTCTTGCGCGCGCTCGACGGAGTCATCGGCAAGGTCACCGTCCGCAGCGACCACGACCACCACGACCCAAGGGACCCTATATGACCGCACTCTGGCGGACCCGCGAAGAGCTCGCGCACCAGGTCGCGCTGCTCGCCAAGCAAGGCGTCCTGCGACGCGCCATCGCCCGCGCGCTGGGCATCGGCCGCAATACGGTCAGGGCCTTGCTCGCGGCGCACGAGGCCGGCCGCGAGGCGGAGCATGCCGCGCTTGCGTCGCCTCCGCCTCGGACCCCGCGTGCGGCGAAAGTCGATGCGCACAAGCCGCGGGTCGCCGAGCTCATCGCGCGCTTTCCCGACATCACCGCGCAGCGCGTGTTCGAGATCCTGCGCGCCGAGGGGTTCGACGGCGGCTACACGGGCGTGAAGAAGCACGTGCGCGCCGTGCGTCCGCCGCCCAAGCCGACGCCGAGCCTCGTGACGCCCGAGTACGGGCCCGGCGAGATGGCCGAGAGCGACTGGTCTCCCTACGAAATCCGGTTCACCAGCGGCACGCGCGCGACCGTCCAGGCGCTGTCGTACGTGCTCGTGGCGAGCAAACGCAAGTACTTCGGCCTCTATGAAAGTAGTGACCTTCACGCGCTGATGGACGGCCACGCGCTGGCCTTCACGCGCTTTGGCGGCTGCGCCGCACAGTGCAAATACGACAGCCAGAAGCCGGTCGTTTTGCGCTGGGAGGGCCATCAGCCGATCTACAATCCGCGTTTCCTCGCGTTCTCGAGCCACTACGAGTTCCGTCCGCTCGCCGTCCGACGCGGGCATCCCAACGACAAGCCGCGCACCGAGAGGTCCTTCTGGGAGGTCGAGCGCTCCTTCCTCAACGGCCGCGAGTTCAGGGATCTGGGCGACATGCGCACGCAGCTCGCGCGCTGGCTCGACGCGACCGTCGATCACCGTGTGCACCGCAAGCAGACGGCGCTCGAGCGTTTCGCCGAGGAAAGGGAACATCTGGTGCCGTTACCGCGGCACCCCTACGACACGGCGCGCGTCGTCTACCGCGTCTGCGGCATTGACGGCTTCGTCGCGTGGGCGGGCAACCAATACGCGGTCCCCTACGACCACGTCACCGATCTCTTGCCGGTGCGCATCACGCAGCGCGAGCTCTTCGTCTACGCCGCCGACCTTCGCTGCATCGCGCGCCACGAGCTCGCGCCGCGCGGTGCCGGGGCGCGACTCGACCCCGCCGGACTCCATCCTCTGCCGCAGCATCGGAGCCCGATCGACCTCGACCAGATCGGCGTCGCCTTCGGGCACATGGGCGAGCACTCGGCGGAGTTCTTTCGGCTCATGAGCCAGGGCGCGCCGCGCGTGTGGGCCTCGCAAGCGCGCCAGATATTGCTCCTGCGCGAGCGCTATCCCACGGAAGATGTCGACCTTGCGCTGGGGCATGCGGCCTCGTTTGGCGCGCTCGATCATGGCTCGGTCGAACGGATTCTGACGGCGCGCTCTCTGCCGCGCACGCTCGACGAGTATGTGGCGGAGGAGACGACGCGACGTATCGAGGAGACGCTGGGCCACGCTCGCACGAGGCCGCGCGACCTCACGGAATATGACCGCCTGCCGCGCAAGTCGGCGCCGCGAAGCGGTCATCAGGAGCAGGAGAAGAGTCCATGTCGAAACGAAACGGAGCGGGCGGACACGGCGAGCGAGCAGCAACAGACGACGGCCTCGTTGCCGAGCGACTGCGACGGCACCTGCAATTCCTCGGACTGACGCGCACGCTGGCCGAGCTCGACGAGCGCCTCGCGTGGGCCACGCACGAGCGCCCCGGCGCGACCGCGCTGCTCGAATACGTCCTCGGACTCGAGGCCGCCCAAAAGCTCGAGCAGCGCATCGGCCGCCGCATCGACACGAGCGGACTCGTCGACAAAAAGGCCCTCGAGGCATTCGAGTGGGACTTCCAGCCGACCATCGACAAGGCCTTCGTCCTCGAGCTCGCGCGCCTCGACTTCGTGAGGCGGCACGACGACCTCGTCATCACCGGCAAGAGCGGCACCGGCAAGAGCCACATCCTCAAGGCCTTCGGTTTGCGCGCGTGCGAACAAGGCGTCGCCATGCGCTACGCACGCTGCGTCGATCTCCTCGACGACCTGCACGCCGGGCTCGCCGACGGAACGTACGCGCGCCGCCTCAAGGGCTGGGCGCGTCCCGATCTCCTCATCATCGATGACGTCGGCCTCGGCCAGATCAGAAAGCGCGGTGACGAGCCGACGGCCGCACACACCCTCTACAACCTCGTCGATCGACGCCACGGCCGGGTTTCCACGGCAGTCACCTCGAACATCGCGCTCAGCGAATGGGGGCGCTACCTCGGCGACGCCACGCTTACCGCGGCGATTCTCGACCGCCTCGCGATGCACGCAATCCGCATCGACATCGACGGCCCGAGCTACCGCCAGCACGTCGCCCAGACCCGCGCCGCCGAGCGCGCCACCAAGAGCTGAACGCGCCCGCATCGCGATCGCTCTGCGCGCAAACGGGTTCGTCGCACGCTCTCACGCGGGCTCACCTGCGCCCAAACACGGGCGACACGAGCCCGAACGGCGGCTCACCGCAGCTGGTGCCTCCGCGCCGAGCTGGATCAGTATCCCGCCGCCGACGTCGCCTTCGCGCACGCTGAGGTGGATCTCCGACGTCGCCGCGATTGGATCAGTTCCAAGCCGCCGCCGACGCCTCCGCAAGCTCGGACCCCGAAGCGGTCACACCGTAGTCAATCGTCTCAGCGACCTCGCCCAGGGAGGCCGTGGGAAAACCGGTCATCCGAGCATCCCCCCCAACTCCCGGATCCCCGCCTGGATCTCCCCCTCGATGCGCTCCAGCTCCGCCAGAATCTCCCGCGGCGATCGGTGCG
>CANLQR010000605.1 GCA_947492135.1 Deltaproteobacteria bacterium | reverse complement strand
GAGCGCGCTGTTGTTGCTGACCGGCGCCGCCGCCTGTCAGGAACCGCCGTCGTTCCGGGCCCGCTGGACGCTGGTGGATCGCGAGGACATCGAGCGCAGCCCAACCGCACCGCTGGTGTGCACCTCGCTGGGCATCAACACCGTCCGTGTCCGAGTGCTCGACGAACTACGCAACGTCGCAGACGAGTCGTTCCATGCCTGCTTCGCCGAAGGCTTCGAAGACCCCGACGCCACCGTCGCAGGACCGAGCCTCGGCGCCGGTCGCTACTCGATCGAGGTGCGTGGCGTCCAGCGCGATCTCGAGCCCTGGGCGGTTTCGGTCCCCGAAGACGAACCGCTGACGTTCTGCAACCTCGACGACGTCGCCTGCGATCCGCGCGACATCGCCTGCGACTGTGGCGAGTTCGAGGCCCGCGACGAACACACCGAGACGCTCGTCGACTTCGTGCTCGGTGCGCCCGACGAGTGCATCGACGGGATCGACAACGATCGCGACGGGCTCCTCGATGCCAACGATCCATCGTGCGACGTCGGGGTGACTCCCGGACGCGAGAACAATCCCGTCAGCAAGGTCCAGTTTCGCGTCGCGCTGAGCCTGTTCGGAGGCAACGACGCCGTCACCTGCCTGCTCGCCGGGGTTTCCGATGTGCGCGCCCGGGTGTGCCCGCGCGCTGCAGGTGCGGCACCGGCCGCGTGCATCGACGCGAGCGATGCCGCGGTGTTCGCCTGCCGCATCGGCGAACCCTCGTTTTTCGAGCAGAACCTGCCCGAAGGCGACTACACCCTCGAGGTGGTGGCCCGCGATGCCAAGGACGTCGTGCTCACCGCGCCGGCGCTGTTCCCGATCACGGTGAGCCAGGGCTCGGGCGTGGTGCCGATCGACGTGGATTTTTCGGCCGCCAGCTTTGAGCCGCCGATCGACAAACCCGCTCGGTTCACGCTGGTGTTCCCGGAGGGTGCGATCGGCACGGACACGCACGCGTGCCCGACGTATCCGATCGCCGATGTCGCACTCGAGGTCTTCGACGCCCATGGCGGCCCGCTGGACACCCCGGTCACGCTCGAGGACGGCGTGGCGCTCGACGGCACGCCGAACGCGTGCCCGACCGCCACGCTGGAGACCGAGACCCTGCTGTGGGGCGGCTACGCCCTGCGGGTGGTCGCTCGTGCCGCCGACGGGACCGTGTGCTTCACCACCGACGGCACTGGCCCCGACGGTGCCGACGCACCGCTGTTGCTCGCACCCAGCGTGATCGAGCTGGTCGTGCCGCGGGTCCTCGATGCTGCGGGCGAACCGCCAGCGTCGTGTGTCGACTAGAGCGACGGCTTCAGCGAAACAGCACGTTCGAGAGCTCGCCGACCACTTTCTGCTGGGCCGCGCCGCGAACCAGCTTGCCATCGAGCAACGCTCCGCCTTCGCGCGCGACATCGGGCTGCAAGCTCGTCTTGCCGAGCTTGTAGGCCTTGACGACCTTCTTGATCTCGGCGCTGCTGGCGATAGCCACGTGGTCGAAGCGTCCGTCGTCGTCGGTGTCGTAGTAGGCCCACACCACCCCATTGCCAAACCGCAGGGTCAGCTCGGCGTCGAACTTGCCCGCCGTCACCAGGGCCAACGGCGTCTGCTTGGCGTTGCGTCCGCGAAAGGCGTTCTTGTCGAGGTCGGCCAGAATCACCACCGATTCGCCGTCGAACACCGAAATCACGTGATCGCCGAAGGTGCCGACCGGGGTGACCCCGGCCGCCCGCGTCGGCAAGGCCGGCGGGAACGAACTCGCGTCATCGTTGGCCGAGGCCCGCGGCGCCCCCGCGAACGCCGCCTCGAAGATCTGCGCGAGCCGTTCCACTCTGGCTTTGTCGCCCACCAGTGCCGGTCGTAGTAGCAGCCGGCCAAGATGCTGGGTTGCCGGCGACAGCCGACCGCCGACGTCGATGGTTGCGGCCCCTAGCGCGACACCAGATTCGATCGAGGCACCTTCGAGCACGAGGTCCATCCGGCCATCGTCGTCGGTGTCGTAGAACACCCGCGTGGGTTCGCCCACGACCACCAGCACGTCACCGCGCAATCTTCCTGCACGCAGCGTTCGCAGCAGCACCGCTTCACCGTTCGTCAGCTCCCGCTTGGCCTGCTGGGCCGCCGAGAGTTTTCCTCGGCGAGCGACCACTGCCGCGAGCTGCTTCTGATCGAGATCGATCAGAACCCGACGGTCGAGCCGAGTCTCGATGAACAGCGTGTCGGGCTTGCCGTCCTTGGTGTAGTCATCGACGCGGGCGTGCGTGGCGTGCATCTTGTCGGGGTCGGCGAGTTCCACCATCCCGGTGGTCAGCGCCGCGACGAACCGCGTCACCGCCGGCCGCAGCGAGGCTTTGGCAAACTGCGCGGCGAGATCTACGAGCGCTGTCCCGTCGAGCGTGGTTTCGCGGGTCGCAACGCCATCGACCATCGTATAGCCGCGGGTGCCACCGGTCTCGCCATCGGCGACGATCAGCCGATCGAACTTGCCGTCGTTGTCGGCGTCGACAAACGCGAGCGTGTCGGAGACCGGTAGCCCGAACGCCTGGGGCTTGCGCGGCATCCGGGCGTGCTTGAGGATCGCGAGCTCGGCGTCGAACTCCCGCGAGGTCTGCAGCTCGGATGGCGTCGGCAGCGTCTTGCTGCCCCGAAAAGTGCTCTCGTCGATGTCGCCGAACGCGACCTGGCAGGTCAAATTTTCACCGCACGGCCCGCTGAATCCCAGCGTATCGGGCTCGCCATTGTTGTCGAAGTCGGACAACGCGCCGAGATTGCCGGCGCTGGTCCACGGATCGGGCAGGAACGTACGGGGCGCGGCGGGCAGATCCTTGGTGAAGTCACGCAGCTCCTTCGCGTGAATGTGGAATGCCAGCGACCCCAGCGAGACGAACTGACTCATCGCGGTGCGGATCGCCACGTTCAGTCCGACGATCTCCCCGGTGGATTCGTCGACGAGCGGACCACCGCTGTCACCCGGCAAGATGCTGCAGTCGGTCTGGATCTGCCGACCGGCGTCGGCGGCAGTCTTGCGAATCGCCTCCTCGGTACGGGCCCGCTCTTCGGCAGAGACCTCATCGCGCTGGCGCTGGAAAATGGCGTTGACCTGCTCGTCGAGCGTGCCGATCGCATTGACGGAACAGCGCTTGAGCGCCCAGCCCAAGCCGACCCCTGCGTTGCCGAGCGCGAACACCTTGGTGCCCGGACGTGGATCGGCGGTTGTGATCTTCAGCGCGGGAAACTCGCGCGAGGCGCCCTGGACCTTGAGCAGCGCGAGGTCCCGCTTTTCGTCGATCGCATGCACCACGGCCGTGAGTCGGACGCCCGGCGACACGCTGCCGTCCGCGTGCCGATCGGACACGGTGACCATCGCCGTGATCCCGAAGTCCTCGGTCTTGCCGGCCGCGACCACGTGGTAGTTGGTCAGCACAAAGCCCGAGGGATCGATGAAGACGCCGGTCCCGTGACCCCACGCAGTGGTCACAAGTACCGTCGCATCCATCGCCTTGGCAAACGCCTGCTCGGGCGTCAACACCGTGCGCGACACCTCGACGACCGGCGCGACCTTGGGCGGCGCCGGCTCGGGGATCGCGGTTTTCTTCGGCGTCGGCGTCGGCGTCACGGCCCGACACGCACACAGCAACGCGAACGAGAGCAGCAGACGTGAGGCGAGCATGGGCAACTACGGCCCAGCGTAGCAGCCTACGGGCCGCCCTCGCGGGCTACTTTCGCGGGGCCTCGAAATCGAGGGTCTGCAGCAGGTCCTCGAGCCCGATTTTCTTCTCGAGCCGCTGGCTCTGCAGCTCCACGACCTTGCGGCCGATGCGGTCGCCGTCCTTGGTGAAATCGTCGAGTCGTCCGTTGAGTTTGGCCCGCAGCGCACCGGCAGCGGGGTCTTTTTTGATCGCTTCGAGGTTCTCACGGGTCTCGTTGGCTCGCTGATCGAGCTCGACCTGCTGGCGCTTGAGGCCGTCGATCTCGGTGTCGATCCGTCCGATTTCCTGGCGCAGCTTGACCACGGGTTCGAGCTTCTTGCGCAACGCTGGGGTCAGGGTCGCCTGGGCGACCAGCCCCTCCAGCAATCCGAGTGCGCGCCCGTCCCAGATCGACAGCGTCGTGGTCGACGGCGTCTGCTCGATGAGTGTCAGCGTCCCTTCCACGCCGGGCTTGCTGACGACGACCGGCACCAGATACGCGTCGGGCAGATCCTCGGTGCCGGCGGGCTTCTCGGTCAGGGCATAGTTCCAGCCGGCCTTGCTGTGCCGCACGAGCACCGTGAACGTCCCCAGCGACTTGGGTGACTTCACCGACCACAGAGTCGTCGTGCGGGAGAAGCTCTCGACCTCGAGCACACCACGGACGATCCGCAGCAACTGCATCTCGTCGCCGGAGTAGCTCGTGCTGCTCGTGACCATGATGCCGGGCTCGACCGCGAACGGCAGGGTCGCGCTGACCCCCGCACCGACCGACTCTGCGAGACCCTCCCCGACGAAGCTGTCGCCGGAGTAGATGCTGATCGGGCCGGGCTCGAGCACGAACGGCGTGCTGTTGCGAAAGCGGACCACGCGGTAGGGGTTGGCCTCGTAGCCC
>CANLQR010000604.1 GCA_947492135.1 Deltaproteobacteria bacterium | reverse complement strand
CAAAGACTACGTCGAGGTCGATACGCTGCCCGTGCCTGTATTCGCCGGCGACCGGTTCATCCTGTGCTCCGACGGGTTCCATGGCTACGTGGAGACCATGGACGAGATGAACTACTTCCTCGACCTCGAGGTCGAAGATGCCGTGTTGGAGTCCGTCCGATTCGCCAACGCCAAGGGCGGCAAGGACAACATCACCACGCTGCTCGTCGAGCTCGGGCCCTCGGCGGGTGGCCCGAGGTTCGGGCCACCGTGATCAACTCGGGCGCCCGCGACTCACTCGGCCGCGTAGGCCTCGAGCGGCGGACAGCTGCACACGAGATTGCGGTCGCCCCAGGCGTTGTCGATCCGCGCCACGGTCGGCCAGTACTTGTGGGCGCGCACCCACGGCGCCGGATAGGCGGCTTGCTCGCGAGTATAGGCGTGCGACCAGGTCTCGCTGGTCACAGCCGCGGCGGTATGCGGGGCATTCTTCAAGGGGTTGTCATCGCGCGGCCACTCGCCGCGTTCGATCCGCGCGACCTCCTCGCGGATCGCCAGCAGCGCATCACACAACCGGTCGAGCTCTGCGCGAGACTCGCTCTCGGTGGGCTCGATCATCAGCGTGCCGGTCACGGGGAATGACATCGTCGGCGCATGAAAGCCGAAGTCCATCAGGCGCTTGGCGACATCCTCGGCTTCGATGCCGCAGCTGGTCTTGAACGGGCGGAGGTCGACGATGAACTCGTGGGCGACCATGCCCTGCTCGCCGCGATAGAGGATCGAATAGTTCTTGCCCAACCGGTCGGCCATGTAGTTGGCATTGAGGATCGCAATCTGGGTGGCACGGCGAAGCCCGTCGCTGCCCATCAGCGCGATGTACATCCACGAGATCGGCAAGATGCTCGCACTTCCCCATGGCGCCGCCGACACCGGGCCGATGCCCGCGGTCCCACCGGTCTGCACCACCGGATGGCCCGGCAGGTAGGGCGCAAGATGGGCCTTGACCGCGATGGGACCCACTCCGGGACCGCCTCCGCCATGCGGGATGCAGAACGTCTTGTGCAGGTTGAGATGGCAAACATCGGCGCCGAAGTCACCGGGGCGACACAGGCCGACCTGGGCGTTCATGTTGGCGCCGTCGAGATAGACTTGGCCGCCGTGCCCGTGGACGATCTCGCAGATCTCGCGGATGGAGGCCTCGAAGACGCCGTGCGTCGAGGGGTAGGTGATCATCAGCGCCGCCAAGCGATCCGCGTTGGCGGCAGCCTTGGCCCGGAGATCGCCGACGTCGACGTTGCCACGCTCGTCACACGCGACGACGATGACTTGCATGCCCGCCATCACCGCACTGGCGGGGTTGGTGCCGTGCGCCGAGACCGGGATCAGGCACACATCGCGCTCGGCCTGGCCGCGCGCGCGGTGGTGGGCACGAATCACCAGCAGGCCGGCGTACTCACCCTGGCTGCCGGCGTTGGGCTGGAGCGACACCGCGTCGAACCCGGTGATGTTGCACAGCCAGCACTCGAGTTCACCGATCATTTCTCGATAGCCGCGGGTCTGGTCTGCCGGCGCGAAGGGATGCAGCGCCGCAAACCCGGGCCACGAGACTGGGACCATCTCGGCGGTCGCATTGAGCTTCATCGTGCATGAGCCCAGCGAGATCATCGAGGTCGTCAGCGACAGGTCCCGCGCTTCGAGCCGACGGATGTAGCGGAGCATCTCGTGCTCACTGCGGTAGCTGTTGAACACCGGGTGGGTGAGATACGGGCTGGTGCGCGCAAGCCCAGGGCTGATCCCGCGCTCGAGCGCGGCCGCGTAGGTGTTCAGGTCGACACCCGCACCGCCGAAGGCCTCCACGATCGCCCGCAGGTCGGCCTCGGTCACGGTCTCGTCGAGCGCGATGCCGACGGAGCCTTCGTCGATGGGGCGGAGGTTGATGCCACGCGATACCGCGGCGGCGACGACCTCAGCGGCCGATCTCCCGCTAGGCTTGACGGTGATGGTGTCGAAGAACTCGGCTGAACCCACGTTGTGGCCCATGCCTTCGAGCACGGCCGCAAGCAGCCGCGCAGCGCCATGGACTCGAGTCGCGATCCGTCGGAGTCCTTCGGGCCCGTGGTAGACCGCGTACATGCTCGCCATGACGGCGAGCAGCACCTGAGCGGTGCAGATGTTGCTCGTGGCCTTCTCGCGACGGATGTGTTGCTCGCGCGTCTGCATCGACATGCGCAGGGCCGGGTGACCCGCCGCATCGCGCGACACGCCGATCAACCGCCCCGGCAACTGCCGGCGATGTTCTTCTCGCGTGGCGAGGAAGGCGGCATGCGGGCCACCAAACCCCATCGGCACACCGAAACGCTGGGCCGAGCCGATCGCGATATCGGCCCCGAACTCGCCCGGGGGCCGCAACAACGTCAGTGCAAGCAGGTCCGTCGCGATGACCGCGAGCCCGCCGGCGGCGTGGATTCGCGCGACGGCGTGACTCGGATCCACCAGCCGCCCAAAGGTGTCCGGGTACTGCAGCAGCGCTCCGAACAGATTCTCGGCAGCAAAGTCGTGCGTCAGCGGATTGCCCACGACGATGCGGAGCTCGAGCGCCTCGGCGCGGGTGTGCAGCACCGCGATGGTCTGGGGATGACAGTCGGCGGCCACGAAGAACGCGGTCCGATCACCACCGACGAGCCGGTGTGCCATCGCCATGGCCTCGGCTGCCGCGGTGGCCTCGTCGAGCAGCGAAGCGTTGGCGAGCGGCAGCCCGGTGAGGTCGGCGACCGCAGTCTGAAAGTTGAGCAGCGCCTCGAGCCGCCCCTGGGCGATCTCGGCCTGATACGGCGTGTAGGCGGTGTACCAGCCGGGGTTCTGCAAGACGTTGCGCTCGACGACGCCGGGGACGATGCACCCGTAGTAGCCGGTCCCGATGAACGACCTCAACACCTGGTTGCGCCCCGCCTTGTGGGCGAGGGCTGCGAGAAGCTCGTGCTCGCCGCGCGGCGGACCGATGTCGAGTGACCCGGCCATCCGGATCGATGCCGGCACGGTGCGATCGACCAACGTCGCGAGGTCGGGCAACCCGAGGCGCTGCAACATCGCGGCGGTCTCGGTCTCGTCAGGACCGATGTGGCGGCGAACGAAGGTATCCGTTGGGCTGAGGAATTCGCTGGGCGTGGAAACCATATCGACGACGGCGAAGATACCGCGTCGATGCCAGCCGGCACTGCCGCCGAATCGTGCTCTCGCGCACGCCGACTTCAACTGGCTCGCCGGGAGTCCGGGGTCCGTGCGACGACGTTCACGCTGCCCGAGCCGGCGCAGAGTTCTGCCAGGAGACGGGCTCGGTGCTCGCGCACACGCGGTTGCGCCCCTGACGCTTGGCCTCGTACAGCGCGCGGTCCGCTGCGCGGTAGAGCTGGCCGGCGGCGACGTCGGGGTCGACCGGCCCGGAGACTGGCCCGGAGATCCACGCAACCCCGAGCGATACCGTGAAGCTGCGGGTCTCGCCGTCGGGGCACACCAGCGTGACAGCGGCGACCGCCGCTCGAAGGCCCTCGACCAGCGCGACTGCGGCCTCGCCGTGCTGGCCGGGGAGCACCACGCCGAACTCCTCCCCACCCACGCGACACACGAACTCGCCGAGGTTTGCGGTGTCACGCAGCGCGGCCGCGGCCGCCTTCAAGACGACGTCGCCGAAGTCGTGTCCCCACGTGTCGTTGACCGACTTGAACTTGTCCAGATCGCCCATCACAAAGGCGAGCGTTCCGCCGTCACGTCCGACGCGGGTGAGTTCATAGCTCAGCCGTCCCGACAACGCACGACGATTGGGGAGTCCCGTGAGCGCATCGGTCACGGACAGCAGCTCGAGGTCGCGGTTGCGCGCGGCGAGTTCATTGCCCAGCGCTTCGGTCTCCGCGAGGGCATGCTCGAGGCGGCGCATGACCTCTTCGTAGCTGAGATTGAGTTCGACCAGCCCCGCGTTCGCCGCGCCGAGGATCTCCTCCATCGTCGGCTGTCGACCCACCCGAAAGCCGAGTTCCTTGCCGACCTCGTCCACTCGGGTCGAGAGCAACTCGAGCATCGCATCGACGGCGTCGGCATCCATCCCGAGCTCGCGCTCCAGACCGGCGCGAGCGGCCTCGAGTGCGGAGCGCTTGTCGTCGCAACGCAGCACCTGGGCGATCAGCTCGGCCTGCCCCGCGAGCTGGCAGCGGCTGCGAAACTCCGCGGGCGCCGCTGCAGGGCGATGGTGATACCGCATCGGCATCGCGAGCTCTGCCGGCAACGACCACGCAGCGATGATGCTCTCGGCGACATCGTCATGGGAGATTCCGAACACGTCGACCTCGGTGCGGCGACGATCCTCGCCCATTCGTCCACGACTGCTCATCCAGGCCTCGGCGCGATCGGGCGCAGTCTGCACGAGCGCGACCACCCCGAGGTCTTGCAGCAGGCCAAACGTGAACGCCTCGACCGCGTCGACCTCGGCCTGGGGGAATTGCTCGGACAATGTTCGCGCTGCAACGGCTCGGCGCAGCGAGTCCTCCCAGAAGCCGTCAAGGTCGAACTTGCCCATGCCGCCGCGAACGCAGTTCTGCACCGCGACGCACAGGGCGAGGTTGCGCAGCGAGC
>CANLQR010000603.1 GCA_947492135.1 Deltaproteobacteria bacterium | reverse complement strand
CGCGCTCGATCATCTCGAGCTCGTAGAGCCCGGCGCCCGCGGGTGCCATCGCGAGGTCGGGGGGTGCCAGCTGCTCGGGCACCAGCACGAGATCGATGAAGCGGCCGCGGTGATGGGGTGGCAGCTCGGGCACGCCACGGTGGGGCTTGAAGTGCCCCTCACACAGGAGTGTCACCGCCGATGCGGCTGCTTGCTCGAGGTCCTGCAGCGCGAGTCCGTTGACCTCGAGCCACAGCCGCAGATCGTCGCGTGCGACATCGAAACACGCGCCGAGGGTGTGCTCGCCGATGATCCCGTCCTCTTCCAGGGGCGAAGTGGGCGCGCGCTCGACGTTGCAGTGGTGCTGAAACTGCCGCACCACCTCGCGGGTGCGCGCGTCGACGACCCCACTGACGTCCGGCCGATCGAGCGGCCACCCCCGAGCGGTTGCGAGGTAGCCGAGCAGCGCCTGCACGTCTTCGACACGGCCCCATTCGGCCGCGAGGGCCTGCCACGGCTCACGTTCGCCGCGCAGCAGGTGCAGCAACCCATCGCAGCGCCGCCGCGCGTGCTCGACCGGTTCTTCGGGGTCGGTATGGCCGAGCGCGACCAGCGTTGAAATCGGCGTGTCCGCCAGGCATCGCGCAGCCGCGCACACGGCGGCCCATGGGTGCCAGAGGCCTACGCCGAGCCGCGGAAGTGTGAGCACGCCACCGGTGGTGAAGCCAAGCGCGCCGAGCTCCACGCGAATCGCACGGGTGCCAACCGACACCTCGGTCGCGGCCGCCTGCGGCGCTGGCGGCTCGGCGATGCTGGCCGCACCGTCAGGGTCGTTGCGAGTTTGGCGAACGACGAGGGCATCCTCATTGCTCCCAGTCGCCACGGTCGTCAGGTCGGCGAGCCGTGGCAGCGCATCCCAATCGATAACCTCGTCCGCCGAGTTCCACAGCGCGCGTCCCGGCGCGGCCTGGATGCCGAGGTCGACCACAACCAGCTCGCGCGACGCGCTCGAGCCGGCCCCGCCAAACCAGCGGTCGTCTCGCGCACGGGCGAACGCGCCGCGACCGAACGGGTCCTGTTGCAACTCGCGCTCGCGCCAGGCATTCGCGTGAACATCGACAGGGCGAACCGCGTGCTCAGGCACCACCACGATCGAGCGCCCGGAGCGGGTAGGAAGTCGAAAGCTCCCGGTCATGCGCCACTCGCCTCCGTCGCGAGCGGCTGCGATCCTGCGAGTACCACAGCGTCCGCCGACAAGAGCACGAAGCTGGTCGCGATGGACTCGAGGTGGCGAGGATGCCACACGACCAGCAGACCCTGCGCGTTGATCAGGCGCTTGTGCACGCGCTCGCCGATCGTCACCTCGCACCACTCCTGGGGCGCGGGCCGGCCGGTCTCGTCGAGCAGCGCGATCTCGGTGCGCCCGCGAACGACCACCACGGTGTGTGCCATCCCGGTTCGCAGAGCCACTTGCGCCCGCGGCTCGGCCTCCAGCCATAGGCTCTCGGAGGTCACCTTCGGCCCGGCGGCCGACGGCACGCCCGGCTCGGGCATCGTGGCTCCGACCCGGAGGTAGCAGGTGCCCGACACCGCGAGATCGTCCGTACGCCACGTCGAGTCATCGTCGAGACGAATGCTCCGATCTTCGCCATCCGCGGTCGTGATCGTCCACGACGTTCGCGCGAACCCGAGGCCGTCGTCATCGACGACGGTAACCGCGATCCACGTCGGCCGCTTCGGTCGTGGACCCTCGGGTTTGCGCGGTCCCGTGGGCTCGGTCTTCGGACCCGCAAGACCGCTCGTGGCAGGCGCCGGGCTCAACTCGATCGCCCTCCAGTATCCTTGCGTTAGCGTGGCGATCGCCCTCGCGCGCAACTCGGCATCCTCGAACGGGACCTCGCCCATGCCGAGCCAGCGAGCCAGCACTTCGCGGCCCTCGGGGTGTCCGAGCACGTCATCGATCAGACATGCGATGGTGGCGGGATCGGACGACAGCAGCGCGCTACGCGGTACGACGATCACGTCGCCCGCGCCCTGTCGCAATGGGGTCCAGCGGTCCATGCTAAATCTCGCCGCGGCGCGTCATCGGCCGTAGCTCCCGCGGAGGCGGGCGACGGTCGCGTCATCGGCGTGCCCGGTGATCGGCAGCCCGTGCGCGCGTTGGAAGTTGCGGAGCGCTCGCGCGGTGTGGGGGCCCCAGACGCCGTCGACCGCGTGACCGTACTCGCCCAGATCCCGCAGGCGGCCCTGGATGCCCGCCATCGTCGCCAGCGGATCGAGCTCACCCAGACCGAAGCTCAGCGTGCCGCGACCATCGGCGAAGCGGAGCACACCGCGGCGCGCCGTTGCGGGGATCCTGGCCCTCACCACACCCGCGCCATCGGTGGTGCCCTCGATCGCTTGGCCTTCGTCGTCGTCGAGGACGAGGACGAAGCCGATGTCTGCGCGCGGCCGGCCAGCGAGCCGAGCGGTGACTTCGAAGTCGGTGTGGGTTGCGATCCGTCGGAACACGTGTCGCATGCCCGTCGGCAGCGTGTGGCGTTGGCCCTGCGCGACCGGGACCTGCACACGATCACCGGGCGCGAGCACGTACGGGTCGCCCCGCGTCTGTCGCAGCTCGGCGTTCTCGGGCAGGTTCCACAGCGCCTCGATCGTTGTGCGGGCGCTCGCGGCGATGCTCGCGGCACACTCGCCGACGCGGACCAAGTGCTCGACCATTCGCGTGTTCGCCATGTCAGTTCGCGTTGCCGCGGGGGGATGGGATGTCGAACAGCGGCGGGAGCTCGTCCTCCTCGAGGACGAGGATCGACGGCGAGCCCGGCGTCGCGGTGAGCTCGTCGGCGACCTTGTGATACTCCGAGATGTGCTCCCGTGCGTGATCGCCACGGACGAGCACCACGATGCCGTCGGTGCCGCTGCGCGCGACCTGCTGCAGACCCTTGGTGGCCTCTTTGACGATGTCCTCCACCGCGCCCTCGAGCAGCTTGACCTCGACCAGGTGACCATCGACGGTGAGATCCGAGGTCTTCTCGGTGTCGGGGTTGTCGTTGAAGAATACGTGCGCGCCGCGGGCCTCGCGAAACCACTTCGCGACGCGGATCTCCATCTCGGCTGGGCGATTGCCCGCGAGCGCCTTGATGCGTCGCGTCAGCAGCTCAGGCCCGCGGCTCTCGATCACGCCGTGCAGCGGCACCATCATCATCGTCTCGATGATGCGAGCCACCAGCTCCCGCACCTGGGTGTCATCGCAGAACGTGTCGTGGGGGATCCCGGAGCCGAGGAACTTGAACGTGGTCTCGGGATCGGAGGCCTCGTCGAGGGGCTCGTCACCGCGGGCGGCGGCGAGGCCGAACGCGCTCCATACCGGGACGGTGCCGTCGCCGTCGTCGGTGCGCCCCGCGTCGAGGTCGATCTTCGCGCCGCCCGCGAGGCCCTCGGCGCCGAGCTCGAAGCACACTGCTGTGTCGGTGGTGATGCCGCCCGAGGCGAGTGACCAGGTGTTCGCGCTCGATGATGCGCCGAGCTTCGTGACGAACCTGCTCGCCCCCTTGAGCAGAGACTTGGCCTCGTTACGCGCGTTGACGTACATGTCCTGCTCCTCGCGTGTGAGGCCCTTGGGTGGTGGGTCACGCAGGTGCAAGTTCGGGGCGATCGAAGGCGGATACGTCGAACTCTGGTAGGCCCCGATCGAGGTCGCGATGCCCGTCCAGCCGGTGTACGTGTGCCCGTCCTCGTCGGTCCTGCGGTACATCAGCCACTCACCGACGGGGCGGCCGCGTCCGTCGTCCTTGCCCTGGTCGTACGGCAGTAGCTCGAGCGCGCCAGGGAGCGCCGAGAAGAGGTGAAACGTGTCGGCGGGTTCCCGCCCCATCAAGCACGCGACTTTCCAGCCATCGCTGAGAAAGCCTGCGCCGTCGTAGAGGCGACGGTACGCCACCGGCGCGCCGCAGGCCGGCTGCGCGAGGTGGACGACGCCGATGGTCCGGCTCTTGAGCCATGCGTCGCGCTTGATCGCCGCGCGCGCGACCAGGCCGCCCATGCTGTGGGTCACGAAGATCGCCTCCTCGGCGCCCTCGGCCTCGAGCGTGGCGCGCGTGAACTCGACCAGGCGCGCCGCGGAGTCGCCGCTGCTCTTGCGCCAGTCGTAGCCGAACGCGTACACCGGGCAGCGGATCGCCGGACCAAGATCGATCTCGTCCTCGAGATGCAGGAGGAGCTCGCGGTAATACGTGCTCGAGAGGGTCCCCCAGCCTCGCGCGTTCTGTTCGGTGGTGTACGGGCCGTCGGTGATGAGCGTGGCGGGACTCTCGTCGTGGTGCAGCCAGCCCCGCATCTTGACGACGTTCGCGAACAGCCACTTCCGCATCTCGTCGATGGCGTCCACGTCCCACGTGGGCGCCTCGGCGTCGGACATCCGCAGTCGCGAGCCCATGATGCCCGGGATGACGATCACCGGCACGATGCGCAGGTCGACCGTATTCGGACCCGAGCGCGCGAACAGGAAGTACGACATCAACGTGCCTCACGCCAAAGCCAGCACCGCCCACAGACGTCGGCCCAGAACGCCTCGAGCCGGTCGTACAACCGCCCACCGATGTCCATGCGCAGCCCGACGATCGTGTCCTCG
>CANLQR010000602.1 GCA_947492135.1 Deltaproteobacteria bacterium | reverse complement strand
ACCCTTCCCCTCGCGCATCGACGGCGAGCTGGGCCAGCGTTTGCGAGACGCCGGTGGCGAGTATGGGGCCACGACGGGACGGCCGCGCGACTGTGGCTGGCTCGACCTGGTCGCGCTGCGCTACGCCGCGCGGTTGTCGGGGATGACGGGCCTGTGCATTACAAAGCTCGACGTGCTCGCCGTGCTCGGCCACGCCGAGGTCTGCGTGGCCTACGAGGACGGCGTCGACCCAGGTCGCGACGGACTCGTCGGCGCGCGACCGGTGCTCGAGGTCATCCCTGGGTTCGACGATCCGTCGCTCGCCGCGAGGCTTGCCGACGCGCGCACCTGGGATGCGCTGCCAAGCTGTGCGCGGGCCTATCTCGATCGCATCGCGGAGGCCAGCGGTGTCCCCATCGCGCTGGTGTCGCTCGGGGCCGAGCGCGACCAGACCATCTTTGTTCGGCGCCCGTTCGAATGAGACGATGCGACGCCAAACTCAACGTCTTGCTGCGAGCGCGGCCCCATCCGCGATGAATCCGGGAACTCGCAGCGGGCGACACCGTGGCACCGCGGGCGTCATGTCTGCTCCTGCCCCGCGCCGTCGCGCGATCACAGCGGTCCGGGATCTGTTCGCGCGGGTCCATGCGGCTGCCACAGGCCGTGCGACCGATGCCCCGCGATCCCGCATGCCGTGTTTTCGACCGAAACCCCGGGCTGGGCCTTCCCGGCCTGCCGCGGGCGGGACGTCTTGGGCCCGTGAACCCGCGTGCAACCCATCTCACCGCCCAAGTGCGAGGTTCCGCTTTGACCTCGCCTCTGCGGTTGTGTCGCCAGCGCTCGTGCCTCTATACTGCGCTCGGCTCCGAACTCACGCGATTCGCACAGGCGCGTCGCGCTCATGCCCGTTGGCGCGGGCTCAGGAAGTCAGCGCATGAAGATCGAATGCGACAAGTGTGCAGCGAAGTACTCGATTGCCGACGAGAAGGTCCGCGGGAAGACCTTCAAGATCCGGTGCAAGAAGTGCAGCAATGTCATCATCGTCCGCGACAAAGCGGCGGGGGCGGGCGCACTCGACGTCGAAGCGGAGGCGCCGGCCTCGGCCGGCTGGCACCTCGCGATCAACGGCGAGACCATGGGCCCGATGCCCGAGGACGAGGTCCGTCAGCGTTTCGCCGCTGGTGAAGTCGATCGCGAGACTGCGATCTGGCAGGAAGGCTTCGAGGATTGGCTGCCGCTGGGCGAGGTCGACACGTTTGCGGATCTCGCCGCGGGTGGTGCCGCCGCCGAGGACCCCTTTACCAGCGCGAACCAGGACGAGTACGCGGCTGCGTCGGCGCAGCCGGTTCGGGCGAGTGCTGCCGTTGCGGCTCCGGTCGCCCGTGCTGCAGCCTCGGGTGGATCGGCGGGCGCCGGCGAGCCGAGCTCGCCGCGGGTCACGCGACTCACTGGCCAGCGCAACGAGAACTCGGTGCTGTTCTCGCTCGATAGCCTGCAGGCGCTCGCGACCGGTGGAGGCAACAACGCCGCGAACTCCCGTGCCGCGCAACAACGCTCCGGGCCCAAGGCTCTGGCAACCCAGGCACCTTCCTCGGAGGGTTCCGGGCTCATCGATATCCGCGCGCTCGGGGCGATGGTTGGTTCCGACGCTGGCCCAGCGCCGATGACCGTCGGGCCCAGGCCCGAGGACGCATCGCTGCCCAGCTTTGGTGGGGCGAGTCTCGGAGGACTGGTCTCCGCGCCGCTGATGCCTCAGCCGCACTTTGCCGAGCACGGGGTCCCGGCGACGGTCGGTGCCCCAGCGCCGCCGCAGCGGTCGAACGCCCCGATCTACGTGTTGATGGCCCTGCTGTTGCTCGCGGTCGCGGGTCTCGGGGCCTTCATCGTCTTTCGTCCGACGGAGACGGTCGTCGTCAATAGCGGCACGGCTGCGCCGGTCGCCAAGGGCGAAGACGACGAAGACAATGACCCGGACAAGTCCAAGGCCGCGACCAAAGAGAAGGACGACGACGGCAAGGACGAGGCGGGCAAGGACGAGGACGGCAAGGACGAGGACGGCAAGGACGAGGCGGGCAAGGACGAAGCCGGCAAGGACGAGGCCGGCGAAGCCGTGGCCGACGAGGCCGGCGAAGCCGAGGACCTCAAGGCCGATCCGACCAAGCCCAAGCCCAGTGGCAAGCCCGTGGCGAAGCCCAGTGGCACGCCGCCCAAGCCCAGCGGCACACCGGTGGCGAAGCCCACGACGCCCAGCAAGCCGGCGCCCGCCTCCGACAGCCTCGACGTCGATTGCATTCTCGACCCCAAGCTCGCGAAGTGCAAAGGCGGGGGGAGTTCAAAACCGTCGAAGCCTGCAGGTCCTGTGGCGCCGACGGATCCGAGCCTTCCCGAGACCCTTGGCACCACCGAGATCAAAGCCGGCGTCGGGCCGGTCAAGGACGCGGCCAAGGCGTGCGGTTCGAAGCACGGTGCTGCGCCCGGCGAGAGCGTGAAGGTCAAGCTCTCGATCGCCGGTGCTACCGGTGCGGTCACCTCGGCAGCCGCCGAGCCACCCCACAATGGCACTCCACTGGGCAACTGCGTCGCGGCTGCCTTGAAGAAGGCGACCTTCAAGAAGTTCCGCAAGGCCACTTTGGGCGCGGTCTACCCCGTGAAGATGTAGCTCCGGGCGCACTACCGTTGCGCGTCGACGAAGCGCGTTGGGTCTTCACCCAACGCGCTTCGAATCGTTTGGGCGATCGGTTCGATGTCATCGTCGCCGATGCCCAGATGCAGGGCGAATCGAACTTCACGCGCGATGTTCGGATAGCAGCGAATGCCGGCCGCCCTGAGCGCCGCGCACAGCGGCTCCGCGCGGCGCAGCGGCGGCCGGACTCGGGCCAGCACCAGGTTTGTCTGCGGCACCGCGACCTCCCAATGCGCAAGCGTCGAGATCGCGGCGGCGAGCATCCGGGCGTGGCGGTGATCGTCGGCGAGGCGCTCAACGTGGTGGTCGAGCGCGTACTCGGCCGCCGCGGCAAGCAGGGCAGGAGCCTGCCGCATTGCGCCGCCCAGCCCGTGCTTCAACCGGCGAGCACGAGCGAGCAGGGACGTAGGCCCACACAGGATCGAGCCTGCCGGCGCTCCGAGCCCCTTGCTGAACGCAACGCTGACGGTGTCGGCAGTCTCGGCCCACGCGGCCAGCGGGACGCCAGTCGCGACGTGAGCGTTCCACAGCCGTGCGCCATCGAGATGCACCGCCTTTCCGTGCGCCCGCACGTGAGCCGAGACCGTCTGTAGCGCATCCACGCCGGGGGCGAGGGCTTGGTCGGTCGTGAGCGGCCAGATCGCCCCACCGGCTTCACCCAGCGTGTTCTCGAGCCACACCAGCGAGACCGGCGGCCATCCGCACGCCTCCTCGTCGAGCAGTCCGTCGAGCGCCTCGATGTCGAAGCCAAACCGCCCGCCGATGGGCATGATCTGCACGCCCCACAGGGCCGCCGCGGAGGCGTCTTCGTGGATGCGTACGTGAGCGCCGGGCAGCGATGCCAGCGCGGTCCCGCGGTCGCAATGCAGGGCGACCGCGATCTGGTTCGCCATGGTGCCGGTCGGCAACCACACGGCGGCGGGCTTTCCCAGCAGAGCGGCGACCCGAGCCTCGAGCCGACCGACACTGACGTCGTCGCCGTACGCGTCGTCATCAGCCGGGGCACTCAGCATCGCCGCCCGCATCGCGGATGTCGGCTGGGTGACGGTGTCGCTCCGAAGATCGTAGACCCGCATCGGGCGGCGAGCATGTCGTTTTCGAGGGGGCCGGCGCAATCCGGATCCTCGGGGCCGCGCCCGCGAGGCCCGTGCTCACTCGAGAATTGGCAGGTCTTCGGGGCGCGTGTCCGGCTCCTCGGTCGGCTTGGGTGCCGGCTTTGGCTTGTTCTTGGGGGCGTCGGGTGGGGTTGCGCGAGGTGGCGGCGCTGGCTGCCCACGCTCACGACGGAGCTTCTCGGCGAGCGCCTCGAGCAGCGCGTGGGGGAGGTGGACGGGACCGCCATCGGTGGTGATCTGCACGCTGGCTGCGGCGCGCCCGCTGGCATCCTTGGTCGCGAAGATCTCTACGCTCCCCCGGCCCGTGCGATCATCAGGACCGATCGGGAAGTCGAACAAGATGAAGCCCGCGTCGGGATCGCGATCGACGATCGTGTAGGAGCGGTCCACCCGCAGGTATCTCATTGCCGTGGGCCAAACGAAGTCCATCGGGTACGGCAACACGCGGCTCTGGCCCAAACCGCCCATTGCTGGCACCGCCGTCGTGGCGACCTCTGCGGGCAACGCCTCGACCGCGTGGGTGTCACGAGCCGCGAGGCTCGCGAGCAGGACGCACGCCACCAAGGCGAGGTCTCGGCCGCGCCGACCCCCTTGCCCCCGCGACGCGGACAAAGCTGACTCTGCAGCGCCGGACGAGCCACCTGCGCCGGGGCGCGCGCGCCGCGGTGCTCGGCCCAATGCGGGCCCAGCGGACAACGGCTTCTCACCACACGTAGAATCAAGGAGCACCTCTGGCGACATTAGGGTGACGCTATCCCGGGGCTTTTCGTCGCCCAACTTTTCAGGCATTCTGTAAAGTGACGATGGTGCAGACGCGATCGAGTGTCTGGTCCGTTC
>CANLQR010000601.1 GCA_947492135.1 Deltaproteobacteria bacterium | reverse complement strand
CAGATCGAGATGACAGCGCGGGCGATCCATCTGGGTTTTCGCGCCGTTGAGGTGCCGATCACGTTTCGCGAGCGGACCCGGGGGCGCTCGAAGATGACGGGACGGATCTTCCGTGAAGCGTTGGTCGCGGTCTGGCGCGTGCGCTGGGCGTTGCGGGCCTGACTTTGGGTTTGTCCCCAAAGCGTGCGCGTGCGCGTGCGCGTGCGCGTGCGCGTGCGAGATTGATCGTGGTGACCGAGCCCACGCTTGACGAGCACCGCGCGCGCGGCGACAACACCTCCTAGGACACCGTGGCCACCAAGATCTATCTCTCGACCACCGGTGCGATCACCGACCCCGAGGACGCGCGGATCAGCGTCTTCGACCGCGGCTTTTTGTACGGTGACAGCGTCTACGAGACGATGCGCACCGCGGGCGGCCGGCCGATCGAGCTAGGACGTCACTTCGAGAGATTGCATCGCAGCGCCGCCGGCATCGGGCTGACGATTCCGTTTGCAGACGAGATGCTCGAGCAAACCATCGCGCAGTGCCACGCGGCGAGCGAGAACCTCGAGAGCTACGTGCGCGTGATCGTCACGCGTGGGACCGGTCCGTTGATGCTCGACCCCAGACGATCCGAGCATCCAACGCTCGTGATCATCGTGCAGCCGCTGTCGGTGCCGAGCGAGGAGGTCTATCGGCGGGGACTGTCGGTGGTGATCGTTGGCACGACCAAGACCCAAGGGGGACTCGTGGATCCGGCGATCAAGAGCGGCAACTACCTCGGGAGCATCCTCGCGCTACGCCAGGCCATCGCCGAGGGCGGCGAGGATGCGATCCTGTGCACGGGGGCTGGCGAGATCGCCGAAGGCGCCACCAGCAACGTGTTCTACGTGGTCGGCGGGCCCGACGGCATCGAGTTGCGTACGCCCGATCTGCAGGCCGGGTTGCTCGCGGGGATCACCCGCGAGCTGGTCTGCGAGCTGGCCGTCGAGCTTGGGCTGCCGGTGCACACCCACAGGGTCTGGCCCGACGAACTGCGCGCCGCCGATGAAGTCTTCTTGACCTCGTCGGTGCGCGGCATCATGCCGGTCACGACCCTCGACGGGCGCAGCATCAGTGGCGGTGTCGAGGGGGTGACGACGGCGCGGCTGCGTGCTCGCTACGATGCCTATCTCGACGCCTGCACGCGCGGGTAGGGCCGCCGGCGCATCACCAGGCCAGGCGAGGCTGCGAGACACGTCAGCTTGCAGCTGGCTCGAGGCTTCGCCACGCGCTCGCCATCGCAACGGGTCTGACACGAAGCGAGCACGATCCAGGGTCCCGCCGCGGCGGCGTTGCTCGGCGCAGGGCCGGTCGACGGGCGCGCCGTGGTCGAGTTCGTCATCGGCGTGCTCGGGGTGGGGCGCTCGCCGGACTTCACCGTCGTGCCGCGCTTGCTCGTGGTCGTGACGGTGGTGCGCTCGAGTCCGTCGGCGGTCGTGGTCTCGACGGTCGTGGTGGTACCTGACTCCTGCTCGTGCTGGCTGCCGGGTGGGGCGCCGCCGAGCCGCTCTTCTCGGCGCCACGTGGTCGAGCCCGAGTCGTGGCGCGGGGTTTCTTGTTGTCCGCACTGCAACAGACAGGTCTCTCGGTCGGTCTCGGCGGGGATGGCCTCGCACTCGCGCCGGCAATCCGGGCCTTGGCCCCCAAGCACAATCACCGCCACGAGTGCACCCAGACCAAACATGACTTGCTCCCCCGAGAGCCATCAGGGTACCCCGAGGGCGCCCCGGTGGTCGCCTGGCGCACCCGAGGCCGGTCGGCGTCCGTCCCACGGGGAGAGAAAATCTCGATGCGCCGCGCCGACTTGCGTCGCGAGGGCCCGCGGGCTAGCCTCCGCCCCCTCAACGTTCCAACGTCGCGTACCCGCTATGAAGCCCATCGAGATCTGCAAGCACCTCGGCCCCGAACGGGTCGACGGGTTCTACGGCGAGCTCTCCGGCAAGGAGGTCCGCCAGGTCCTCAAGGCCGGCGGCGTCGGTTCCAACGTCCCCGAGACCGCGTTCACTCGGGCCGCCCGACTCAAAGCGTGGCGCCGCCGATTCGACGCCGAGTTCGGCGCCGGCAACGAGCAGCTCGCGCTCGCGCTGCTGATCGAGTGGCTCATGCGCCACCATCGTTCGATGCTGGTGGATTTTCTCGACCACCTCAAGATCAGCCACAAGCAGGGCGAGACCGACGAGGACTTCTGCGAGACCCGCACCCCCGAGCAGCTGCGTGAAGGCGCCGAGGTGTTGTTTGCCAAGTACCCGGCGTTCCACGTCGCGGTGTACCTGCTGCTGGTCGGGCATCTCCAGGAGACTCCGGTGTTCGATCGCACGCCCAAGCTCCTCGAGGCGATCGGTCTCGCACCCGACGCCGCGGCGGCGTACATCGCCGAGCACGAGCGCACCTGGCAGCCACCCAAAAAGGGTGCGGCCTAGCGATGACAATGGATCGCCTCGCCATGCTGCGGCAGATGGCCGAGCGCACGCCAGGCGATCCATTTCCTCAGTACGGCCTCGCCATGGAGCTGCGCAAGCGTGGCGCCCATGACGACGCGGTCGCGGCGTTCACGGTGCTGGCCGAGCGCCACCCGGGCTACGTTCCCGCCTACTTGATGTGCGGCAACCTGCTGCGGGAGCTCGGTCGGCTGCCCGAGGCGACCCTCGTCTACGATCGTGGTATCGCGGCCGCTACGGCTGCCGGCGACCACCATGCGGCGGGCGAGCTGGAATCCGCCCGCGCGGAGCTGGCGTGAGCGCCTCGTCGGGTGGCATGCCCGCGCTGGTCTTCGCCAGTCCGCGCAAGCTACCGCGCCCCGCCAATCTCGACGGTCGCGTGGTGGTACTCGACATCGCGTTTGCGGCCGTGAGCCTGGGGCGTGGCTTCGAGAAGACGACCGGAGCGTTCATCGCCCAGCTCGGGCCGCGCCTGGCGCGGTGGGTCGATCACCACGACCACCCGATGCATGAGGAGTACATCAAGGACCCGCGCTTCGTGCTCGCGACCAAAGCCGAACACGGCGCCTGCCCGGAGATGATCACGCCAGCGCTGGTCACCGACACCGGCCCGGTCGACACGATCGTGTGCCACTTCGATCTCGACGGGCTCTACGCGGCGGCCAAGTGGATCAATCGCGGCGTCGAGCCCTATCCGGGTGCGGATGACGATGCCCGCGTCGTCGATACGCGGATCGGTGTGGCCTCGGCCGAAGCCGATCGCATCGATCGGGCGCTACGTGCCCACTGGACCGACGAGACCCTCAAGCTGCGGGTGGTGAACTACCTCGTCGGTGGCCTGCGCGCCGGCATCGAGCGCGACACCATCGTCGAGGCGGCGGCCGACTTCGGTCGCATCGCCGAGGTGGCCGAGGGGCTTGCGGCGCGATACCTCGTCGAGGGCGGCATTGCGTTGCTCGAGATCCCGTCAGGGACCCCGGCCTTCGACAAGACCGAGTTGTTGCTGATGGGCCAGCGGCTCGCACCCGTGTCGATTGTGATCGAGGCCGGCAATGCCACGATCGCCGCGCACTTCGAGAGCGGCCTGGATTTTGTCACGCTGCTCGAGATCGGTGGCGGGATGCCGACCCGGGTGAACATCCCCGGCAAGCGGGTGCCCGAGGCGATGCGGACGATCCGCGAAGCCCTCGCGCGGCGCGGGTGAGAGGGTACGGGCGCGGGCACGGAGGAGCCAGACCCCCTACGGGGTCAGGCTCCTAGCCCTGTGGTAGCGCCGCAGACCGATCGCGGACCACGTGATAGCGGGTCAGGATCCGCGACTTTGCGGCCGCCACGGCGTGCGCGTCGAGCATGATCACGCCGCCGGCTGAGGTCACAATCTCGACGATGCCGGTCGCCGTGGATAGGCGCGTGACGAAGTCGACCATGTCGATCGGCACCTCGCCGTTGATCGTCACCACGCTCTCGCTGTGCAGGTGACCGTAGCCGACGTTGATCTCGTCCGCGAGCACCTGCGTGATGATGACGACTTCGCGCCGGTCGCGGGAGCGGAACCCATAGTAGTAGTGGAACAGAAATTCCTTGGGCGCCTTGTTCCACCACTCGTTCCAGGTCGCGAGAAAATCCTCCGACAGCGGCTGGAACACGAAGCCAGCGTAGACGAAGTAGGCCGGCAACGTGTCGTAGCCGGGGCGCGGCACCAGGCGAACCCGGGGCCGCAAGGTCGTGGTGACGTTGAACCGCTGTTTGTCGCGGGTGATCGTCAGTTCCACGGTTTCGCCCACATAGCGGCCGGTGAGCGCGGCTTCGAAGCGCGTGCGGTGGCGGCCGAGGTAGAGGATCGTCGCATTGTTGGCGATCGCGACCCCATCGATCGCATGCAACACGTCGCGGGGTCGCAAGGCGCCGTCGACGGTGCCGCCGTGCTCCACGCGGACGACCAGGACTCCGGTATCCCCCTGGCCCAGTCCCAGTTCGCGATGGAGTAGGGGATTTTCCAGTGTCTGCGTGGCGACCCCGAACGCTGGGACCTCGGGCGATCGCCCTGTCACCGCGCCATCCAGGAACGCGCGAATCAGGGGAGGGGGCACCATCTCGCCGATGTTCTCGCCACCTTGGAGCTTCTGGAAGGCGATCCCGACGACCTTGCCGTTGCC
>CANLQR010000600.1 GCA_947492135.1 Deltaproteobacteria bacterium | reverse complement strand
CGGCGGTTGCCGAACAAAAAGTGACCGCGCTGGCCGAGGGCGACCCGGTGCCGGTGATCTACGTCGATCGTCCCGCGGATGCCGACCGCGTGATCGACTTCGCGACGTTCCGCCCCGGCGCGCGTCTGATGCGGGTCGATCTCACGATGGCCGCCGACGGCCGGTTGAGCGACCCCGGTGCGCCCCTCACGGGCGTCGAGATCGACCTGACGGGCTGCGGAACGTTCACGGCCATGGACGTCCGACGCCCCGAAATCTCGTACGACGGCACGCGGATGGTGTTCGCACTGAGCGACAGCGAGGCGGACGGTCTCGACCTGTTCGAGTCCGACCTCGACGGCGCGAACTGCCGACAGGTGACGACGGATGGTCAAGGCAGCGCCAACGGCGTCCCGATTCACAACTTCGATCCCGTGTATATCCCCGATGATCCGCTGCGCGCACCGGGGGGCGCGATCGTCTATGCCTCGACGCGTGCCGGTCGTTCGGGCAGCGCCAACGTGTCGCCACGCTATCGCCTACCCGCGAGCAACCTGTGGCGCGTCACGCCTGACGGCGCGGATCTCGGGCAAATGACCTTTCTCAACGGCTCAGAGCTGAGCCCCGCGGTCATGCACAACGGGCAGGTCACGATGACCACCGAGAAGGCCACGTCGGATTTCTATCAACTGTCGGGACGGCGCATCAACTGGGACCTCACCGACTACCACCCGTTGCTCGCGCAGCGCGAGACCGTGGGATTCGGTCAGGCGACGTTCATCCGCGAGGCACCCGATCGCGACTTCGTGATGATCCTGTCGGATCCTGCGGCGTTGTTTTCAGGCGGTGCGCTGGCCACGTTCAACCGCAGCCTCGGCCCCTTCGAAGCCGCAAGGGTCGACGAGCCGGGCTACGCGCCAGCGTTGACCCTGCTCGATCCCGCGGCGGCGAACGCCGGCAAGGGGGTCGCGAACGGGGCCTATCGCTCGCCGCACCCCGCGTTCGACGGCCGGGTGCTCGTCAGCTACGCCGCGGGATCGATCGATCTCAGCAATGCCGGCGCCGCTGTCGACTACGACCTGGTGTTGTTCGATCCGGTGACCGGCGCTCGCACGCTGATCGCCGGTGGGCCGGGTTTCCAGGTCGATGGCGTCGTTGCCCACGCACGGTCGCTGCGCCGGGTCTTCGTCAATCTCCCGCAGTTGGTATTTGGCGGCACGAACGTCGGCGCGGCCGCGGGCCCCAACGAGGCCTGGGCGCACTTTCCCGATCTCCCGATGCTGGCCACGTTGTTGTCCAACAACCATCGCGGCGGGCGGGAGCTCGAGGCGCTGGCCGACGGTGATACGCTCGCGATCTATCGCGCTGCGGCGCCCCCCGGCGGAGCTGGGGACGGTGGAACCTTCGAGTCGTGGGAGCTGATCGGGACCCACGCCCTGGCCGACGACGGCTCTGCATTCGTGCGGGTGCCGGCCGGCGAGCCGGTGGTGCTCGAGCTGCGGCGTGGTGACACGCCATTGCTGACGATGACCGAGGAGCACCAGTTTGGCCCAGGTGAGCAGACCAGCCTGGGGATCAGCCGGACCTTCTTCGATGGCGTTTGTGGCGGTTGCCACGGGTCCATCGACGGGCCTGAACTGGACGTGGTGGTCGACCCCGATGCCCTGACAGGCGCCAGCGTGTCGCTGTCCCGCCCCCAGCCCGGGGCAGGGCCCAGCGACCTGTAAGAGTCTTCGTGGGCGGACCGCGTGCGCCCCTGCAAGGGCCAAAGCGCTGCAAGGGGTCCCGGCGCTGTGCTAGTGTCCGCCCTCGGAGGCAGCCATCCATGCGGGTTTCGTCGTTGTTCTGTTCGCTCGGTCTCGTGCTCTCTTTGTCGGCGTGCAAGAAGGAGAAGGGCACAGAGGACCCGGATTCCAGCAACCTTCTAGGGCCCACGGTCCAAGCTCAATCGAGCGATGACCTCGGGGGCGGGGAAGACTCCGACGCAGAGGATGAAGGCGACGAGCTCGGCACCGACGAGCCGGTCCCGGAGGTCGCGCCGGAGGATCCCAAGGTCGCCAAGGGTCCCAAGCTTCCGCCCAAGCCTACCCCTGTCCAAAAGTGCACCGGCAAGGGCAAGAAGAAGGTGTGCAAGGAGGTCGACCCCAAGCCCCAGGTCTCCGCGTCCTACGGCGTGGTCCAGCTGATGGGGGAGTTCCGTTTTGGTCAGAGCGCCGACGAGGTCTTCAAGCTCGTCACCCGCGAGATCGAGAAGGAGTACGCCGAGCGCCAGGGCAAGTCGAAGGACCCGATGCTCCAGGATGGCAACAACAAGTGGCGCAAGGACCAGCTTCGCCAGGCCAAGGAGAACCACGTCAAGTTCGTCAAGAACGGGAACCACCGCTGGGGCGTCTCGCTGATCCAGTTCGAGTACGAGGACGATGCCAACGAGGAGATGATCTGGACCCGCGGTGAGTCGGGCCTGCGCAAGTACTACTTCTTCAAGGACGGCGAGCTGTGGAAGGTGGTCTATGCCTATTCCACCGACAATTTCCCCGGCAAGACCTACGAGCAGGTGGCCGACGAGAAGTTCCGGAAGTGGTTTGGCATGAGCCCCGATGCCAAGGTCAAGCAGGACCCCAAGACCAAGGCGCCGATCCTTCGCTACAACGAGTGGACGGCGATGAATGGTGAGCGCGTCCGGTCGTTCGACATGACCGCCGTGCACGGTGCCATCGTGCTCGCGGTGGTCGACGGCAAGGCCGAAAAGCGAATCGGCGAGCGGCTACCGAACGTGGGTAGCGACGAGAAACTGATGGACGTGGTCAGCGATGTGCTCGGTAGCAGCGATGTCTGCTACGACAAGGCTGGCAACATCGCCGAGTGCGCGGCGAGCAAATAGTCGGGTTTGGTCCAGCTCGGCCAGGTCCAAGGCCCTTTTCGTGCCTCGCACGAAGAGGGCCTTTTTCACGTCCCGGCGTGGAAGTAGAGCATGGCGCTGCGCGAGCCCTCGCCGCCCTGCCACTCCACCATCCGCGGCCGGATGCCAGCAGGTCGTCGCACCGGGACCATCCGGTGAGGCATCCCGGCGGCAGCGCGTCGCATGAAATCGGTCCACATCGGCGTTGCCGTCGTGTAGCTCGCATCCTCGTCGCCGAGCGAGCGCTCGTAGGTGTCGTCGCCCATCCAGGCCGCGGTGACGAACCGAGAGGTGAAGCCGACGAACCACGTGTCCGTGGTGTAGGCGTTCTTCGAGGCGGTCCCGCTCTTGCCGCCCGCCGGGATCCCGGCCTTGTTGGCGGTCTTCGCGATGCCGTTGGTGACGACGTCGCGCATCATCTTGGTGATGAGGAACGCGGTCCCAGGATCGACGACTTGGTTGGGCGGCGTCAGCCCCTCGCGGGCCATCGCATCGATGCGGCCACCGACATCCATCGCCTCGTCCCAGGGGTGGCGTTCATCGATGACGACGAGCCCGTTTTTGTCGGTCACGCGACGCACGTAGAGCGGGTCGACCCATCGACCGCCACGAACGAAGGTGCCGAACGCCCGCGAGAGTTCATCGGTCCGCACGCACGACGCGCCCAGCGACAGCGCCTTGTCGGCGATCAACTCGGTGGTGAACCCCAGCCGTCGCGCCCAACGGACCACGTTGTCGGCGCCGAGGCGGTTGAACAGGCGGATGGACGGCAGGTTGAGCGAGAAGATGAACGAGTTGCGCAGCAGGACCTCGCCCGACAGCGTCCCGTGGATGTTCTGCGGATTCCATTCCTCACCGGGGTCCGGCTGGTACGGTCGGTCCTCGAGCACCGTGCCCATGTCGAAGTTGCGGCCGTCGAGCGCGAGCGAGTAGTAGATGGCCTTGAAGACGCTGCCGGGCTGGCGACAGCCCTGCGTGGTGCGATTGAACTGCGAACGGTCATAGTCGTGGCCGCCCTGCATCGCGAACACGTAGCCGGTCTGATGGTCGTACGAATAGATTGCCGCTTCGACGCGCGGAATCTGTCCGAGCTCGACCTCGGGCAACGTGATGTCCTCATTGCCTGACTGAGGCCGCTTCGAAAGCGGTGCTCGACGCACCCAGACCACGTCCCCGGCCTCGAGCGCGTCGCGCACGTCATCGATGCGCTTGTCGTTGACGCCGGTGTTTCGATCGTAGCGCGCAGCCCAGTTCATGTGGCGCAGCGGCAGCAACGCCTCGAATCCGCCGACCCTGACCCACGCATTGTACTTGTTGACGCGCTCGACCAAGGCCAGGCGCCAGCGCGGCGTGCAGTCGGGCTCGGCCGGAATCGGTTGAGCCGCTGGCGTGCATCCGGCGCCCTCTTCGTTGGGACACTCGAGCTGCAGCCGCTCATCGGGTCCCGCCGGCACGCAGTCGTCTGCGTCCAGCCCAGCGGTGCCGTACTCGGCGCTCAAGCGGGTCTGCAGCTCGGCCTGAGCCCCGGGATCGGAAAGATGGGCCACAGGTCCGCGGAATCCCTGGCGCCGATCCATGTCGCGCAGCGCGTTGTCGACCGCACGGTCGGCCATCGCCTCTGCGGGCAGCTCGAGCGTCGTTTCGATGCGGAGGCCGTCTTGGAGCAGCGCATTTTCGCCGAGTCGCTCGGTGAGCTGGCGACGGACCTGCTCGGCGAAAAACGGCGCGCGCGCGCGGAAGACCTCGG